>NZ_JAHLEM010000942.1 GCF_018883605.1 Streptomyces niphimycinicus | reverse complement strand
GCCGTGCTCCGGCCGTCCGCGCGGGGCCGGGGCGTCGTCGGCGGCGTCCACCGGGAGCGGGACGCGATCGTCGAGCGGGTCCCGCTCCCCGTCGCCGTCGAGTGCGCGGAGCCTCGCCTCGTGGCCCGCGACGAAGAGGGGGCCGGCCACCTCGGTCCGCAGGGCGGCCAGCCGCGGCCGGGGCGTGCCGGGTTCCAGGGGAATCAGGCGTGCCCCGAGGCGTGCGGCGGCGAGGAAGGCGACGACGCATGCGGACGTGTTCTCCCAGAGCAGTGCCACCGTGCCGTGCGGGGCGAGGCCGCGGGAGGTCCAGCGGTGCGCGGTGGCGCGGACCCTGTCGTGCAGGTCACCGTAGGTCAGGACGTCGTCCCCGCAGCGCACGGCCACGGCACCCGGACGGGCGCGGCAGGCGCTGCCGAGCACGTCGTCCAGGGTCGCGGGAGCGGGCGCCGTCCCGGTTCCGGTCGGGGTGGCCATCGGTCAGGGCCTCCTGTCGGCGGCGGCGGACAGTACCTGTGGCTCGTCGGCGGGGTCGTCGTCGGGCCGCTGGTGGCGGAAGTACCGGTCGTACAGGCGGCGGTAGGCCCCGTCCCGGGCCAGCAGGCTGGTGTGGTCGCCCTCCTCGATGACGCGTCCGTCGTCGACGACGACGATCCTGTCGGCCTTGCGGACAGTGGGCAGCCGGTGGGCGACGACGAGGGTGGTGCGGTCCTTGGCCAGGGCGTCCAGGCCCTCCTGGATCTGGGCCTCCGTCAGGGGATCGATGCTGGCAGTGGCCTCGTCCAGGACCAGTACCGGTGCGCCCTGTAGGAAGACCCGGGCCAGCGCGACGATCTGCCGTTGGCCGGTGGACAGGTTGCGTCCGCCCTCGTCGGTGACGGTGTCCAGGCCCTGCGGTAGCTGGGCCAGCCAGTCGCCGCCCGCCACCGCGCGCGCGGCGGCCTCGACGTCGTCGCGGGTGGCGCCCGGCCGTCCGCGGGCGATGTTGTCCGCGACCGTCCCGGAGAAGAGGAACGGGGTCTGTGTGACCACGCCGAGGCAGCGCCGATACTGCTCCAGGTCCAGGGTGCGCACGTCCCGCCCGTCGACTGCGATGCTGCCCTTCTGGAACTCGTACGCGCGCATGATCAGTCGCACCAGACTGGACTTGCCCGCTCCGGTGTGGCCGACGAGGGCCACGGTGCGGCCGGCCGGGATGGTGAGGTTCACGCCCTTGAGGACGGGGTGCTGGGCGTCGTAGCCGAAGTGGACGTCGCGCAGTGTGATCTCGCCGCGCAGGCGCGGGACCGGGAGGCGGTCGCGCTGGCGTACTGCGGGCTCGCGGTCGACCAGCGCGAAGACCCGCTCTCCCGCGGCCAGGCCCTGCTGGAGCTGGCTCCAGAAGGAGGCGATGCTGGTGAGCGGCGACCAGAACAGGGCCAGCGCCTCCAGGAACAGCACCCATTCGCCGGCCGACACGCTGCCGGAGTCCACGCCGTGGCCGCCGACCAGGACCACGGCGGTCGTGCCCAGGCCGGTCAATGAGATCAGCAGCGGGAAGATGCCGCTGAACATGCGGTTCAGCCGCACGCTCGCCCGGAACCAGCGGTGGTTGACCTCGTCGAGTCCGCGCTGCGCGGCCTGCTGGTGGCTGTGGTTGCGGGCCACGGCGATGCCGCGCAGGGTCTCCTGGACATAGCCGTTGACCTCGGCCAGTGCCTCCTGCTGCCGCAGGGAGGCGCTGCGCGCGGCGCGTCGGAAGGCGAGGCTGACGGCGACGACGACCGCGGCGACCAAGGCCGTCACCAGGGCCAGCTCCACGTTGATCAGGAAGAGGGCGGTCAGCAGGATCACGATCATCAGCACTTGCCCGAGGAGGCTGAGCACCAGGTTGATCAGCGTCGCGAAGGCCTGCGTGTCGTTGGTGACCCGGCTGACCACCGCGCCCGTGGCGTGGGAGTCGTGGAAGGACATGTCCTGTCGCATGGCCGCTTCGAAGACGCGCTTGCGCAGGCTGAGGACGACGTCACAGACCAGGCTTCCCACCGTGCGCTCCTGTAGATACGTGAACAGCCAGGCGACGATGCCCGCGGCGAGCACGGCCGTGACGAGCCATGCCACCCCGCTGTCGCCGTCGTCCAGGGCCGAGTCGACGGTCCTGGCCAGCAGCAGGGGGACGGCGCTGCCCGCGGCGGCGGCGATGACCACGGCGGCGGTCACGAAGGCCACCGTTCTGCCTCTGCCGTGGAAGTAGGGGGTGATGCGGCGGGCCAGTTCGCGGTCGCGGTAGCGGCGGTCGTAGCCGTCCGGCTCGATGCCCTCCAGCAAGTGCGCCATCAGTGGCTCTCCTCCTTGGCTCCCACGGGGGCCGGGCCGGCGGGGGCCGGCTCGTCCAGGTAGGGCGCGAAGATCCGACGGTAGAACGAGCAGTCGCGCAGGAGCTGTTCGTGGCTGCCCTGGCCGACGATCCGGCCGGCGTCCAGGACGAGGATGTGGTGCGCGGCACGGATACGGGACAGCCTGGGGGTGATGAGGAACGTGGTGCGCCCGGCCGAGGCCTGCCGCATGGCGCGTTGCAGATCGTGTTCGGTGGCGGCGTCGACGGCGCTGGTCGCGTCGTCCACGGTGAGGATGCGAGGGTCGGCCACCAGCGCGCGGGCGATGGCGAGGCGCTGGCGCTGCCCTCCGGACAGGGTGACCCCGCGTTCGCCGAGGACAGTGTCGTAGCCGTCCTCGCTCGCCATGATGAAGTCGTGGGCCTGGGCGGTGCGGGCCGCGGCCTCCAGCCTGGCGCGGTCGGCGCCGGTCTCCGCGTCGAGCGCGAGGTTCTCGGCGATGGTGCGGGAGAACAGCACCACGTCCTGCTCGATGACCGCGATCTGCGAACGCAGTGACCTGGTGTCCCAGTCGGTGGTGGCGACATCGTCGATCAGGACGCGTCCCTCGTCGGGGACATAGGTGCGGTTCAGCAGATGCACCAGCGTGGACTTGCCGCTGCCCGTGGCGCCGACGATGGCCACGGTGGTGCCGGCAGCCACCCGGAACGACACGTCGGACAGCACCGGCTTGCCGGGTTCGTAGCCGAAGGTGACGTGCTCCATGGCGACATCCCCGGTGATGGGCACGGCGTGCCGGCCGCCCGTCTCGTCCTCGCCGTCCGGGTCGTCGACGACCTCCTTGATGCGCTGCGCTCCGGCCATGCCGAGATAGATGAGCCCGATGCTGAAGGAGGCGAGCTGGGTGGGTGCCCGCAGGGTTCCCATCAGCCCGAGCACGGCGACGAGTTCGCCGATGCTCAGGGAGCCCGCGCGCAGCAGGAGCACGGAGTGCACCAGGGCGCCGGCGGTGGCGAGGGCCAGCAGCAGTGGCGGCAGGGACAGCGCCTGGGTGCGGATCTGGCGCTCGGAGGCGTCACGGTAGGCCGTGGCCAGTTCGGCGAACCGGCCGCGCTCCTGTTCGGCTCCGCCGGTCGACTCGGCCACCTCGACTCCGGCGATGCTCTCGGTGGCCTGGGCCGTCATGTCGCCGAAGCATTCCCGGGCCAGGTCGGAAACGGGTTCCAGGCGCCGTCCGTGCTCGGCGAGTACTACCGCGAACAACACGACGAAGACGACCGGGGACAGCAGCAGCCGCGGATCGACCAGGGCGACGAAGATGATCGGCATCAGGACGTTCAGCGCCAGGTCGACCGCCATGTCGAAACCTGGCGACACCATCAGATTCAGTGACTCGGCGTCGCCGGTGGCGCGGGCGGACAGATCACCGACTCGCCGCCGGTTGAAGTAGCCCTGGCTCTTGCGCAGCAGGCCGGCGAAGACCTGGGCACGCGCCTGGCGCTCCAGCCCGCTGGCGAAGGACTCCAGGCAGTAGGTGGCCACGATGCCGCCCACGGCCCGCACGAGCACGAGTGCCAGCAGACCGGCGACGATGGCGTGGAAGGTGCCGAAGTCGGGTGCGTCGCCGCCATGATCGAGGACCGCGTCGAAGGCCAGGCCGATGACCAGGGGGATCGCCGCGTTCAGCGACTGCCAGACGAGGCTGCCCAGCACATGCAGGGCGATGTACGGCCGGAACGGCCGCATCTGCGCCAGCAGCCAGCGGGGCACACTGTCGGCCGGATCCTTCCCCTCGGGGACGGTCTCGGCGGTCATCGGCACTCCATTCTCTGGGGTCGGGGCTGGGCCGCGCCTGCGGCCGGGATGGCCCGGAAATTATTGCCGGCCATGGTTTTCGGCCACGATTTCTCGAAAATCATGGGCTGGGTGCGCGGGGTTTTAACGGTTCACAATTCGCCGAGCCGTCGACGGGATGCCGCGGGTAGCGGGCGCGGTCCCGCGATGTGCTTCGCGGGGGAGGCCCGTACGTCCATCGGCGCGCGACGAGGTGGCGTGACCGGGGCGCAGCACACCGGGATGGACTGGTCCCGTCCCTGCTCAGGCGGCGTATCGGTAGCGTCGTGGGTCGTCGTACGGGTCTGAGTCATCGGGTTTCACACGGCAGTGCAGGGGGTGCGGGCCAGCCGTCGCATGGACGGTACTTGTTTTCCGGGAAAAACGAAAGCGTGCCCCGCAGGGGTGAAAACCAATGGCTGGATGAAAATTAAACCTTGAGTGGATTATGCGGATGCCGGGCATTGTCGCGGTGGCGGCCATCTCGCCGGTGCCCTGTCGAATGGTTGATCCCGAACGTTTCGTCTGGGTACTGTGGAGCACCATATTGTTGAATATGAGTCGCACTTGCGCATCCATGGCAACTGGGCCTGCCGACGGCCGACACGGGGGAGGAGCGCGTTCTCCGGTCCGGAAATATGCCAGAGGCGCATGGCGCCAGTGAGGAGGAGTACGAGTGAGCCAGATGCTGTGCCACCCCCCCTGTCAAGGAGAGCAGCTCGTGGTGACCACTCTTGTGCGCAGCGGATTCCTGCGGCTCGGGCTGCGAGCCGTGCTGTCGACCGCGCCGTCGGTGGGCGAGGTCAGACACTGCGGCGACTGGACCGAAGTGGAGGACACCTTGGGTTCCGGCCGGGTCGACGTCCTGTTCCTGCACGAGGACGACTACGTCCCCGATCGCGGGGCGCTCGTCGATGCCCGGCACCGACGAGCGAAGGTACTGCTGTTACTCAGCAGTACGGACATACGCGAGGAAATTCTCGCAGGAACCTCGGTTCCTGATGGATTCCTGGTCGAGGACCAGTTGACCGCCTCCGCCGTCGAGGAGGCGCTGCAACAGACGGCGGCGGGAGAGGTTCCCATGCCCACCTCCCTCATCCGGGCGCTGCTGCACCGCGTCCGTGATTCGGGACAGCACCGCCCGCGCGAGGTCTCCCTGACCGCCCGCGAGAACGAGGTGCTGCTCCTGCTCGCCAAGGGCATGAGCAACAAGCAGATCGCCCGGCGCCTGGGCATATCCAGTCATGGCGTCAAGCGCATCGTCGCCAGCCTGCTCCTGAAGCTGGGTGCGCCCAATCGGACCGCCGCCGTGGTGACAGCCATACAGAACGGGCTCATCACCTACTGAGCGGGCCCACCCGTCCTGCACCCGCCGCGCGCCCGGTCGCCCCGCCCCCGTCTCGCGG
>NZ_JAHLEM010000941.1 GCF_018883605.1 Streptomyces niphimycinicus | reverse complement strand
GGCGGCTCGGCGGTGGCGGTCGCGGTTGCCGTGGCGGTTGCCGTGGCGGCTGCCGTCGCGGGGGCGGGCGCGGGCTGTGGCTGCTGGGATTGTGCGTGCTGGGCCTGTGGGTGCTGGGCCTGCGCATGGGTCTGCGCCGCGGTCCGGGGCTGGGCCGGGTGCGGGTGCTGGGCCGGATGCTGGGGGGCGGGCTGGTACGGGTGCTGCTGCTGATCCCAGCCTTGGGCGTACTGGCCCTGGTGGCTCTGGTGGCTCTGGTGGCCCTGGTGCGAGTACTGGGCCTGGTGCGCCTGGTGTCCCTGCTGGGGGGCGGTGTAAGGATCCGCGTACGGCTGCTGCTGGTACTGCTGCTGCGGGTGCTGGTACTGCGGCGGCTGGGCCTGGGCGTATCCCTGCTGCTGCGGATAGCCCTCGTACCCCGGCCAGTCGCCCGGCTGCTGGGCACCCTGACCGTGGCCGCCGTTACCGCCATCGCCGCCGTAAGGATGCGCGCTCTGGTCGTATCCGCCGTAAGGAGCCTCGTACGACCCGTACGGGGGATACGGCTGCTGCGGATTCTGCGGCTGCTGCGGGTTCTGCTGGTGAGGCTCGTGGGGCTCGTTGGGCTGGTGCGGCTGGTTGCTCATGAGCTCGGGGTTCACCCTCCTGCGAACGGCGGGAGCACCTCGACCGTGCCGCCCTCGGCGAGTTGGATCGTCTTGTGGTCGCGGGTGCCGACCGGGGTTCCGTCGACCAGGAACGAACAGCGCAGCAGCACGCGCGCGAACTCCGGCCGTGCGGTGTGCCGCTCCCGGGCCACGTCCAGCGCTTCCGCCAGTGTCCGCGCGGCGTACGGCTCCTCCGCGGTACCGGCCGCGGCGCGGGCGGCGGCCCAGTACCGGATGGTCCCGGCGGGCGTGTTCTTCATCGCCATCGCGATCCCTTTCCCGTCATCTGCCGCCTCCATGATGACGGGTGCGGGCCCGCGCCATGGACCACGCGCGGTTCGTCGAAAATACGGCCGGTTCGGGGCGTGAGTCACTTAAGGTTTCGGTGTGCTGGTACGACTGATACGGGCGTATCTGAGGCCCTATACCCGAACGATCACGCTGATCGTTTTATTGCAACTGGTGCAGACCCTTGCCACCCTCTACCTCCCCGCGCTGAACGCGGACATCATCGACGGCGGAGTGGTGAAGGGCGACACCGGCTACATCGTCCGTGTCGGCGGGCTGATGATCGCCGTCACCTTTGTCCAGATCGTGTGCGCCGCGGGAGCCGTCTACTTCAGCGCCCGTACGGCCATGGCGCTCGGCCGCGATGTGCGCGCCGCCGTCTTCGACCGGGTGCAGTCCTTCTCGGCCCGTGAGATGGGCCACTTCGGGGCGCCGTCCCTGATCACCCGCACCACCAACGATGTGCAGCAGGTGCAGATGCTGTGCCTGATGTCGTTCACGCTGATGGTCTCGGCGCCGATCATGTGCGTCGGCGGTGTGGTCATGGCGCTCAACCAGGACGTTCCGCTGTCGGGGCTGCTCCTGCTCATCGTTCCGGCCCTGGGCGTGGTCGTCACGCTCATCGTCCGCCGGATGCGGCCGCTGTTCCGCCATGTCCAGGACCGCATCGACACCGTCAACCGGGTGCTGCGCGAGCAGATCACCGGTATCCGGGTCATCCGCGCCTTCGTCCGCGACACCCATGAGCGCGACCGCTTCACCACCGCCAACACCGGGCTGATGGACGTCTCGCTGCGGGCCGGGCGGCTGATGTCGCTGATGTTCCCCTCCGTGATGCTGGTGGTGAACGTCTCCAGCGTGGCCGTCGTCTGGTTCGGCGGGCACCGGATCGACAGCGGCGGGATGCAGATCGGCGCGCTGACCGCGTTCCTCAGCTATCTGGCGCAGATTCTGTCGTCCGTGATGATGGCCACCTTCATGTTCATGATGGTGCCGAGGGCCGAGGTGTGCGCCGAGCGCGTCCAGGAGGTGCTGGACACCGAGACCAGTGTCGTACCGCCCCTCGTGCCCGTCACCGCCGCGCCCGCCGACGCCGGACGGGGGCTGCTGGAGCTGCGGGGCGTGGAGTTCCGCTTCCCCGGCGCCGATGAGCCGGTGCTGCGCGATATCTCGCTGATCGCCCGGCCCGGCCGGACCACCGCCGTCATCGGCTCCACCGGCAGTGGCAAGTCGACCCTGCTCGGGCTGGTGCCGCGGCTGTTCGACGCGACCGACGGCAGCGTCCACCTCGACGGGGTGGATGTGCGCGACCTCGATCCGGAGGTGATGACCCGGAACATCGGGCTCGTCCCGCAGAAGCCGTATCTCTTCGCCGGAACCGTCGCCTCCAACCTGCGGTACGGCAATCCCGACGCCACCGACGAGGAGCTGTGGCGGGCCCTGGAGACCGCCCAGGCACGGGAGTTCGTGGAGTCCATGGAGGCCGGGCTCGACGCCCCGATCGCCCAGGGCGGGACCAATGTGTCCGGCGGGCAGCGGCAGCGGCTGGCCATCGCCCGGGCCCTGGTCCGCAGGCCGTCCGTCTACCTCTTCGACGACTCCTTCTCCGCGCTCGACTACGCCACCGACGCCCGGCTGAGGGCGGCGCTCGTGGACGAGACGGAGAACGCGACGGTCGTCATCGTCGCCCAGCGGGTGTCCACCATCCGGGGCGCCGATCTGATCGTGGTGCTCGACGCGGGGCGGATCGTCGGCGCCGGTACCCACGGCGAGCTGATGGCCGGCAACGAGACCTACCGCGAGATCGTGCTCTCCCAGCTCACCGAACAGGAAGCCGCATGAGCGACGCACACGCGGCCACCGAGCCGCAGAAGACGATGAAAGTCGCACCTCTGCGCCGCGTGGGCGACAGTCACATCAGCTACTGGCGCAGCGGGGCGAATGTAAGGGACACGGCATGAGTGGCACCTCGGCACCGCGCAGGGGCCCGGCGCCCGCCGCCGGGCCCGGCCGGTTCATGGGCGGGCAGCCGACCGAGCGGTCCCTGGACTTCCGCGGCTCCGGCCGCCGGCTGCTGGCCCGGCTGCGCCCCGAGCGCGGCATCGCGCTGCTGGTGCTCGCGCTGGGCACGGGCAGCGTCGCGCTCGCGGTGGT
>NZ_JAHLEM010000940.1 GCF_018883605.1 Streptomyces niphimycinicus | reverse complement strand
CCGCGCTGGGGCCCGGCGCCCGCCGCCGGGCCCGGCCGGTTCATGGGCGGGCAGCCGACCGAGCGGTCCCTGGACTTCCGCGGCTCCGGCCGCCGGCTGCTGGCCCGGCTGCGCCCCGAGCGCGGCATCGCGCTGCTGGTGCTCGCGCTGGGCACGGGCAGCGTCGCGCTCGCGGTGGTGGGTCCGAAGATCCTCGGCGAGGCGACCGACCTGATCTTCGCGGGCATCATCGGACGGCAGTTGCCCGACGGGGCCGACAAGGAGCAGGCCGTCCAGTGGCTGCGCGACAGGGACCAGGGCACGGTCGCCGACATGGTGGCCTCGATGGACGTCACCCCCGGCCAGGGCATCGACTTCCACGCGGTCGGCGTCGTGCTGCTGTGGGCCACCGCGCTGTATGTCGTCGCCGCGATTCTGGGCCTGGTGCAGGCGCGGGTGGCCACGGTCATCGTCCAGCGCGCGGTCTTCCGGCTGCGCGAGGACGTGGAGCACAAGCTGGCCCGGCTGCCGCTGTCGTACTTCGACAAGCAGTCGCGCGGTGAGGTGCTCTCGCGCGCCACCAACGACATCGACAACATCCAGCAGACGCTCCAGCAGACCCTCAGCCAGATCCTGGCCTCGCTGCTGACGATCGTGGGCGTGCTGTCGATGATGTTCTGGATCTCGCCGCTGCTGGCGCTGGTGGCGCTGATCACCGTCCCGGTCTCGGTGTGGGTGACGACGCGCATCGGCAAGCGCGCCCAGCCGCAGTTCGTCGCCCAGTGGAAGACCACGGGCAAGCTCAACGCCCATATCGAGGAGATGTACACCGGCCACTCGCTGGTGAAGGTCTTCGGGCGGGAGAAGGAGTCCGCGGAGCTGTTCCGGGAGCAGAACGACAAGCTCTACGCGGCGGGCTTCAAGGCCCAGTCCATCTCCGGGCTGATCCAGCCCTCGATGATGTTCATCGGGAACCTCAACTATGTGCTGGTGGCCGTGGTCGGCGGGCTCCGGGTGGCCTCCGGCGCGCTGTCGATCGGCGATGTCCAGGCGTTCGTCCAGTACTCCCGGCAGTTCAGCCAGCCGCTCACCCAGGTGGCCTCCATGGCCAACATGGTGCAGTCGGGCGTGGCCTCCGCCGAGCGGGTCTTCGAGCTGCTGGACGCGCCCGAGCAGACCGCGGAGCCGGTGGACGCGCGGCGGCCGGAGTCGGTGCGGGGGCAGGTCGCGTTCGAGGAGGTCTCCTTCCGCTACCAGCCGGACACGCCGCTCATCGACGGTCTGTCGCTGTCGGTGCGGCCCGGGCAGACCGTGGCCATCGTCGGCCCGACCGGAGCCGGAAAGACCACGCTGGTCAATCTGCTGATGCGGTTCTACGACGTCAGCGGCGGGCGGATCACGCTGGACGGGGTGGACATCGCCGAGATGTCACGCGAGGAGCTGCGCTCCCATATCGGGATGGTGCTCCAGGACACCTGGCTGTTCGGCGGGACGATCGCCGAGAACATCGCGTACGGCGCGCAAGGGGCGAGCTTCGAGAAGATCGTCGAGGCGGCGAAGGCCACCTATGTGGACCGCTTCGTACGGACCCTGCCGGACGGCTACGACTCGGTGATCGACGAGGAGGGCTCCAATGTCAGCGCCGGGGAGAAGCAGCTCATCACGATCGCCCGGGCGTTCCTCTCCGAGCCGTCGATCCTGGTGCTGGACGAGGCCACCAGCTCGGTCGACACCCGTACCGAGGTCCTCATCCAGCGGGCGATGGCCTCGCTGCGGAGCGGCCGTACCAGCTTCGTGATCGCGCACCGGCTGTCGACCATCCGGGACGCGGACGTGATCCTGGTGATGGAGTCGGGGCGGATCGTGGAGCAGGGCTCGCATGACGCGCTGCTCGCGGCGGGCGGTGCGTACGCCCGGCTGTACGCGTCCCAGTTCGCGGAGCCGGTGGCGGAGGCCGAGTAGGCGCGTTCGCTCGGGCACTCCTCGGGTGTGGGCCCCCGCCTGAGGCGTGGGCCGCCCCTGAGGCGGGGGCGGCGCCCTCAGGCGTGGGCCGCCCCCTCAGGCGTGGGTCGCCGCCCAGTCGGCGATGCGGCCCAGCAGGGCGGGGGAGGCGGCCGTCTCGGCATGGCCGAAGCCCGGTTCGATCCACAGCTCCGTGGCCGACGGGTCCGCCGCCGACGCCAGCATCCGCGGATGGTCCAGCGGGAAGTACGGATCCCGGTCGCCGTGCACGATCAGCAGCGGCGTCGGCGCGATCAGCGGCGCCGCGGCCACCGGGGACAGCGGGTCGACGGCCCAGCCGCGGGGGTCGATCCGGGTGCGCAGCCCGTAGCGGGAGACCAGGCGGCCGGTCGGCCGGGTGATCGCCCAGTGGACCCGCCGCATGGGCGCGGTGCCCCGGTAGTACCAGCGGGCGGGGGCGCTCACCGCGACCACGGCATCGGGCGCGGCACTCTCGACGGCATTGGGCGCGGCGCCGTCGGCCGC
>NZ_JAHLEM010000094.1 GCF_018883605.1 Streptomyces niphimycinicus | reverse complement strand
TGCTCGACCGCGTACTCGTCCAGCTCCGACAGCAGGCCGTCCACATCGTCGCGATCGACGGTCAGGTCCTCGGCGAAGTGCCGGTCGCCAGTGGCGTCGGGCACATACTTCACACAGACAACGATCCTCAAGCTCACGCCGGCTCTCCTTACTGTTCGTGGATGTCCGCGCTGCCCCACCGGAGCACCTGAACGAGAGTATGGCACTCAGTACCCTCAGTAAAGGTACTCAGTGTCGCTCTCGCCACGCGCTGATGCTACGTTCCCTTCATGGCGGACGTACGCGACGAGGGCAGGGCGACCCCAGCGGTGAGCGGGCCCGGGCCGTCCGGCAGAGCACCCATGCGCGAGGTGCTCATCGAGGCCGCGTTCCAACTCTTCGTGGAGCATGGCTTCGAGCGGACCACGGTGGACGACATCGTGGCGCGGGCCGGAGTGGGGCGACGGTCGTTCTTCCGCTACTTCCCGTCCAAGGAAGACGTCGTCTTCCCCGACCATGAGCGCTGCCTGACCGAGATGAGCGCCTTCCTCGCGACGAGCACCGACGGCGAACCGCTCGATGTGATCTGTGACGCGGCCCGCCTCGTCATGCGGATGTATGCCGCGAACCCGGAGTTCTCCGTGCGGCGTTATCGGCTCACCCGCGAGGTGCCCAGCCTGCGCGGCTACGAGCTGTCCGTCGTACACCGCTACGAGCGCACCCTGGCCCACTACCTGCGGCAACGCTATGCGGGGGACCCGAACGGAGCCCTGCGGGCCGAAGTGGAGGCCGCGGCCATCGTCGCCGCGCACAACAGCGGACTGCGGACCTGGCTGCGCGGCGGGGGGCACGGCGATGGCCCGAAGGCGGTGGATCAATCGCTGGCCTTCGTCCGGCAGACGTGGGGCAGTGCCGACGAATCCGCGGAGAGCGGCGCCGCCGCCGCGCCGGGGAGCGAGGAGGACGATGTGGTGGTCATCGTCGCGCCACGGAAGGCTCCCCTGTGGCGCGTGGTGCAGAAGATCGAGAAGACGCTGGGGGACGACTAGCCACCGGCGTGGCACTCAGCACCTTGGGCGGGTACTCAGTGCCATACCGTGGCCAGATGCCGGGTTCATGAGGGCGGCGCCGACCCGTTCGTTGCCGCCCGCGAGTACCGATGCACACCGTCGGCGAATGCCACCGTCGCCCGGCCCCGCAGCACCAGGACATCCAAATGGGCGGCCGTCTCATTGATCGCGAGCATCTGGTTGAAGGCGCTCAACTCCGCGAACGGCACGGCACGGCGCGTCCAGGCGAGCCGGCGCGCCACCGCGTGGGCGTCGAGTGTGTTCTCGCCCAGCGCCGCCAGGCTTCTGGCCAGCCGCTCGTCGTGATGGTCGAGCAGTTCGGCGACCCGGGTGTGGGTGCTGTCGGCCACCGGCCCGTGTGCGGGCAGCAGGCGGGCGTCGGCGTAGCGGGTCATCAGCCGTAGCGAGTCCAGGTAGTCGGCGAGCGGACGGCCGCCGGGCTCGGCCAGCTCGAAGCCGATGGACGGGGTGATATGCGGCAGGACGTGATCCCCGGAGAACACCAGCCCCCGCTCTTCGTCCAGGAAGACCACATGGCCCTTGGTGTGTCCGGGGGTGGGGACGACACGCAGTTCGCGCTCGCCGAAGCGCAGGGTCTCCGCGCCGAGCCAGCGGTCGGGTGCCTCCCACACACTCGGGTCGTAGCCGCCGTGGTCCATCGCCTCGATCTGGTCGGCGAGGTCCCCTGCTCCCGCCGCGCGCAGGGTCCGCAGTGAGCCCACCGGCTGGTCGCTGCGCAACCGGTCGAGCATCTCCAGGCCGGGGAGTTCCCCGGCGCCGAGGTAGACGCGCGAGCCCAGCAGCCGGCGCAGTTCCACCGCCTGGGTGTAGTGGTCGCGGTGGATATGGGTGACCAGGATGTGGCTGATGTCGCCGGGGTCGCGGTCGATGGCGGCCAGGGCGTCCTCGAGCACCTTGCGCGCCTCGGGGATCGCCCAGCCCCCGTCGATCATGACGATGCCGTCGTCGGCCAGATCCTCCAGGAGGTAGACGTTGACGGCGCGCAGCCCGTCGCCGGGAAGTGGCAGCGGCACGCGGTGCACCCCGGGCTGTACGGTCTGGATTCCGGCCGCCGCCCAGGGAGCCTGGTCGAACCGTGCCGTCATGATCCTCCCTCGCGGGTGTGCAGCCTGATGGCCAGCTCCCGGGCTCCGCCCCGGTCGAGCTTGCCGACCTTTGTCTGGGGCAGTTCCTCGACGTCGTAGACGTACTCGGGCCATTTGGTCTTGGACAGACCGACGCTCTCCAGATGGCCGGTCACCTCGTCCAGTTCGACGCCGCCGCCGTCCTCGGCGACGACGAGCAGCGCCACGCGTTCGCCGAGGACATCGTCGGGGACCGGCGCGACACAGGCTCTGGCCACGCGTGGATGGCTGGCGACCGCGCGCTCGATCTCGGTGATGTCGATGTTGCGGCCGCCGCGGATGATGATGTCCTTCTCGCGGCCCATGACGGTGAGGGTGCCGTCCTCGTGGACCATCAGCAGGTCGCCGGTGGGCAGATAGCCGTCCTCCGTCAGCGCCGGCGGATCGGTTCTGCCCTCGCGGGCGTATCCGAGGAAGAGGGAGGGGCCGCGGACCTGCGCCCGGCCGGTCACTCCGGGCCCGGCCGCCTGACCGTCGGCGGTGAGCGCGCGTACGTCCGTCCCCGGGAAGGGGCGGCCGTCTCTGCCGAGCCGGATCTCCTCGGGGTCGTCGGGGCTCGGCGTGGTGTGGCCCAGGCATTCGGACATGCCGAAGACGCGGAGGATCTTGGTGCCCAGGGACTGTTCGGCCCTGGCCAGGGCTCCGCGGTCCATGGGCCCGCCGCCGACGGTGATCGACCGGACGCCCCGCAGAATGCCGGAGCCGGCCGCTTCGGTGCCCATCTGAAGCGCCATGGTCGGTACGCACATGGTCCAGCGGACACCGGCCTCGGCCATCCGCCGCAGTGCGACCGCCCGGTCCCACTTCCCGGTCAGGACGAGGGGCCCGCGCAGCACAAGGGAGAGATAGACCCCGAAGCAGTAGGCCGCCGTGGACGACAGCGGCACGATCGCGGCGATGGCGTCGCCCGGTGCCAGGCCGTTGACGTCGATGGTGCTCGTGGCGGCGTAGCGCAGGGCCCGCTCGGACTGGACGACGCCTTTGGGGCGCCCGGTCGATCCGGAGGTGAGGCCGATGAGGGCGCCGCCGGACCACCGCGACACCTCGCGTTTTCCGGGTGCGGACCGGCAGGCCCAGCCGTCGAGCACGGTCCGTGCCGGGTCGGGCAGCCGGGTGGGCACGGCCCACTCGTCCATCGCCGAGGGCTCGGCGACGACGGCGTCCGGGCGGATGTCCTCCCATGCGGCGGTGAACTCGGCGGGTGTGGTGTGCCGATTGACCACCGCGAGGACCCCGCCGCGCAGTCCCACGGCGAGGGTGGCGGCGACGGTGCGCCATGAGTTGTCCGCCTGGACCAGGACGGTGCCGACCGAGCCGTCGGGCTCGCCCGGGGACAGCGCTCCGGCCAGCCGTTGGGCCTCGTCGAGCAGTTGCCGGGCCGGATGGCTGCCGGTGTCGTCGATCACGGCGATGAAGTCGGCCTCTTCCGCCTTCTGCTGGAACTCCCGCACTACCTGTCGCATCCTGCCCCTCGTCGCGCTGTGCCGAACTCCGTTTGCCGAACTCTGGTGCTTGCCCTGCCGCCGGACCGCGCCGGGCGGCCCGGAATCCTCAGGATTCTCAGGCGGCGAACATCTCCGCCTCGTGTCCCATGACCGCGATCCGGCGGCCCTTCATGTCGCCGACCTGGGCGACGGCCGCGGCCCACTCGGGGCTCGCGAGGGCCTTCTTCAGGTCCTCCGGGGAGTCGAAGCCGAGCACGGAGATCCCGTCCCAGCCCTCGGAACGCGGCTCCAGAGCGGTGTCGATATCGGTGTGGCGCCAGGCGCGCAGCCCGGGCAGGCGGTAGGTCAGCTCCGCGTGGTCGCCGCGCCACCAGGTGATGAACTGCTCATGCGTCCACTCCGGGGGCCGGGCTGCCAGCAGGACCAGGTTGTACATGACGGTGCTCCGCACGGGGTCGAGGGGATGGGGTGGTGAGCGGATCCGATACCGCTCAGGTGAAGCGGATCTCGGATGAGCGCCCGATCAGCAGGCGCCGCAGCCGGCCTTCGCCGTTCACCTGCCCGGCGGCGACGAAGCCGGCCTCGGGGACGCCCGCGCGTCGTACCTCGCCCAGGAACAGCTCGTCCTGGCCGAGCGTGGTGGCCGACAGCATGTGGTGGGTGCGGGTGCCCTTCTCACGCTGTTCGAGATAGCCGACGAGGGCGGCGCGGTCCCCGGCGAAGTCGGTGGCGTTGCCGTCGCCGGTGGAGAACAGGATGGACAGCGAGAAGTCGTCGCTGATCAGGTCGAGGATCCGGGACGGCTCGTCACCGTCCAGTATCTCGAACCACGCGGTGAGGAAGGGGGCCGCGGCCGGGGTGTCCGTCATGCCCGGCTCCCGTCGTCCGCCCAGTCGACCAGTTCGAAGGAGGTGGTGAAGAAGGACTGGTAGCGCGACAGGAGGCCGCCGTGCGAGATCACCGCGGCGGAGAGGAAGGAGCCGGTGTACCGCCCGCCCTCCGTCACCACCCCGTACACGGTCTCGACGTCGCCGTCCCGGCTGTGGCGCAGGATCTCATGCGACCGGTCCTTGGGATTCCGGCCGGCGATGTAGGCGGCGAAGTCCTCCTTGGACTTGCCGGTGACCTCACTGCCCGGCAGGGCGATGAGGAAGCGGAAGTCGGGTTCGAGCAGGTCCAGCGTCCGTTCCGGATGGTCGCTGTCCATACTGGCCATATACGTGCGCAACGTCATGACTGCGCCCTTTCGATGGGGTGGCCGAGCGCTCCCGGCGATCCGCGGCCGCTGCGACGGCCCCAGATCAACCTGAGTTCAGTTCAATTCAGGTTGGATGCTAATCCCGGGGAAACACGGCTGACAAGAGTCCGTACGAAACGCGAAACGGCCCCCGGCGGATATCCGCCGGGGGCCGGAAGCGACAGGGCCGCTCAGGGGGTCAGGTGGCGACCATGCGTACGCAGGCGCCCTCGATCAGCTCGCTGACCTCCGACAGCGGCGTCGGCCCCGAGGGCCGGTACCACCGCCAGACGCTGACGATCAGGCCCAGCACACCCGAGCCCAGCAGTTGTGCGTCCCGGAGCGGGAAGGCGCCCATGGACATGCCCCGGACCAGCAGGTTCGTCCAGTTCCGCTCGACGAGCTGGACCAGCTTGCGGGCCTCGACGCGCTCGGCCTCCTCCCGCTTGGACTTGCGCGTGCCGGAGAGCAGATCCATGTGGTTGTGCAGGATCCGCATCTGGAGGACCTCTTGGTCCGAGACGTCGTAGGCCGCGCGCACGGCTGCCCGGAGCGCCTCGGTCGGGTCCTCGACGCCCTCGGTCGCCTCCGTGAACTTGTCATGCGACCGCTGGAGCTCCAGCCGCATGATGGTCAGCAGGCAGTGCGTCTTGGACTCGAAGTAGTGGTACAGCGCGGTCTGCCCGATGCCGACCCGCTCCGCCACGGTGGACCACTTGGTGGCCTCGAATCCCGTCTCGCCGAAGCAGTCGACGGCGGCCGCCAGGATGGCGGCGCGCTTGGACCTCGGCCCCGCTTCCGGTTCAACGATTCTCGTCGCCATGCCTCGTCTCCTGGCTGCCGCCCACCGTGTCCGTACCCGAGAGTAGCCCCAAGTTGAACTCAGTTGCCAATCGACGTGAACAGCGCCGGGTCAAAGGCGCTCCAGCACGGTCGCGTTCGCCATCCCGCCGCCCTCGCACATCGTCTGAAGACCGTAGCGCCCACCGGTCCTGCGCAGTTGGTGGACGAGCGTGGTCATGAGGCGGGCGCCGGTGGCGCCGAGGGGATGGCCGAGCGCGATGGCGCCGCCGAAGGCGTTGACCCGCTGCGGGTCGGGGCCGATCTCCTTCTGCCAGGCGAGGACGACGGAGGCGAACGCCTCGTTGATCTCCACCAGATCGATGTCGCCGATCGACAGCCCGGCCCGGTCCAGGACCTTCTCGGTGGCGGGGATCGGACCGGTCAGCATATGGATCGGATCGGAGCCGACGACGGCCATGGTGTGCACGCGCGCGAGCGGGGTCAGGCCGTGGCGGCGCACCGCCTCCTCGGACGCGATCAGCAGGGCGGCGGCTCCGTCGGAGATCTGGCTGGAGACCGCGGCGGTCAGCCGGCCGTCCTCGGTGAGGGTCTTCAGCCCGGCCATCTTCTCCAGGGTGGTGTCGGCGCGCGGGCCCTCGTCGGCGGTGAGCCCGAAGGCCGGGGTGATCTCGTCGTCGAAGGCGCCGTCGGCATGGGCGGCGAGGGCGCGCTGGTGGCTGGTGAGCGCGAATTCCTCCATGTCCGCCCGGGAGACGCCCCACTTCTCGGCGATCAGTTCGGCCCCGTGGAACTGGGAGACCTCCTGGTCCCCGAAGTGCTCGCGCCAGCCGTCACCCGCGTACGGGCTGCCCATACCGGCCTGTTCACCGACGGTCATGGGGCTGGCGATGGGCACCAGGCTCATCACCTCCACCCCGCCGGCCACCACCAGATCGGCGGCCCCGGAGCCGACCGCCTGGGCGGCGAAGTGCACGGCCTGCTGGGAGGATCCGCACTGGCGGTCGATGGTGGTGCCGGGGACGTGCTGCGGCAGCCCGGCCGACAGCCATGCGGTGCGTGCGACGTTGCCGGTCTGCGCGCCGATCTGGCTGACGCACCCGAAGTACACGTCGTCCACGGCGCCCGGGTCGGCTCCGGTGCGCTCCAGCAGGGCGCGCAGTACGTGGGCGCCGAGGTCGGCGGGGTGCACGCCGCTGAGCGTGCCCTTGCGGCGGCCGACGGGGGTGCGGACGGCTCCGACGATGAATGCTTCCGACACGGTGGGGCTCCAGGGGTTTCGGGGAGGTGTCAGGTGCTGGGGGCGGCGCGGGTGAAGTCGGGCGCCCGCTTGCCCAGGAAGGCGGCGACGCCCTCGCGGCCCGTGGCGGAGGCGGCCGCGGCGGCGATCGCACGGGCCTCGCGGTCCAGATGCGTGCCGAGGTCCGCGGTCAGCCCGGTGGCGACGAGACGGCGGGTGGCGCCGAAGGCGGCGGTGGGTCCGCCGCACAGCGCCTCGGCCGTGCGGAGGGCCTCGGCGGCCAGCAGGCCGGGGGCGACGGTCCGGCTCACCAGGCCGATGGCCTCGGCTTCCGCCGCCTTGATGCGGCGGTTGGTCAGCAGCAGGTCCAGGGCCCGCTTCGGGCCGATGAGCCGGGGCAGGAACCAGCTCACTCCGGCGTCCGGTGAATAGCCGATCCCGGTATAGGCGGTGGTGAACGAGGCGTTGTCGGCGGCGAGGGTCACATCGGCGGACGCGGCCAGGCCGATGCCCGCACCGGCGACGGCTCC
This sequence comes from Streptomyces niphimycinicus, assembly GCF_018883605.1. Lineage (GTDB taxonomy): Bacteria > Actinomycetota > Actinomycetes > Streptomycetales > Streptomycetaceae > Streptomyces > Streptomyces niphimycinicus. Next base: position 34,796 of record NZ_JAHLEM010000094.1, on the reverse strand, counting down.
CTGCACGGCGGCCACCACGGGCGCGTCGCCCGCCGCGAACATGCGCAGGGCCTCGTGGAGCGCGCCGGTCACCGTGCTGAGGTGCTTCTCCAGCGGCTCACCGGAGAGCCGGGAGAACTCCCCGAGGTCGCCGCCGACGCAGAAGGACTTCCCCTCGCCGGTCAGCAGCACGGCCCGTACGGGCTCGGCCGCGCAGACCCGCGCCGCGTCCAGCAGTTCGCGTGCCATCTCCAGGTCGATGGCGTTGCCCGCCTCGCCGCGGCGCAGGGTGACGCGGGCCAGGCCGCCGTCGATCTCGATGCCGACCCTCATCGCGCGGTCCAGCCGCCGTCGACGGTCAGCACCTGCCCGGTGCAGTACGAGGAGGCGTCCGAGGCCAGGAACAGCAGCGCGCCGTCGAGTTCCTGGGCGTCGCCGCCGCGCCGCAGCAGGGTGTTGCGCTCGACCCAGCGGCTGGAGCGCTCGTCGCCGAAGAGGTCCGCGGTCATCTCGGTGCGGAACCAGCCCGGGGCGAGCGCGTTGACGCGGGTTCCGCCCGGGCCCCACTGTCCGGCCAGCTCGCGGGTGAGCCCGATCAGTCCGGCCTTGGACGCCACGTAGCTCGCGCCGCCCAGGGGGGCGGCGGTGACCAGGCCGAGGATGGAGGAGACGTTGATGACGCTGCGGGGCGGCGCGCCGTCCCCGGCGGGTTCCTCGGCCACGAGGCGTGCCAGGTGGAAGGGGGCGGTGAGGTTGACGCCGAGGACGTCGGCGAAGGCGTCCGGGGATTCGTCCTCGGCGCGGGTCTCGCCGGACGTGGCCGCGTTGTTGACCAGGATGTCGATGCGGCCGGTGGCGGCCCGCGCGGTCTCGATCAGCCGCGTACGGTCGGCGGCGAGCGAGACATCGCAGGCGACGGGGTGGATTCGGGCGTCGGAGTCGGCGAGTTCCGTCAGCCGGTCGATCCGCCGGGCGGCGGCGTACACGGTGGCGCCTGCCTGTGCGAGAACGGCGGCGAAGCGTGCGCCGAGCCCCGCGGACGCGCCGGTGACCACGGCCGTCCGGCCCTCGAGCGAGAACAGTTCCGCGGCGGGCCGGGGCGCACTCATCCCTCCACCCCGATCGGCAGGGCGGTCGCGCCGCCGTCCAGCACCAGGGTCTGGCCGGTCATCCAGGAGGAGGCGTCGGAGGCCAGGAACAGCGCCGCGTGGGCCACGTCCGCCACGGTGCCCAGGCGCCGCAGCGGCAGCTTGGCGGTGAGGATCGGCTCGCGGACCTCCCATACCGCCCGCGCCAGCTCGGTCTTGATCAGGCCGGGGGCGATGGCGTTGACGCGGGCGTGCGGCCCCAGTTCGTAGGCGAGCTGCCGGGTCATATGGAGCATGGCGGCCTTGGTGGCGTTGTAGTAGCCGATATGCGGGTCGACGACGAGCCCGCCGACGGAGGCGATGTTGACCACCGCTCCCCCGTGTTCGGCCATCCAGGCGCGCCAGGCGCACCGGGTCCAGGCGATCATGCCGTACTGGTTGACGCGGACGGTCTTCTCCGCGCGCGGCAGGTCCAGGTCGAGCAGATCGCCGTGGTACGGGTTGGTGGCCGCGTTGTTGACGAGGATGTCGAGGCGGCCGAAGCGGGCCATGGTCTCCTCGACACACCGCTCGGCCTGCTCGGGTTCACCGGCGTTCGCCACCACCGTGTGCACATCGCCGTCGCCCTTGACGCGCAGCAACTCCTCGCGGGCCGCGGCGAGTCCGGCCGGTTTACGGGCCGCGATCACCACATGTGCGCCGGCCGCCCGGTAGGCGGTGGCGATGCCGAGGCCGATGCCACGGGATCCGCCGGTGATGACGGCCACCTTGCCGTCGAGGCTGTTGGCGCTCACGCCGCTCCTGTCTCCGTGCCGGTCTTCTTCTTGTATTGCGCGAGTTCCTGGCGGGCCACCGTGCGCAGATGGACTTCGTCGGGGCCGTCGGCGATCTGTAGCGCCCGGGTGATGGCGTACAGCCGGGCCAGTACGGTGTCGTCGCTGACGCCCGCCGCGCCGTGTGCCTGCACCGCCCGGTCGACCACCTTGTGGGCGACCTCCAGCGCCGCGACCTTGATGGCGGCGACCTCCATACGGGCGGCGGCGTTGCCCACGGTGTCCATCAGCCAGGCCGATTTGAGGACGAGGAGACGCAACTGCTCGATCTCGATGCGGCTGCGGGCGATCCACTCCCGGACCACTCCCTGGTCGGCGAGCGGTCCGCCGAAGGCGGTGCGTTCGGTGACGCGCTCGCACATCAGCCGCAGGGCGCGCTCGGCGAAGCCCACGGCGCGCATCGCGTAGTGCATCCGGCCGGGACCGAGCCGTCCCTGGGCGAGCGCGAAGCCCTCGCCCTCCCCGCCGAGGATGTTCTCGACCGGCACGCGGACGTTCTCGAAGAGCACATCGCCGTGTCCGAGCCGGTCGGTGTAGCCGAACATCGGCAGGTCGCGCAGGACCGTGACGCCCGGGGTGTCCCGGGGGACGAGCAGCATGGACTGCTGCCGGTAGGTGGGCGCGTCCGGGTCGGTCTTGCCCATCAGGATGATCAGCTTGCAGTCGGGGTCGAGGATCCCGGAGGTGTACCACTTGCGGCCGTTGACGACGTAGCTGTCGCCGTCGCGGGTGATGCGGGTGCGGATGTTGCGGGCGTCGGAGCTCGCGACCTCCGGCTCGGTCATGGCGAAGCAGGAGCGGATCCGAGCGTCGAGCAGCGGGCGCAGCCAGCGTTCCCGCTGCTCGGGGGTGGCGTATAGGGCGAGCAGCTCCATGTTGCCGGTGTCGGGCGCCGAGCAGTTGAACACCTCGGGGCCGATGATGGAGCGGCCCGCCAGCTCCATGAGCGGCGCGTATTCGAGGTTGGTGAGCCCCGCGCCCCAGTCGCCGTCGGCCATGAAGAGGTTCCACAGGCCCTCGGCGCGGGCCTTCTCCTTCAGCTCGGCCATCACCGGCGGCAGGGCGTGCGGGTTCTCCCCTTCGGCCAGTTGCCGGTCGTACGTCGTCTCCGCGGGGAAGACGTGTTCGTCCATGAACGACCGCATGCGGTCCTGGAGTTCACTCGCCCGTGGCGAGTATCCGAAATCCACGATTGCTCCTGTTGGGTGGGGGCGTACCGCTGCGGATCAGCCGAGGATGTCGCGGGCGGTGCGGATCATCGCGGCGATGGTGGGCGGCAGGCGTTCCTGGTCCGGGTCGTGATGCTTGCCCTCGCGGTGCCGGCGCAGGTTATGGCCCATGATCGCGGCCATCTTCATGCGGCCGAGTGCCCGGAACCAGTCCATCGCGGGCAGTGCGGGCCGCCCGTCGAGGTAGGTGTCCAGCAGTTCGGCCTCGCCGGGCAGTCCGGGCACGGCGTGTCCCAGTTGGGGGAAGTTGCGGTGGTCGGCGAAGAGCAGGAACCAGCCCAGGTCGATGCGCGGGTCGCCGACGCTCCAGATCTCCCAGTCGACGACGGCCACCGCGCGCTCGCCCACGCACAGCACATTGCCGAGCCGGAAGTCGCCGTGCAGCAGCACCGGTGGGAGGCCGTGGGGTACGCCGTCGGCGAGACGCGCGAGCAACTCCTCGCCGTCGGGCCGCAGTTCGACGGGAACGGCCCGCAGGGTGCGGCTCCACCGCTCCAGCTCACCGGCGGCGTCCAGCGGTGCGGGCGCGTCGAGCCCGGGCGTGTGCACATCGGTGCCGTGCAGCCGGCGCAGGACGGAGGCGATCTCCAGCATCCGGGCGCGGGCCGTCGCGGGGTCCACCTCATGGTCGTCCAGTACCGGCTCGATGGCCTCCCCGGCCGCGAAATCCATGGCGAACCAGGCCGGTTGGGTCTCGTCGACGGCCACGACGCCCGGCACCGGCACCATGGATCCGGCCAGCGCGCCGAGCACCCGTGACTGGCGCAGGACGTCGTTGCGTCCGACGGGCCGCTGCCCCGGGGGCACCGCCTTGACAACGTAGCGGGCGTCCCCGGCCGCCACCTCGTAGGTCAGCCCGGAGTGGCCGCCCGGCAGCACCGTCAACTCGCCGACCGGCGCGCCCGGGTGGTGGCGGGCGAGCCGGTCGCGGACCCGGGCGGCCAGCTCCGGCACCTGGGTGGCCATGCTCATCGGACGGGCTCCTTGGGCAGGCCGAGTACGCGCTCGGCGAGGATGGTGCGCTGGATCTCGTCGGTGCCGCCCGCGATGCTGTAGCCGGGGGCGCCCAAGAGGTGTTCCGTCCAGGCGTAGGTGCCCCACTCCCCCGTGTCCGCCACGAGGCTCGGCCCCAGCAGCTCGGACACCAGGTCGCTGGTGCGCCGCATGGTCTCGGTGGCGTACAGCTTGCCGACCGATGCCTCGGCGCCCGGTTCGCGCCCGGCGACGAGAGCGGCGGTCACCCGCAGTCCCATGAGCCGCTGGACGAGGGTGCGGAGGTGGAGGTCGGCGGCCCGCTGCTGTTCGCCACCGGTGAGCGGGCGCGACAGGTTTCCGGCCAGGTCCAGCGCCCGGTCGGCGTTGTCCAGGCCGAGGCTGCCGGAGTCGAGCCGTTCGGCGGCCAGCACACTGAGCGTGACCCGCCACCCCTCGCCGACCGGCCCGAGCCGGTCGGTGTCGGGCACCCGCACACCGTCCAGGTAGACCTCGTTGAAGCTGGTGCCACCGGTCATCTGCCGGATGGGCCGTACGGTGACGCCCGGCGCGTCCATGCGCACCAGGAAGACGGTGATCCCGGCGTGCTTGCGGACGTCCGGATCGGTGTGGCACACCGCCACGCCCCAGGTCGCCACGCGGGCCCCGGAGGTCCACACCTTGTGCCCGGTCAGCACCCAGGCGTCGTCTCCCTCGCGCACCGCCCGGGTGCGCACCGCGGCGAGGTCGGAGCCCGCCTCGGTCTCCGAGAACAACTGGCAGGCCAGTTCGTCGGTGCGCAGCATGGGCACGAGCCAGCGGCTCTTCTGTTCCTCGGTGCCCCACAGGCCGATCGCGGGGGCGACGAGCGCTTGGGTGACGGGGAAGATCTCGGGGCGGTGCGGTACGTCGAAGGCCGCCTCCTCACCGCGGTAGAGCTGCTCGTAGTACGCGGGCAGACTTCGTCCGCCGTACTCCTGCGGCCAGTTCAGCGCGGACCAGCCCTGGTCGTAGCGGGTGCGTTCCCACTCCTGGACGCGGGCGGTGTGCTCGCGCTCCTGCTCCTCGGTCCAGTTCTCGAATACGGCGACGGAGTCGGAGCCGCTGCCCCACTCCCCGCCCGTGGCGCGGGGCCGGGCCACTCCGGCGAGCCACGTCCGGGCCTCGGCGCGGAACTCATCGGGTTCCGGGATACCGCTCATCTCTTCCTCCACCTCCGATCGGGGGCCGTTCGGCGGGACGTTCCGCCGGACATTCGGCGGGACATTCGGCGGGACTTTCAACGGGACAGGACCGTGCAGGCGCTCACGCCGGGGGCGCCGTACACATGGGTGAAGCCGATCCTGGGGCGGTCCGGGACCTGGCGCTCACCGGCCCGGCCGCGCAGTTGCTGGACGACCTCGTAGACCTGGCGCAGTCCCGAGGCGCCGATGGGTTCGCCGTTGGCGATGCAGCCGCCGTCGGTGTTGACCGGCAGTGTCCCGCCGATCGCGGTGGCGCCGGAGGCGATCAGCCGCTCCTGCTCGCCGTCCTCGCAGAATCCGCACTCGGCCATGTGCATGACCTCGGCGCCACTCTCGGTGTCCTGAAGCTGGCAGACGTCGACATCGCCGGGGCCGAGCCCCGCCTCCTCGAAGGCGGCGGCCGAGGCGTCACGGCTGACGCTGGTCAGTGTGCCCCCGGGAATCCACGGGCTGAACACCTCGAACGAGCCGAAGCGCCGGGTGCGTACGGCCGCCGAGCGCAGGGTGACCGGTGTGCCGTCCATCGCGCGGGCGGCCTCGGGCGAGCAGAGGACCAGCGCCGCCGCGCCCGCTCCCGGGGAGCAGAACATGAAGCGGGTCAGCGGATCGCTGACCATGCCGGATTCCAGGATCTCCGCGGCGGACACCGGTTCGCGCCGCCATGCCTCGGGGGTCAGGCCACCGTTGCGGTACGCCTTCTCGGCGACCAGCGCCAGGGTCCGCGGGGTGATCCCGTGGTCGAGCATATAGCGCTGGATCTTCATGCCGAAGAACTGGGTGGTCACCATCAGCCCGTCGCTGCCGTACTCCGCGCCCAGGCCCCAGTCCTCGGGCCTGGGGTCGAAGGCGCCGCGCGGGTGTTTGTCGAAGCCGACGGCGAGGACGACGTCCGCCATACCGGAGCGGATCGCGTTCACGGCGGAGATCAGTGCGCTGCCACCGGTGGCGCAGCCGTTCTTCACATTGACGAACGGCAGCCCGGTGAGGCCGAGTTGGGCCACCAGGGTGTCCGCGAGGCCCGCGCTGTCGCTGCCGCCGAACGCGGCCCGCACCCGCGGCCACGCGATCCCGGCGTCCGCCAGCGCGGCGTTCACGGCGGCGACGGCGAGCTGCCGGCCGGCCGCCTCCGACCGGCCGAACGGGGTGCGCCCCGCGCCGCAGATCAGCACATCGGTGCTCAAGAGCCCTCCTCGCTCAGGGGTGTGGGTCTGGCCCGGGGCACCCCGGGACCGGCGGTCACGGAGAGCGGCATGCCGATGCGGACGGCGTCGAGGTCCTCGACATCGAGGACGGCGGCCACCCGCACGCCCTCCGCCAGCTCGACATAGCCGAGCGCGAACGGCTCGAAGCCTCCGGGCGGGGCCTGGTAGGGCGGCGACTTGGGGGCGTACCGCTGCACCGTCCAGGTCCACAGCGTGCCCGTGCCCTGGAGGGCCGCCGGATCGGCCGGCCCTCCGCAGCGCGGGCACGTGTCGTCCGCGGGGTACACCGTCACCGAGCAGCCGGAGCAGCGTGCGCCCTGGAGCCCGCCGGCGGCAGGGCTCCGCGGATCCGTGGTCATCCGGATCAGCGCCCCTGCCACTTGGGTTCGCGCTTCTCCAGGAACGCCGACACGCCCTCGTTCGCGTCCTCGGAGTTGAGCGCCACGCCCACGGCGAGGTGCTCCATCACCATCAGGGACTGGGTGTCGGCGTCCAGGCTGCGGTCGATCGTCATCTTCGTGAGCCACATGGTGAAGGGGCTCTTGTCGGCGAGGTGGCTGATGAACTCCTCGACCGTCGCGTCCAGCTCCTCGGCCGGGGCCGACTTGTTGATCAGGCCGAACTCGGCGGCCTCGATGCCGGAGAGCAGCTTGCCGGTGAGCATCAGCTCCTTGGTCTTACGGATGCCGATCATGCGCGGCACCCGGTAGATCGGACCGGCCCCGCCGAACAGCGCGCGGCGGATGTGGAAGTCGCCGATCTTCGCGTCGTCGGCGGAGATGGCGAAGTCGCAGGAGATCATGATCTCGAAGCCGCCCGCGGTGACATGGCCCTCCAGGACCGCGACCGAGGGGGTCTTCATCGAGTACAGGCGGTCGCACACCTTCGCGGACTTCACCGCGACGTCGATCGCGTTCGACTTGCCGACGTAGTCGGCCTTCAGGCTGTCGAGGTCGAACCCCGAGCAGAACGTGCCGCCACGGCCGCGCACCACCAGGACCCGCAGCTCGGGGTCCTCGTCCACCTCGGTGATGATCTCGTCGAGCCGGTCCAGGATCGGCACGGTGACGCAGTTCTTCTTCCACGGACGGTTGAGCCACACACGGGCGACGTGGCCGTCGCGCTCGAACTGGATCTCTTCTTCCGTTGTCATCCCTCACCCCTCTGAAACTGAACTGAATTCATTACAACTTTGATTCCGGAGCCGCACGGTGTCAAGCCCTTGATCGAGACACACCTATTCGGGTTCAGGCGGCGGGGCGAGGGGCGAGGCCCACGAGCCCGGCGAGCCGGGTCCGGTGCTGGTCCGCCGTGCCGAACAGCACCTCGGCGCCGCGCGCCCGGCGCACATACAGATGAGCCGGGTGCTCCCAGGTGAAGCCGATCCCGCCGTGCAACTGGACGTACTCGGCCGTCGCCATGCGGAAGGTCTCGGAGCAGACCACGGCGGCGGCGCAGGCGGCCACCGGCAACTGCGGCGAGGCGATGGCGGCGCAGGCGGTCGCGTACGCGGACCCCGAGCGCGCCGCCTCCAGCGCCACCAGCACATCGGCCAGCCGGTGCTTGACGGCCTGGAAGGACCCGATGGGGCGGCCGAACTGGTGGCGCTGGGCCACGAAGGCGACCGTGGCGCCCAGCGCGTGCCCGCTGCCGCCGACCTGCTCGGCCGCCAGCGCGGCCCGCCCGGTGTCCAGCGTGGCCGAAACCGCGCCCTCGGCCTGCTCCGCCGTGCCCACGGCGGTGGCCGGGGCACCCCTGAACTCCACCAGCGCCTGGCGCCGCGTCTCGTCCAGGACGCGGCGCGGGGTCCGCAGGCAGGTGCCGGGGGCGGGCTCACAGGCGAAGATCCGAGGTCCGGCGGGTGTTCCGGCGCGTACGAGGACCAGCTCCGCGCCGGCCCCGTCGAGCACGAAGTCCGCCCGGCCGCACAGCACCCAGCCGTTGCTCCCCTGTTCCGCGGTGACGGCGGGCTCGCGGGACCCACCGGAACGGCCATCGGGGCCGAACCCGGCCACGGTGGCGGTGAGCGTGCCGTCGGCGATCCGGGGCAGATAGCGCTCGCATGCCGTACGGTCGCCGCTGAGCAGCAGGGCGTGTGCGGCCAGGACCACCGTGGGGAGCAGCGGCGCGCAGTACAGGGCGCGCCCGGATTCCTCCAGGGCCACGGCCAGCTCGGCGAAGGTGAAGCCCGACCCGCCGTACTCCTCCGGAATGGCCAGGCCGTGGACGCCGATCTCGCCCGCGAGCCGGGCCCAGAGCGCCTCGTCGTATCCGCGCGGGGTGGCCAGATGCTTGCGCACCTCCTCGATACCACTCGCCTCGGCATAGAGGTCCCGCAGGACGGTGCGCAGTTGTCGCTGTTCATCCGTTTCGGACAGCAACTGGGGGTCGATCTCGGGGTGGCGACGGTGCATGGGATCTCCATCGTGCTCGTACGGCGGGCGAGGAGCGCAAGAATTGAACTCAATTCATGACCGTAGGCATGGGACTCCAGGCAGGCAAGACCATCCGGCGCCAGGATCGGGCGGGCGGGATCAGGGCGCGCCCCGGATCAGGGTGCGCCCCGGATCGGGGTGCGCCCGGCTCCGCTCAGGCGGTGAACCGGCCACCATTGGCGAGCAGCACCGCGCCGAGGTTCGCCGCGGCATCGCTCGCGAGGAAGAGGGCGATCTCGGATATCTCCTCGGGCGTCGCGTACGGGCGCACCCGCGGGTCGGCGAAGGTAGACCGCAGCGCCTCGGGGGTGCGGGCCGCCATCCCCGTGTCCGTGGGCCCCGGCGCCACCAGGTTCACCCGGATCCCGGACGCGATGACCTCCTTGGCCACGGCCTGGGCCAGGGCGTGCACACCCGCCTTGGAGGCGGCGTAGTGCGGGTAGCCGACGGGCGCGTCGAAGGCCGACGACGATCCGATCACCACGATCGCTCCGGCCCCGCGGGGCCGCATGACCCGCACCGCGGCGCGCAGCACATGGAAGGTTCCATCCAGGTTCACGCGCACGACCCGCCGCCAGGAGGCGTCGTCGAGGGAATCGGTCAGCTCGACCGGACGGCCTTCGACGGCCGCGTCCGCGATGCGTTGCTTCGCCTCCGGATCGTCGGCCCCCGCCGCGTGCACCAGGATGTCGAGGCGCCCGTACCGGTGCAGTACATCCTGGACGGCACTGTCGACGCCCGCCGCGTCCGTGACGTCGAGCGCGAGTGCCCGGGAGGCGGGCGGTCCCTCGGCCACGGCCGCCGCGCCGTCGCCGTTCACGTCCGCCAGGACGACGGCCCGCGCCCCTTCCGCGGCCAGTTGCCGGGCGACCGCCGCGCCGATGCCCGAGGCGGCCCCCGTCACCATCGCGACCCTGTCGGCGAACCTCCCCGTGCGGACCTCTTCGCTCGCCACACCGATCCCCTTCCGTTGCCTCAGCCATCTATTGAACTGACTTCACCTCTGCTACCGTGGCAGCCGCAGCGCTGACAAGACCCTGGACGGTGAAGATGAGGGCACTGCGGCTGATGGCCTGGGGCGAGGCTCCGGCACCGGCAGAGGTCGAGCGGCCCGTCCCCCACGGCGCCGAGGTGCTGGTGCGGGTCGAAGCCGCCGGGTTGTGCCGCTCCGATCTGCATGTCATCGACGGCGCTCCGGGCGCGCTCCCCTATCTGCTGCCGTTCACCCTCGGCCATGAGGTCGCCGGGCAGGTCACGGCCCTGGGGCCCGCCGCCGACGGGGTGAGCGCAGGTGACCGCGTGGTGCTCTACGGGCCGTGGGGCTGCGGCTCCTGCGCCCGGTGCGCCGCGGGCTCCGACAACTACTGCGACCGGCGGAACACCCTCGGCTGGCACGGGGCCGGACTGGGCCGGGACGGCGGAATGGCCGAGTATCTGCTCGTCCCCTCCGCCCGCCATCTGGTGCCGATCGGCGATCTGCCGGCCGACCAGGCCGCCCCGCTCTCCGACGCGGGCCTGACGTCCTACCACGCCGTGGCCGGACTCCGGCCCGCCCTCGGCGAGGGCACCACCGCCGTCGTCATCGGTGTCGGCGGGCTCGGCCACCTCGCCGTCCAGGCCCTCCGCGCGACCACCGCGAGCCGTGTGCTGGCGGTGGATGTCCGGGAGGACGCCCTGGCTCTCGCGGACCGCTCCGGCGCGGACTTCGGCACCCTGATGCGGCCGGACACCGCCCGCGTCCTGAGGACACGCAGCGGTGGCGTGGGAGCGGACGCCGTCTTCGACTTCGTCGGCGCCCCACAGACGCTGGAACTCGCGACCGGTGTCCTGCGCCCCGGCGGCGAACTCGCCGTCGTGGGAAGCGGCGGCGGCAGCCTGACGGTGTCCAAACCGGGTGTCCTCCCACCCGGTTTCCGGCTCTCACTGCCCTTCTGGGGAACGCGCCAGGAACTGGCCGCGGTCGTCGCGCTGGCACGTTCGGGGGCGCTTCAGGTCGAGACGGAGCGCTTGCCGCTGTCGGCCGCCGCGGAGGCGATCGACCGGCTTCGCCGGGGCCGGGCGCGGGGCCGGACCGTGCTCGTACCGGACTGATCACATTCGCGGTGGACCGATGGCTCCGGCTCATGGACGCGGGGCCCACGGACGCGCGGGCTTGTGGACACTCGGACTCACGGGCGCGCACGCTCACGGATGTCGGCAACTCACGTACGCGGAAGGGAAGTTCAGCATGCGCTTCGACGGAAAAGTGGCGATCGTCACCGGCGGTGCCCGGGGCATGGGCGCCACACATGTACGGGGCCTGGTCGCGGAGGGCGCCCGGGTCGCCGTCTGTGACGTCCTGGACGACGAAGGGGAGGCCCTGGCCGGGGAACTCCCCGACACCCGGTACTGCCACCTCGACGTCACCGACGAAGCGCAGTGGCGTTCGGTCGTGCGCACGGTCGAGGACACCCTCGGCCCGGTGGATGTCCTGGTCAACAACGCGGGGATCATGCACTACGGCGGTGTGGAGCAGCAGTCGCCCGAGCAGTTCCGCCGGATCATCGACGTCAATCTGGTGGGCGCGTTCCTCGGCATGCACACCGTCCTCCCCCGCATGCGCGACCGTGGCCAGGGGGCCGTCGTCAATGTCTCCTCGGCCGCCGGTATGACGGGTTTCGCCGGTGGCATCGGCTATGTGGCGAGCAAGTGGGGGGTGCGCGGGATGACCAAGGCCGCCGCACTGGACATGGCGGGCAGCGGGGTGCGGGTGAACTCCGTCCACCCGGGTGTCATCCGTACGTCCATGGGTGAGACCGCCTCACCCACGCTCTTCGCCCATCAGCCGGTGCGGCGCATCGGCGAGCCCGAGGAGGTCACCCGCATGGTGCTCTTCCTCGCGAGCGACGACGCCTCGTACACCACGGGCGGAGAGTTCCTCATCGACGGCGGCCAGACCATCGGCCACGGCGGCCACTCCGCCGCGGATTAGCGCGGCGCGCGGATTGGCGTGGCGCGCGGATTGGCGTGGCGCCGAGATGCCCGCGGCCGTGCGTGGCGGCCTGCCGCCGCCACGGCCGAGCGCCCGCTACACATCCTTGCGGACGGTCAGCAGGGAACCGATGCCGATCAGGCAGACCAGCATGACGAAGAACGCCGGGGAGAGCAGGTTCCCGGTCCGGTCGACCAGGAAGGCCGCGATGTACGGAGCCGTACCGCCCGCGAGAACGGTGCCGACGTTGTACCCGATCGCCATACCGGTGTAGCGGACCCGGCGTTCGAACAGATGCGGCCACAGACTCGCCGCCGGGACCTGTACGAACGCGCTGCTCAGCATCAGCAGCAGATATGCCAGACCAGCCAGCGCCAGGCTGTCCTGGCCCATGAGCACCATCGCGGGGTAGGCGGTCACCAGGAAGCCCAGCAGCCCGCCCATCAGGACGCGGCGGCAGCCGAACTGGGCGGCGAGCCGGCCGGCCGGCACCATGAGCAGCACGGTGACGAGCACGACACCCGCGCTCAGCCAGTACACCAGCGTGGTGTCGTATCCCAGGTTGGTGGTCAGGTAGATGCCGATGTACGTCAGCCCGAGGAAGATGGCGCCACCCTGTGCCATGGCCAGGCCGACGGACTGGAGCAGCGCCGTACGGTGGGTGGCCAGGACCTCTCGGATCGGAGCCGCGGGGATGTCGGCGCGCTGTGCGGCCTCCTTGAATTCCGGGGTGTCCTCGATCCGCAGCCGGGCCCACAGGCAGAGGATGGTGAGCGGCACGGCCATCAGGAAGGGCAGCCGCCAGCCCCAGTCGCCCATCTGTTCCTTGGTGGTGAGAGCGGAGATCGCTCCGGCCGTCGTGGCCGCGAACATGAACCCGAGATTGGACCCGATGGGCGTGACGGCGCCGAGGAAGGCCCTGCGCTGGGGTGGCGCGGACTCGTAGATGTAGGTGTAGGCGCCGACCGACTCGCCGCCCGAGGAGATGCCCTGCGCCAGCCGGGTGATGAACAGGAGCACCGCGGCGAACACGCCGATCTGGCTGTAGGTGGGCAGCAGTCCGGTGAGGCTGCTGGCCACCCCCATGCACAGCACCGAGGAGACCAGCGCCTTGCGACGTCCCCAGCGGTCGCCGATCCATCCGAAGAAGACACCGCCGATCGGCCGCACCACGAGGCCCGTCGCGAACACCGCGAGCGCCGCCAACGTCGAGGCCGCTGGATCGTCGCCCGGGAAGAACTGTGGAGCGATCGCCACGGCGAGATAGCCGTAGACGCTGAAATCGAAGTACTCGATCAGGGTGCCGATGCTCCCGGCGAGCATGGCGCGGCGCACCGTACGGGGGTCGTACGACACCGACTCCTCCGGCGCCGCGGGCTCCTCCCCCGGCGGCGCTGGCTGCTGTGTGGTGCTCATGATCCGGCTCCCTTCCCCGCGGCACGGTCCGTACCCTGCCGACGCCCGGGACGCTACAGAACTGAACTCAGTACAGCTAGCCATCGAATACGAGTTTTCTCCAGGGGCGCGACAGAGACCCTGGACGCGATCAGACACCCAGACCGGAAGGGCTCCGCGCATACGGCACATGACCTGCGGTTCAGCCTGGGGCGGAGCGCCGCGCGAGAGGGTCACCGCAACGGCACACGCCCGACCGGTTGAGGATCTGAATTGGATTCGGTTTACTCGTAAGGAGCGGGGTGCGCCGGATGCGGTCCCCCGCGCTTCAGACCGGCTTCGCGTCGTGGGTACGCGGTCGCGCGCCCGCAACGCGAAGTGTCGCCGTACAAGTAGGCAGTAGCCAAGCTCGGGAGTGCAACGTGCCCATCGGGTTCGAGATCGATGAACGGGTCGCCGGGATCGCACGGCGCACCACCGAGTTCGTACGGGAGGTGGTGATACCCGAGGAGGAGGCGTGTGACGGCAACGTCCATGCCGGGCCGGAGCCACTGCGCCGCCGCCTTCAGGACGCGGCCCGCGAGGCGGGCGTGTTCGCCCCGCACGTCGGCGCCGAATGGGGCGGACTCGGACTGGACCTGTGCGGACAGGCGGTGGTGTTCGAGGCGGCCGGGTACTCGCTGCTGGGACCCCTCGCGCTCAACTGCGCGGCTCCCGACGAGGGCAATACGCATCTGCTCGAGGTGGTGGCCACGGAGGAGCAGAAGGAGCGGTATCTGCGCCCGCTGGCGGCCGGTGAGGCACGCTCGTGCTTCGCGATGACCGAACCGGCGCCGGGCGCCGGCTCCGACCCGCGTGCGCTCACGACGACCGCGACGAAGGTCGACGGCGGCTGGCGGCTCGACGGCCGCAAGTGGTTCATCAGCGGCGCCGACGGGGCGGCCTTCGCCATCTGCATGGCCCGCACCAGCGGCGGCCCCGGCGACCCGGGCGGCGCCACGATGTTCCTCGTCGCCGCCGACAACCCCGGCATGAAGCTCGTCCGGAATATCGACACCCTGGACCAGGGCCTCTTCGGCGGACACAGCGAAATCGCCTTCGAAGGCTGCGAGGTCGCGGACGATGCCGTACTGGGCGAGGTGGACCAGGGCTTCGCGTATGCCCAGGTACGCCTCGGGCCCGCGCGCATGACCCACTGCATGCGCTGGCTCGGCGTGGCCCGGCGGGCGCAGGACATCGCCCTGGAGCGCGCCGCGGACCGTTCCGCCTTCGGCAAGCCGCTGGCCGAACTGGGCATGGTGCAGCAGATGCTGGCCGACTCCGAGATCGACATCGAGACCGGCCGGGCGGTGCTGTGGCGGGCCTGCTGGGAGCTGGACCAGGGCCGCCCGGCCGCCCAGCACACCTCGATCGCCAAGACCTACGTGTCCGAGGCGGTCAACCGGGTGGTCGACCGGGCCGTCCAGATATGCGGTGCGCTCGGCATCTCGGGGGACGCCCCGCTGTCGCGGCTGTATCGCGAGGTACGTCCGTTCCGTATCTACGACGGCCCATCCGAGACCCATCGCTGGGCCATCGCCAAGCGCGCGGTGCGGGCGGCGCGGGAGCGGCGGGGCGCCCGGTGACCGGCTCCGGGACGACGGTGGCCGGAGTGGACGTGGCCGCGTTGCAGCGCTACTTCGAACGCCATGTACCCGAGTGCGCGGGCCCGCTCACGGTCACGCTGCTTCAGGGCGGGCGCTCCAATCTCACCTACGCGGTGACCGACGGCGTACACCGGTGGGTGGTGCGACGGCCGCCACTGGGGGTGCTGACACCGACCGCACACGACATGGACCGCGAATACCGCGTCGTCGCGGCGCTCGGCGACACCGCGGTGCCGGTCGCCCGGGCCGTACTGTCGTGCACGGACCCGGAGGTGATCGGGGCACCGTTCTGCGTCGTCGACTTCGTGGCGGGCACGGTGCTGCGCGACGGCGACGAGGCCGCAGCGCTCCCGCCCGACGACGCGCGGCGGGCCGCTGACGCGCTGGTGGACGCCCTGGTCACCCTGCACTCGGTGGACGCCGCCGGCGTCGGGCTCGGCGACTTCGGCCGGCCCGACGGCTATCTGGAGCGCCAGGTGCGGCGATGGCGCGGGCAGTGGGACAAGGTCGCCACGCGGAGCCTGCCCGACCTCGACGAACTGCACGGCAGGCTGGCCCGATCGCTGCCCGCGAGCGGCGCCCCGGCCATCGTGCACGGCGACTACCGCCTGGACAACGTCATCCTGGCACCCGGCGAGTTCGGCCGGATCGCCGCCGTCCTCGACTGGGAAATGGCCACGCTCGGCGATCCGCTCGCCGACCTCGGGATGCTGCTCATGTACTGGGACCGGACCTGCGAACCGGTCCTCGCGGCGCGCCACGTCCCGACGGCCAATCCCGGCTTTCCCTCGGGCCGCGAGGTGGCCGCGCGATACGCCGAGAAGTCCGGACGCGACATCGATGGCCTGCCCTTCTACCAGGCGCTTGGCTGTTTCAAGCTCGCCGTCATCGCGGAGGGCATCCACGCCCGCTATTCGGCGGGACAGACGGTCGGAACGGGATTCGAGCGGGTCGGCTCCGCGGTGCCCGCGCTGCTGCGCTCGGGGCTGGAGCTGCTGCCGTGACCGTTGACACCGGAGATGCCGCGACCGACACCGAAGATGCCATGCGAAACGCCACGCAAGACGGAGAAGAGCCCGTGCGAGACCGACTGTCCGGACAGATCGCCCTGGTCACCGGCGCGACCGGCGGCATAGGCACCGCCATCTCGCGGCGGCTTGCCGCCGAGGGCGCCAGGGTGGTGGTGACCGATGTGGACGCCGACCGCTGCGAGCAGTTGGCAGCGGAGCTGACGAGGGATCTGGCGGCCGATGGAGCGCGGGCGCTGGGCCTCGCGCTGGACGTGAGCGACGAGGAGGCGTGGCGCGGCACGGTCGAGCGCGTGGTCTCCGAACTGGGCGGCCTGTCCGTGCTCGTCAACAACGCGGGTATCGCCCAGATGCGCACCGTGGAGACGGAGACCCAGGAGTCCTGGGACAAGGTCATCGCGGTGACCCAGGGCGGTGTCTGGCTCGGCATGAAGCACGGCGGACCCGCGATCGAACGTTCCGGTGGCGGCTCGATCGTCAACATCGCGTCGATCTTCGGCACGGTGGGCGGCTTCGGCAGCCAGTTCTCGTACCACGCGGCGAAGGGTGCGGTGCGGCTGATGACGAAGAACGCCGCCCTGCACTGGGCCACGCGCGGTGTCCGCGTCAATTCGGTCCATCCCGGTTTCATCGAGACCCCTCTCTCGCGCGAACTGTGGCGGGGCACTCCCCGTCACACCGCGATGGTCGAGGGCACCCCCATGGGGCGGCTCGGCACGCCGGATGAGGTCTCGGGGGCCGTGGCGTTCCTCGCCTCCCAGGACGCGAGTTTCGTGACCGGCTCCGAGCTGTACGTGGACGGCGGCTGGACGGCACGCTGACGCCCCACCGCCCCGTCGCGGGGACGGCGCCCCACCACCCGGTCGCGGCGGACGAGCCGGGTGGTGGGGCGGCGAGCGGTCAGTCCGTCGCCCGTGACGCTCTCGTCCGTGCCGCCGTCGGCGTCGTGGTGGCGGTGGTGGTGGCGGTGGCGGTATCCGCGGCGGTCAGGCCGAACACCAGGGCCGAGGCGATGCCGCCGGCGTAGGCGCGATGCCACAGGCCGCCGGTGTCCGACCCGGCCGCGAGGAGTCCGTGGAGCGGTTCGCCGTCCCCGCGCAGGACACGGGCCCGGTCGTCGATGCGCACACCGTGAAAGGGGAACGTGATGGCCGGTACGGTCTCGATCACGTAGTACGGCGGTTCGTCCAGCGGGAGGCGGTCGAGCTGTCGGCCGGGCACCGGCTCCAGCCCCGCCGCGGCGTCTTCGTTGAACAGCTTGACCGCGTCGCGTACGGCCTCACCCCGATACCCCCATTCCTCCGGGAGGTAGGCCAGTTCCTCGAGGTCTTCGGCGAGTCCCACACGGCCGCCCCGCTTGCCGGCCAGAGCGAACTTGTCCACGGCGACCGCGCCTTCGACGTACGACCCGACGACCCAGTCACGGAAGCCCCGGGCGTCAGCGATGAGCAGACCCCGGCTCTCGGGCTGTTCCAGCAACGCCATGGCCGTGAGGTGGTCGCCCAGCGTCTCGTCCACGAACCGGTCGTTGAGCACGTTGAGCAGGAGGGCGTGCTCGCTGTAGTAGAGCGACAGGTCGACGAAGTCGGCCGGGTCGGCGAACGAGACGCCGCTGGGGATGAGATGGCCGTAGAAGCCCGCGTCATCGTGGCCGGTGGCGGCACCGACCTGGGTGGCCAGACGGTAACCGCCGCCGCGGCTGGAGGAGTTGGAGCGGAGCTGCATGTCTCCCGCACGGGGGTGCACATGGGCGGTACGGAGTTCCGGATCGCCCTGAAACCCGCCGGTCGCGATGAGCGTGGACCCGGCACGCGCGCGCATGCGCGCGCCATCGGCCAGTCTCAGCTCCGCCCCCGCCACGACCCCGTCCTCGACCACCAGCCGTTCGGCACACGTCTCCAACAGCACCGTGCCACCGCCTTCGCGACGATCCGACGGCAGGTGTCGACATACTGATGGGTGTCGAACTGGTGCCCGCGGCCGAAACTGAGGACGCGCTGCGCATTCTTGATGTCCACGCCCAGCGAACGAATCCATGCGACGCCTTCGGGAAACCGATCCACGAGCGCGCGCCTCAGCCCAGTGTCTCCCGATGGATTGTGCTGGTCCATGACGTCATGGCTCGGCGCGGTCCATGCGTAACCCGCGAAGCGCGCGGAACCGCCGACGTCCGTACCGATCTCCACGACCATGACGGACAGACCGTTGCGAACGGCGCGGGCACCGGCGGTCAACCCCGCCATACCCGCACCGATGACCAGCAGGTCCACATTCTCCACGCGCATGTGACTCCCCTCCGGCGATGAGCTCGACGGCTCGCCAAGGGCGACGACATGCCCTTGACGACCCTCCCAGCAAAACCGAATCCAATTCAAAGCACAAGCATCGGACCGGTACACATCGGCATCGCCGAAGTGAATCGCTTTCAGGATGCGGAAGAGATCTCAGCGCTCCTGGAGTGCCGCCAGGGCATGGACGGTCGCGGCGGTGTCCGGGTACAGCCGCCGGTAGAGGGCGTACAGCTCGTCGTAGCGCCCGGTGTGCTCGGCGCGGGGTGTCACCGTCTCACGCACCGGGTTCCAGTCCTCGATGGTGGCGTCCCCGACGAGCTGCGCGGCCAGCAGAGCATCGCCGTAACCGGCGCCGATGGTGATGGTGCGCAGCTCCTGCGGGCGGCCGGTGATGTCGGAGACGATCTGCGTCCACAGGGAGCCCTGGGTGCCGCCGCCGACGGCCACCACGCGGCGGATGTCGCCGCCGGCCGCCTCGATGACCTCGATGTTCTGGCGGACGCCGAAACCGGTGGCTTCGAGTGCGGCCCGGTAGAGGTCGCCACGGGTGTGGGACAGGGTCAGCCCGGCGATCACTCCGCGGGCGTCCGGGTCCATGATCGGGGTGCGCTCGCCGGAGAAGTACGGGAGCATCAGCAGGCCATTGGCGCCGGGGCCCGACTCGGCGGCCAGCGCGGTGAGTTCGGCGTGGTCGCCGTCGGCGAACAGGTCCCGCAGCCAGTTGGCGACCGCACCGGAGGTGGCCATGCCACCGGCCAGATTCCGGGTTCCGGGCAGGGCGCCGACCGTGCCCCACAGGGACGGGCTGGTCAGCGGCTTGGGCACGGTGTGGATGAGGAACATGGTGGTGCCGTACATCAGCATCAGATCGCCGATGTGCTGCGCCCCCACGCTCAGGGCCTCGGCCCAGGCGTCGATGGTGCCGGTGGTGACGGGGATCCCGGCGGGCAGGCCGGTTTCCTCGGCGGCCTCGGCGGTGAGGGCCCCGGCCGCCTCACCGGGCCGGCGCAGTGGCGGCAGTTCGATGCCGGGGGCGACCTCGGCGGCCCAGGGGGCGTACCACTCGCCGGCGAGCGTGTCGTACAGCGGGGTGCACTGGCTGGCCGAGTGGTGGTCCAGGACGTAGTTTCCGGTGAGCTTCCTGACCAACCAGGAACTCGGCATATACAGCCGCCGGGCCCGCGCGTAGACCTCGGGCTCCACCTCCGCGATCCAGGCGATTTTGGGCCCGGCGGCCTGTGTGGTCAGGGCGGAGCCGCAGCGGCGGATGATCTCCTCGGCGCCGAGCCGCGCCTCGATGCGCTGGATCTGCTGGACCGAGCGGGTGTCCACCCCGTACAGAACGGCGGGGCGCAGCGGGGTGTCGCGCTCATCGGCCAGCAGAACGCAGGGCCCCATGCCACTGACCCCGACGGCGACCACGGCGGTGCCACCAGAGGCGGTATGGGCGGTGGTATCGGCGGCGGTATCGGCGGCGGCGGTCAACTCCCGGGCGAGTTCGACGAACTCGCGCCACCAGACGGCAGCGTCCATCTCGAAGTGGCCGGGGCCGGGCCTTGCGGGGGTGTGCTCCCGAGTGGCCGAGCGGATCAGTGTGCCATCGAGGCCGACGAGGACGCCCTTGCTGCTCGAGGTGCCGATGTCCACACCGATGACTGCGTTGCGAGGCATGGCGAGCACGCTGGCAGAAGGCGATTTCAGCGTCAAGAGAGTCTTGATATATGGCCTCTATCCGGGAGAAAAGCCATATCAACTATGAGTATTTGTGACACAGATCACGTCCGTTTTGCCGGATTACCGGGTCCCCGCGCCCCGCCATGATGCCCGTCAGGAATCAACAGCGGGAGCGAGGATCGCATATGGACAGCAGTCGAAGCGTCGGGTCGTGGCGGGAACTTGGCGGACATTTAGGCACCGCTGTGGTGCTGGCCGGTGGCGTACTCGTGGGCGCCATCAACATCTATCTGGCCGCGAGCCTGCTGCCGACGGCGGTGGCGGACATCGGCGGTGAACGCCTCTACGCATGGAACACGACCGTGTTCCTGATCGCCCAAGTGGTCGCGACCATGCTCGTGAGCCGGACGCTCGCCCGGAGCGGCGACATTGGCTCCTACTTACTCGGCTTCGGTGTCTTCGCCGTGGGTTCGGTGCTCTGCGCGGCGAGTCCGGTGATGCCGGTGCTGCTCCTCGGCCGCGGTGTGCAGGGGCTGGGGGCAGGCTTGCTGACCGGTCTGGGGTTCGCTCTGATTCATTCGGCACTGCCGCGCCATCTGTGGGTACGTGGCAGCGCGTTGATCTCCGCCATGTTCGGTCTGGGCAATTTCTTCGGCCCGGCTCTGGGCGGGCTCTTCGCGCAATTCGGCTCCTGGCGCCTGGCGTTCGTGGTGTTGGCCCTTGTCTCCGTGGTGCTGGGGGCGTTGGTACCAAGGGTTCTCCCGGGTAGTGGCCGTACCGAGGGAGACCCGGTTCCGGTGGCAACGAGGTCGTTGTTGCTTGTCATCGGGGCCGCAGGCGCGGTGAGCATCGCCGGGATTCTCTCCAATGCGCTGGTCATGGCGGTGTTCCTGGCCCTGGCGCTGGCGCTGGCCTGGGCATTCGTACGGACGGAGAGGCGCACGAGGGTGCGCGTCCTGCCCCGCCTGACGTACCAACCCGGCTCCGCACTGCGGTGGGTCTACCTGACCATCGCCCTTCTCGCCTCCGGTGTCGCGGTGGAGACCTTTCTCCCGTTGTTCAGCCAGCGACTGGGCGGCCTTCCGCCGGTCGCCGCCGGATTCTTCGGCGCGGCTCTGTCACTGGGCTGGTCGGTGATCCAGGTGATCAGCTCCTCAGCACGCCGGGAGCAAGCGGTCCGGCGGCTGCGAGTGGCCGGTCCTGGGCTGCTCTCCGCCGGGCTCGCCACGCTGGCCTTGCTGCAACATCGCGGTCCATCGGTGCTGGCGGTCATCGCCTGGCTGCCCGTACTCCTGATCGCGGGCGCGGGAATCGGCCTGGCCATGCCCCATCTGTCCGTCGCTGCGATGGCCAGCACGACCGACAAACAGGAAGGGGAGAAGGCGGCCGCGGCGATCGCGATCGTATTGACGATGTCCACCGCGTTCGGTGCGGTGCTCGCCGGCTTCCTGGTCAATGTCGGTGGACCATCGTTGATTTCCTCCGCGCGCTGGCTGCTGTTCGGCTTCGCCGCTCTCACCGCCTTGGGGACGCTCACCGCGTTGCGCGCTGAGCACCGCGGCACCCGGTCCGCCGAAGGGCGAAGTGCGGATGAGGTGGAGACCACCAACAGTTGAGACCACCAACAGGCCGTGAGGCGCCCACGGCCGCCGGTCGCTGATACGTCAGTCCGGTGGCCCGGTGGCAATGGTGTGGCCAAGGAGGTGCAGTGGGGCGGCGCTCACTCCGGCCGCCTCGACCGCGTCCCAGTAGGCATGCGCATGGGAGGCGTTGACCAGCCCGTGGACCAGTGGCAGGTCGGACACGGCGGTGTGCAGCAGGGATTCGAGTCGGCAGGAGGCGACCGTGCCCGGCAGCCAGGACCGTTCCGCGTATCCGGAGGCGGCGGCCGGTGGGAGGTTGTCCGCGATGTGCCGCTCGGTGTCGCCGACCGCGAGCAGGCCGCCTCCGACGGTCAGCACATCACGCTGCCCGCGCATCCGGGCGAGAGCACGGGCGGTGTCGAAACAGTGCGGGAAGGAGTCGTCGACCACGACGGTGTCGGGGCGCAGCCGGTCGACGTCGAGGACGGCCGTGCCGGCGCTGACGGCGGTGACGATCAGGTCGGCCTCGTACACGGCAGGGGGAAGGGCCGGGGCGGACTCGGCCGTCGCCACCGACCCGGCCAGCCCGCTCCCGCGCAACTCCGTGGCGAGTGCGCGCAGGCGGGGCGCGCTGCCCTCGACATCGCACAGCACCAGGTGGGCGGGCGGGCGCGGGGCGTGGGTGAGGAGCAGGTTGAGGGAGGAGGTGCCGATCGAGCCGAGTCCGACCATGGCGACGGTCAGGTCGCCGAGGTCACGTCCGCTCGCGGCGAGTGCGGCGTGGACGGTCTTGACCACGGACACGGCGGTGGCGGCATGGCCGGTGGTGACTGCCGTCGTCGCCCGGTCGGTGGCCCGCACCACCTCGAATCCGTAGCCGGTCAACGCGGGGATCATGCCCGCCAGGGACACGCAGCGTGCGCCGAGGGAGGCGGCGTGGCCGACGGCGCGGGCGGTGTGACCGGTGAGCGCGCTCCCCGCGACCAGTTCATCCGCGAACAGCGGCACCGCGACGAAGGCGGAGCGGCCCAACGGTGTGCTGATCTCCTCCAGCAGGCGGGGACCTCCGTCCGGGAAGAGCAGGTCTCGCATGCGTTCGCGCGGCAGGTCGGGTTCCGGTATTCCGGCGAGCGCCGCCAGGTGTCCGGGGGCCGGTAGGTAGCCGATGAGCGCGGCGTCCGTACCACCGAAGGCGCGCGGCGCGGGGGCGGGTGCCGGGGTAGGGGTGGGGGTGGGGGTATGTCGCGGGCGGGGCGTGGCCGCCCGGGTGAGCTCGTCCCGCAGGGCGCGGGTGAACGCGGTGAAGGTGGGCGTGTCGAGGGCGGCGGCCGAGGCCCGCAGGGTGACGCGCAGACCGTCCCCGACCGGCCGGACGGCCAGGAACACGTCGGTGCCCACCGGGGGCGGGGCGAGTTCCGTGTCGTGGTGGTCCCAATCGAGGGTCAGGGTAGCGCCGGTGGGTGGGCCGAGGGCGGAGAAGTCCAGGTAGCTGAAGAGGAACTGAGTGGCGCGCGGCAGGCCGGGCGGGGCGGGCGAGTCCAGTGGGCCGGGCTGGTCGTCGGACGGCTCGCCGTGGGTGCCGCCGCTTATGCTGCTACGGCCACCACCGCTCATACCGCCACCGGTGTCGCCGACGGTGCCGTACATCCGGGCGGCCACGGCCTCCTCGGTGATCAGAAGCAGGTCCTCGCGGAAGGAGCGGAACGACCCGTCCGTCACGGCAGGGCGCAGCGGCACGGCTGCCGCCAAGGGACCG
Source organism: Streptomyces niphimycinicus (assembly GCF_018883605.1). Classification (GTDB taxonomy): domain Bacteria; phylum Actinomycetota; class Actinomycetes; order Streptomycetales; family Streptomycetaceae; genus Streptomyces; species Streptomyces niphimycinicus. The sequence continues at coordinate 11,470 of NZ_JAHLEM010000094.1, read as the reverse complement.
AACAGTCGGCTGATGTCGGGCAGCGGGTGGTCGCGTCCGGTGACCGCCAGCCCGAGGACGAGGTCCCGTTGCCCGGTGAGGTCCGCCAGGGCTCGGTAGTAGGCGGTCAGGACGGGGGCGTACGGCGTAGCGCGGAGGGTGGTGGCGAGAGTGCGCAGCCCGGCCGTCGACTCGGCGCCGAGAGTGAACCCCGCCGACCTGAACTCCGACGAGCCGGCCCCCGTGGCCTCGGCACCCGCCGTCGCGTCGCTCCCCGCGCCCGGGCGTCGCAGGTCGGGCCGTTGGTACGGGGTGGCGTGGCGGGCCCGCCAGGCGGTGGCGGCCGGAGCCGGGCCAAGGGGCAGGTCCGGCTGCTGGAGCAGGGCGACATAATCGCGGAAGGTGCTGCGCAACAGGGGCAGCCCGGTCGGCTCGCCTCGGCCGAGCCGGTCGTAGACGGCGATCAGTTCCCGGCCGAACAGGGCAGCGCTGTAGCCGTCACCGATGAGGTGATGGGCGTGGACGACGAGCGTGTGCTCGTCGGGGCCGGTGGTGAGCACGTGCAGGCGCAGCAGGGGCCAGGCCCACGGTTCGAACCGGCGACGGCGTTCGTCGGCGACCCGCTCCTCGATCAGGCCCGGGGATGCCAGCGTCTCGAAGTCGACCGGGAGCCGCAGCGCGGGCGGAAGTTCCTGCTGGACCGGCGGACGGACGCCCGCGGGGAAGACGGTGCGCAGCATGGGGTGACGGACGACGAGCGCGTCGACCGCGCGCTGAAAGACTTCGGTCCGCAGCGTGCCGCGCAGGCGCAGCCGGGCCAGCCACGCGGAGCCGGATCCCGGCGCGATGGCCTCGGCGACCAGGAAGCCGCGCTGGGTCGGAGTGAGGGCGTACGGCGTGAGGTCCGCGCCGGCGAGGGCGGAAGTGTCACCGCTTCCGGTGGTGGGAGGGGTACTCGGAAGGGGCAACATCCCCGGGCCGGACGGGTTCCCGGGGCCGGACGGCACGGGCCAGTCGGGCAGGACAGGCGGCGCTTGCGCATTGGGCGAGTTTCCCGGCGCGGGCGGACTTGCCGGAGCGAGTGGGTTTCCCCGAACGAGCCGGTCGGGCAGGGTGGGTGGGGTTGCCGCGTCGACAGCCGTGTCCACGGTAGCGGCCACGTCCGCGATGGCGGCCACGTCCGCGATGGCGGCCACGTCCACGTGGGCCATCTCATCCACGGCAGCGGCAAGGGCGGTGAGCGTGCTGTGCTCGTAGATGACCGTCGGCCTCGGCAGGGTGGCGTCTCGCCGTTCCCGTTCGTACGCCTTCTCCAGCCGCGCGAACACCTCCAGGACGAGGATGGAGTCGCCACCGAGCGCGAAGAAGTCGTCCTCGCGGCTGACCTCGGCGACACTCAGCACCTCGGACCAGATACGGGCCAGGGCGCACTCGGTTGGCGTAGCCGGCGCGGCCCCCGGGGCCTCCGCACGGGTGGGCGGGCGTTCGTCCGTCGCCGGTCCCGTGTCCGCGTCGGCGGCCGACTCGTCCAGTCGGCGGCGGTCGACCTTGCCCGTGCTGGTCAGTGGCAGCGCGGCCAGGAACCGGAATCGAGCCGGGAGCATGTAGTCCGGCAGGGTGCCGCGCAGATGGGTGCGTAGGTGTGCCGGATCGGGTTCGGGGCCGTCCGGCAGGGGTTCGACGTAGCCGGTCAGCTTGCCGTCACGGTGGAGTACGGCGGCGTGTGCGACCCGGGGGTGGGTTTGCAGCACCGCCTCGATCTCCCCCGGTTCGACCCGATGGCCTCGGATCTTCACCTGGTCGTCGAGGCGGCCGAGGAACTCCATTGCGCCGTCGGGCCGTTGGCGGACCCGGTCGCCGCTGCGGTACCAGCGCTTCCCGTCGCGCTCGGCGAACGCCGCCGCCGTGAGCGCGGGGTCGCCGAGGTATCCCGGCGTCAGTCCCGTTCCGCCGATGAGCAGTTCACCGGGCTCACCGACCGTGCAGCGGCGCCCGTCCTCGGCCACCACCACGACTTCCGCGCCGGAGATGGGACGGCCGATCGGCAGTCGTCGCACCTCGTCGCCGGGGCGGGTCTCGATGAGGTGGCAGGTGGCGTTGATGGTGGTTTCCGTCGGCCCGTACAGGTTGGCGATGCGGTGGCCGGGTCCGAACAGGTCGTACCAGCGACGGACATGCGCTGCGGGCAGTGCCTCGCCACCGACGTGGATCCAGCGCAGCGCCGACAGATCGGGGCGGGGCGCGCCGCGCCGTACCCGGGTCTCGGCGGCGGTCAGCAGTCGTTCCCACAGCGTCGGCACCGAGCTCCACACGGTGATCCGGTCCTGTACGACCCGGTCCAGCAGCGCCTCGGGGTCACGGACCAGATTTCGCGGCAGGGTGTGAACGGTGGCTCCGACCAGCAACGGTGCCAGCAACTGGCGTACGGAGGCGTCGAAGCACACGGAGGCGGTCTGGGCGAGCCGGTCGCCCGAACGGTAGCCGAAGGTGTCCACGGCCCAGTCCAGGTAGTTCACCATCGCCCGGTGGGTGATGGGCACGGCCTTGGGGCGGCCGGTGGATCCCGAGGTGAAGATGACGTAGGCGATGGCGTCGGGGTCGGCGGGTGGGGTGGGGTCCGCCGCGCGCAGTGGCTTCGGTGTCGGTGTCGGTGTCGGTGTCGGTGTCGGTGAGGGATCGTCTATGGCCACCGTCGTCACGGCATCGAGTGTCTCGGCCGTCGCTCGGGTGGCGTCGTGGCACACCACGGTCCGGGCCGTCGAGCGGTTGAGCTGGTCGGCCAGGCGTGCGGTGGGATGGGCGGCGTCCAGCGGCACCCACCCGGCCCCGGCCCGCAGGATGCCGACGACGCCCACGACGGTGTCGGCACCCGGCTGGGTGAGGAGGCCGACCAGGTCCCCGGGGACGACGCCCCGGGCGCGCAACCGGTCGGCGAGTGCGGCGGAGGCCCGGTCGAGTGCGCGGTAGGTCATGGTGGCATCACCGGTTTCGACCGCGATCTGGTCGGCGGCCACCCGGAAACGGGCCGACAAGCGCTCGACAATCCCGCGCCCGGCCCCGGGGACGGTGGCCGGTGCCGGAACATCGCCCTCCGCGGGCGTGGCGAGTTGCCTGTGTTCCGCGCGTTCCGCCTGTTCGGCGAGTTGCGCGAGATGGCCCAGTTCGGCGAGGTGTTCGCGTGCCAGGCGCTCCACCGTGGTCCGGGTGAACAGCCGGGCCGGGAAGTTCCAGGAGAAGCGCAGGGCTCGGTCGCTCTCCCAGCACAGCAGCCCCAGGCGCGTGGCGGCGGAGGCGGTGCGCGCGGCAGCCGGGCGCACCGTGACCGGGCAGTCGGGGTCGGTGGTGGCGGGGAAGCGGGCGAAGCTGAACCCCGCCGGGGAGGCCGTACGCGGCCGGGATCCGGCGGTGGGCAGCAGCCGGGCGATGTCCAGGCTGGTCAGCCGGGCGTGCCGCTCCGCGTCCAGCCAGATCGCGCGCAACCGCTGGGCCAGGGCGGGGGCCGGTTCGTCGGGGTCGACGGCGGCCGACAGCGGCAAGGTGTCGGCGAGCGGGCCGACCAGCCGGTCGAGACCGGACAGCCGGAGTTCGCGACGGGCGCGGGCCACGTTGACCGCGATGCCGCGCTGCCCGCTCCACCGGGCCAGACAGCGCGCGTACGCGGCCAGCAGCAGGTGGAAGAGGGAAACACCGTGGGCGGCGGCGCACTTGCGCAGTGCGGCGGTGAGGTGGGGGTCGGTGGCCACCTGGTGTGCGCTGAGGGGTGCGGCGGGCGGCGCCTCCGGGTCGCCGTCCCAGGGCAGGTCCAGCGTCGTGGGGTGGGTGGCGAGCGTGTCATGCCAGTACCGCTGGTCCTCGGCGAACTCCGGTGCGGACCGTTCCGCCTCGACGGCGGCGGTGTAGTCGGCGAAATCGCTTTCCAGCGTTGGCAGTTCGGGCGAGCGGCCGTGCGCGAGGGCGGTGTAGACGGACCACAGCTCCTCGCCGAGGATGTTGAGGCTGAACCCGTCCGCGGCGGCGTGGTGCAGTACCAGCAGCAGGTGAGCCAGGTCGGCGCGTGCGCGTACCAGCACCGCGCGCACCGGCGCCTCGTGGGCCAGGTCGAAGGGGCGGTTGCACAGCGCCTCCTCCAGGTCGGCCAGGGGGCCGTCGGCGTGGCGTACCTCGTACCAGGACGGCATGGTGTGCGGTTCGGGCGGCGCCACGCGTTGCCTGGGCGCCGTGGCGTCGGCCTCGATCCTGATGCGCAGCATCGGGTGGCGTTCGGCGAGGAGCGCGAGCGCGCGGCCGAGCAGAGCGGTGTCCAGGGGGCCGTTGACGGTCTGGCGCACATACGCGTACGCGGAGACCCCGGGGTGGAGTCTGCCGCCCGTGTGAAAGGCCAGTTGCACGGGTGCGAGGGGAAGCGGGGCCCCGTTCTCGAACCCGCCCGTACGGTCGGCGGTGGGGTGCGATGGGGGCGCGGGCTGTTGCGCCGCCCCCGTCCGAGCGGTTGTTGCCAGGTGGGCGGCCAGCTCACCGATCGTTCGGTACTCGAAGAACAGGGTGGGCGGGAGGGAGCGGCCCAGCTCCGCCTCCAGCCTTCTGACGAGGTCCACGGCGGAGAGCGAGTCCAGCCCCATGGTCAGGAACTGCTCTTCGTCGGCGACTTCGGCGGGCGCGCGGTGCAGCGCCTCGGCCAGGAGGCGGCGCAGAACGCCAGTGATGCGGGGCGGGGCGGCGTCGGCGGCGCTCGGTGTGGTTGCGAAGGGTCCCGTTGTGGGTGTGAGGGGTCCTGTTGCGGTTGCGGGGAGCCCGACGGCGGTCCCGGACTCGGCAGCGGCCGGCACGAAGGCCCTCGGCTCATCGGCAACCGACGCGCTGAACTCAGGCCCGGCGGCGGCCGGCACCGCGGCCCCTGACCCTGACCTTGCGGTAGCCGACACCGCCGTCAGATCGGCCACCACCAACTGCGCGGCGTCGATACCGCATGCCGCATGCAGCGCGGCCAGGCCCGCGCCCGTGGTCAGGGGCGCCACGCCCCGTGCCGTGGCGGCGGTTCGCGACGGCTCCGCGGCGGCCAGCCCGGTCTCGGCGAACGCGGCGAAGTTGAGCGACTGCCACGGCCGCCCGGCCGCCCGTTCGGAGGCGGCGAAGGCGTCGAGGAAGGCGTTGGCCGCCGCGTAGTCACCGAGTGCACCGGCCAGCCCGGGCAGCACTGGAGCGACCGAGGAGAGGGCCACGCATACCGCCGGACGGTGGCCGTGCCGCCACAGAGCCCGGGACAGCAGGTGGCTGCCGCGCACCTTGGCGGCCATCACCTCGGCCATCTCCTCCGGTGTCTTGGCCCGCAGCGTGCCGGCGCGCGCCACTCCGGCGGCGTGGAACACCCCGTCCAGCGGCGGCAGGTCCGCGATCAGCTCCTCGACATCGGCTTCGACGGACACATCCGCCACGCGGTATTCCGCCGTGGCGCCGAGCGCGCCGAGTTCGGCCATCAGATGGTCCGCCGGAGGACGAGCCGACCGGCCGACGAGGACCAGGGTCGGCCGACCGCGTCCGGCCAGGTCACGCGCAAGCTCGGTGCCGATCCCGCCCGTACCGCCGGTGATCAGATACCTACCGTCGGGTGGCAGCGGCGAGGACAACGGCAACGAGTCGGCCGCCATCGCCACGGGGGTACGGACCAGACGGCGGCCCGCCCGCCACGCCACCGCGCCGCCACCCGGCGCGTTCCGCGCGAGCACCTCCCGCTCCAGGGCGTCGAGCCGGACGTCCAGGGAGTCGTACGAGGAGAGGTCGACGCCGTACGCGGTGAGGCCCGGAAACTCCTCGGGGAGCGCGAGCACAAGGCCGGTGAGCAGCGCCTGGGCGGGGCGTGGCCGTTCGGCGGTGGCGCCGGTGGCGTGCACATCCTCGGTGACCGCCACCAGACGGCTACCGCCCTGGCTCATCGATGGGAGCAAGTCCCGCAGCGTGGACAGGACGGTGTGCGTCGCGGTGTCGAGGTCCGCCACGGTCGCGCACTCGGCGGCCGGTCCGGCGAGCCAGACGGTGAGCTGCGCGGGCAGCTCGGCGAGGGAGGCGTCACCGTCCCTGCGGACCGTGATACCGCGCCGCTCCAGCCGGTGGGCCAGCGCACGCGCCAGTCCCGAATCCGGCCCGGCCAGCCGGACGGTGTGCGGTGTGTCCCCGCCAGCCCCAGGAGGCGTCTCACACCAGGTGAGTCGGTGCAGCGGCGCCACCGCAGGCTTGAGTTGGTGCTCGGCCACGGGCTCGGGCCGATGCCAGGCCCCATGCTCGGACCGGCCCTTCGGCCGATGCTCGGACTGGTCCTCGAGTCGGTGCTCGGGCCCATGCGCGGCCCGGTGCTCGGACCGGCCCTCGGGCCGCTGGTCGGCCCAGTGCAGTGGCCAGTGGCGACGGCGCTGGAAGGGGTACGTCGGTACGGCCACGCGCGCCCGCCCGGCACCCAGTGCCGCGTGGTCGAGGTCCACCCCTCGCGTCCACAGCCGCCCCAAGGCCGTCAGCAGGGCCTGCCCGGGGTCGGCGCCGGTGCCCGGGGCCGCCAGCGCCAACACCTCCGGCGACGGGTCGCGTTCGGCCGCCACGGCGCGGACCGGCCCCGGCAGGGTGCTGGCGGGCCCGAGCTCGACGAAGGTGTCGTATCCATCGTCCAGCAGACGCTCGACGGCGACGCCGAAGCGTACGGGACGCAGGGCGTGTTCGCGCCAGTGGGCCGGGTCCAAAGACGGCTGCCACTGGGCCGTCAGCGTGCTGAGCAGGGGCACCGACGGCCGGCTGGGGGTCAGTTCGGCCGCCACGGCTGCGAGCGGATCGGCCACCGGGCGTATCGCCGGGGAGTGGAAGCCGTGGGAGACGGGGAGTTCGCGGGCCGTAATCCCATCGGCGACCAGCCGCCCGACGGCTCGGTGGACGGCGTCCGGGGCTCCGGCGATCACCACGTGCCCGGGGGCGTTGACCGCGGCCACGCACAGCGCACCGGCCGACTCGGCCACCATCGCGGCAACGGCATCGTCGCCGCCGCGTACGGCGGCCATGGCGCCCGGTGCGGCCAGATCGCGCATCAGGCGCCCTCGCTCGGCGGCGAACCGCACTGCCTCGGCCAGGGTGATCGACCCGGCGACGCAGGCGGCGGTGATCTCGCCGACGCTGTGCCCGGCGACCGCGTCCGGGCTCACGCCCCAGGCGCGCAACTGCCGGGCCAGCGCGACACCGAACGCGACGAGCAGCGGCTGGGAGACCTCCGTACGGGCCAGATCGACGGGCGTGGCATCGGCATCCAGGCACCACTGGACCAGGGTGCGCCCCCGCACCGGGCCGACGAGTGCGGACGCCTCCTCCATCACACGGCGGAACTCCGGTGCGGTGCGGTACAGGGCGCGGCCAAGCCCCGGTCGCGCGGTGCCCTGGCCGGGCAGCAGGAACACCAGCCGGGGCCGGGAGCGGGCCACCGCGGGGGTGGAGTGGGCTTCGAGGCGTTCGGCGAGGTCACCACGGGACACCACGGCCAGGCGGTGGCCGCCATGGTCGCGGGCGGTGTTGACGGTGGCGCACACGTCGCCCTCGTCGAGCCCCGGGTGAGCCCGCAGATGGGCCGCGAGGTCACGGGCCGCGGCTGCCAAGGCGTCGGCGCCGCGGGCCGAGAGGGTCAACAGATGCGGGCCGGCCTCGGCCCTTGAGCCGTCCTCAACGTCTGAGCCGTCACTCGAACCAGGCTGAACACCCGAGTCGTCAATCACGCCACGCTCCAGGTGCGGGGCGGTCTCCGGTCGGCCGCGGCGCGACGGGCGCTGGCGCAGAGGGGGGCGCGGAGGCGGGGGTGCCTGCTCGAGGATGGCGTGCGCGTTGGTGCCGCCGAACCCGAAGGCGTTGATTCCGGCCACCAGTGGGCCGGGGGCCGTCCATGCGCGATGCTCGGTGACCACGGCGAAACCGGGCGCGCCATCGTCCGGGAGGGTGGCGGGCGGATCGTGGTGCAACGACGCGGGCAACTGTCGGTGGCCGAGGGCCAGGACGACCTTCACCAGGCTCGGCATGGCGCCGGCGTTGAGCAGATGGCCGAGGTTGGTCTTCACCGAGCCCAGCAGTCGGGGCCGCCCGTCGGCGCGTGGCGCGAACGCCTGTGCCAGGGAGCGCAGTTCGACAGGGTCACCGAGGGCGGTGCCGGTGCCGTGAGCCTCGATGTAGGACACGCTGTCGGGGTCGACGCCCGCATCGCGGTACGCCTGGACGATGATCTCCCGCTGGGTGAGCGCGTTGGGGGCCAGCAGGCTCAGCGAACGCCCGTCGTTGTTCACCGCGGTGCCACGCAGCAGCGCAAGAACCCGGTCGTCCGCGCGGTACGCGTCGTCCAGTCGGGCGAGCACGATCGCCGCGCCGCCCTCCCCGGGGACGAAGCCGTCGGCCGCGGCGCTGAAGGCGTGACAGCGCCCGGTCGGCGACAGCACGCCCGCCTGCTCCAACAGCCGGTGGCCGGTCGGGGCCAGCGCGAGGTTGACCCCGCCGACCACGGCGAGGTCGCACTCCCCGGACTGGAGGCTGCGGCGTGCCAGGTGCAGCGCGACCAGGGCCGAGGAACACGCGGTGTCGACGGCGAGGGCCGGACCGGTCAGGTCCAGGCTCTGCGCCACGCGGGCGGCGATGAGGTTGGGGAGGTTGCCGACCAACGCGGCGGGAGGCAGCCCGCCGTACGGGCCCGAGGCCCGGGAGAGCAGTTCGCGGTAGCCGCTCTCCCCGGTCGCGGCGAACACGCCGATGCGGCGGCCCGTCCGTCTGGGTCCCGCGTAACCGGCGCGTTCCAGGGCTTCGTGGGCCAGTTCCAGAAAGATGCGGGCCTGGGGGTCGGTCGCGACCGCCTCTTGGTCGTCCATGCCGAAGTACGTGGCGTCGAAGCGGGACGGGTCGTCCAGGAAGGCGCCCCACCGGGCGGTGTTCTCCGGCCGGGTCGTCCATCGGGCGGGCGGTACGGGGCCAACGGCGTCGTGGCCGGCCACGAGCTGGTCCCAGAAGGCGTCCGGGGTGTCCGCGCCGGGGAAGCGGCAGGCCATGGCGACGACCGCGATGGCTCCCGGGTCGCTGTCGTTCACGGTCCCGCTCGGGCTCAGGATCGGACTCGGGGTCGGGGTCGGGGTCGGGGTGGCGCGGGGCCGAGCGGCCTCCGGCGGACCGCCGTGCCACGTCGCCACCACGTGTTCGGTGAGCGCGGCGACCGTGTCACGGTCGCGCAGCACGGCCGGTGGCACGGGGACGCCGAAGGTGTCCTCCACCTCGGCGAGCACCTCCATAGCCGTCAGCGACGAACCACCGATGGCCAGGAACCCGTCGTGCGGGCCGATGGTGTGCTCAGGCCGGTCCAACACCCGCGCCCAAATGCCGGTGACAACCCGCGCCACCTCCCGCCGCGAGCACGGCCCTGCGGGGACGTCCCGCGCAAGGGGGACGGCAGGGGCGGGAACACCCGCGCCCGGGGTGCCGGGCCCCGATGCGCCCACTGGCTGAGAGTCCGCATCCGGGGCGCCTGACCCCGAAGCCCCCGCTGCCGGAACGCCCTGCGCCGGAACGGCAGGGGCCGCCTCGGCAGAGACCGACACATCCTCGGTCGGAATGGCAGAAGCCGAGCCGCCCTGGGCTGGGATGGAGGCGACCGGGGCCGCGGAGGCCGGAACCGCAGACGGCGGAGCCGCCGAGGTCGGGGGCGCAGAGAACGAGGCCGCGGAAGCCAACGACGCGGACCCCCCGTCCCCGCGCCCCCACCGCTCCTCGACCGCCGCATAGGCCCCCGCCTCGAACCGCTCCCGCATCGCACGGCGGCGCAGCTTGCCGCTCGTTGTCCGGGGGAACGCGCCCGGTGGCAGGGGCAGCGCCCGTACGTCGTCGTGCGCCAGGGCCTGGCGTACCCGCGCCGCCACCTGGGCCAGCGTGGCCGACGCCGCGCGCGGTGGCCTGGTCCAGCGTACGAAGACCACCACCCGTTCCGCGCCGTCGGCCGGGTCGGTGGAGCCCACCACCGCGGCCAGGGGCGACGTGGGCAGGCCGGGGGTGGCCATTGCCACCTGCTCCAGGTCCGGGGCGTGGAAGGTGCGGCCGCCCACGAACACCACGTCCTTGTGGCGGCCGGTCACACACAACCGGCCGTCGGCCAGGAATCCGAGGTCACCGGTGCGCAGCCAACCATCGGCGAACGTGGCGGCGGTCGCCTCGGGGGCCTTTCGGTAGCCGCGCGCCACCTGCGGGCCGCGTACCCGGATATGGCCCACCCGCCGTTCGTCCAGCGGGCGGCCCGCGTCGTCCACGATGCGTACCTCGCACCCGGGCACCGGCAGGCCGACGTCCATCAGCTCCACGGCGTCCGGGCCCAGGTCGGTGTCCAGCGCGCGGCCGCGGCTGAGGGCCGCCCGGTCCAGGACACGTGGCACCGCCACCTCGTCCAGGGGCGGGAAGGTGACCGCCAAGGTGGCCTCGGCCAGGCCGTAGACCGGCAGCGGGGCCCGCTCGTCGAGCCCGGACGCCCCCGCCTGCGCGGCGAACCGCCGCCACACCGCCGGGGCGATCGGCTCGGCGCCGACCAGGACCAACCGTACGGAGGTCAGATCGAGCCGGGAGAATGCCTCGTCGGGGATCCGCCGTACGGCCAGGGCCAGGGCGAAGTTGGCGGCGGACAGGAGTGTCGCCCGGTGCCGGGCCGCCATCTCCAGCCACAGCACCGGCCGCTTGGCGAACGACAACGGCTCCAGCCGCACCTGTTTGGCGCGCGCGGCGAGCGGGGCCAGGTGGGTGCCGATGAGGCCCATGTCGTGGAAGTACGGCATCCAGCTCGCCACCACATCGTCGGAGGTGAGGGCCGCGGCGAGGCGGATCTGCTCCAGGTTGGCGAGGACGCAGGTGTGCGTCAGCTCGACGCCCTTCGGGTCGCCGGTGCTGCCCGAGGAGAACTGTAGAAAGGCCACGTCGCCGGGTGCGGGATCCGGCAGCCGGGCGGGCGGACGGCCCTGCCGCAGCTCGCCCAGCCGCAAAGGCTCGACCTCACCCGGCAATTCGGCCAGCAGTGTCTCGGTGGCCTCGTCCACGGCCACCCGCGGGCGGCCGAGCGATTCCCACACCGGCACCACCCGCCGGACATCGGACGCGAGCGGCACCGGGATGAGACCGGCCAGCAGGGCGCCCCAGAACATCGCCTGGAAGTCGGCACCGCGGTCGGCGAGCAGCGGGACACAGGTGCCGGGTGCCACCCCGGCCGCGAGGTAGCCACCAGCGACGCACAGCGCCTCGTCCCGCAGCCGTGCGAAGGTGACCGTCCGCTCACCGCCGTCTCCCCGGACATGCACCAGCACCTGGTCCGGGGCCGCGTCGGCGGCGTCCAACAAGACCTGCGGAAGCGTGGTCTCGCCATTCGGTCCCGTCATCAAGATCCCCAACTCACTTGCCGTCCCCTAGTGGGAGGCGCGCAGGGGGCGTCGGGTTCCCGGGGTCGGCAATCTCTCACCTCGGCGGC
>NZ_JAHLEM010000939.1 GCF_018883605.1 Streptomyces niphimycinicus | reverse complement strand
CCGGGTCCGGTGCGGGGGCGGCGGAGCGGGCCGCGCGCTGAACGGCGCATGAGCGGCGGGGCCCCGGCCCGGGAGCCCCGCCGTCGCGCGATGGTGACTACTCGAAGAGGTCCGCGTACGACCCCATCGCCAGCGCGATATCCGCCTGGGCCCAGAACCGGTGGTACGTGAAGCTGGGCACCGCGCCTCCCTTCAGATACGCCTCGACCTTCGACCAGGCCGGGTCGTTCTTGCAGTCGACCCCGCACTGGACCGCCGCGGCGTGCGCGGGGGCGCCGCCCGCCGTGGTCATGGCCACGGGGAGCGAGAGCGCGGCGGCCAGGGCGGTCACCAGCCGTCGCATGCGCCGTCGTGCCCCTGAGAGCCGTGCGCCGGATAAGGGGGAGCCACGCTGTACGCGCATCGGGGGACCTCCTCGCGGTTCGTGCGGGTGGTGGGGGAAAGTGCGAACCAGTGGGAGCGCTCCCAAGGTTCGTGTCGGTCTGATGAGGTGTCAAGTCTTTGAACAACACCGGGTGCTCAGAGGTCTTCTACCGATAATTCCGTGAACGGGAACTGTTGACATGAGCCCGCCGAGCGCTACCTTCGCTTCAACCAGTGGGAGCGGTTCCAGCAGTCAGCGCCGTATCGAGCGGCGCTTGGACCTCAAGGAGTCGCTCCATGCGAGCACCCCCACGCCTTGTCGAACTCCACTGGTCCCACGGCAAATACACCGGAGGGGACACCACTGCCCCGGCACCGAGTACGCCACCTGCCAGAAGCCGATGCCGGGCGCGCAGTACACCCCGGCCTTCTGGACCTCGGTCGCCCAGACCTTCAGAAGCGACCAGGCCGTGGTCTTCGACCTGTTCAACGAGCCGTTCCCGGACCGCGCCACCTCCGACCTCACGGCGGCGTGGAAGTGCTGGCGCGACGGCGGCAACTGCCCCGGAATCGACTTCCAGGTCGCCGGAATGCAGACCCTGCTGAACGCCGTAAGGACCACGGGCGCCAAGAACCTGGTCCTGATCCCGGGGGTCGCCTACTCCAACGATCTGCGCCAGTGGCTGACGTACAAGCCCAACGACCCGGCGGGCAACCTCGCCGCCGCCTGGCACACCTACAACTTCAACACCTGCTCGAGTGAGAGCTGTTTCGACGAACAGCTCGCCCCGGTCATCGCCCAGGTCCCCTTCGTGGCGGGCGAGATCGGCGAGAACACCTGCTCCCACGGCTATATCGACCGGGTCATGGCCTGGCTGGACGCCAAGGGCGCCTCGTATCTGGGCTGGACCTGGAACACCTGGGACTGTTCCTCGGGCCCGTCTCTGATCAGCGATTACAACGGCACGCCGACCAACTTCGGCGTGGGACTCCGTGATCACCTGAAGGGAATGCGATGAGCCGCAGAATCCGAATGGCGGGCACTTTGCTCGCCGCCTCCGCACTGACCATGGGGGCGCTGACCGGTGTGGCGTCCGCCCAGGTGGACAGCGGCAGGGCGGCCGCCGCGAAGGTCGACAACCCGTACGCGGGCGCCAAGGTGTATGTGAACCCCGACTGGTCGGCGAAGGCCGCCGCCGAACCCGGCGGCAGCAAGATCTCCAACCAGCCGACCGGCGTCTGGCTGGACCGCATCGCCGCGATCAACGGCACGGGCGGCGCCATGGGGCTGCGCGCCCACCTCGACAAGGCGCTTCAGCAGTCGGCCGGCAGCCCGACCGTCGTCCAGTTAGTGGTCTACGACCTGCCCGGGCGTGACTGCTCCGCGCTGGCGTCCAACGGCGAACTGGGCCCGACCGAGATCGACAAGTACAAGACGCAGTTCATCGACCCGATCGCGGCGATCCTCTCCGAGTCGAAGTACGCCAACTCCAATCTGCGGATCGTCACCACGATCGAGATCGACTCGCTGCCCAACCTGGTCACCAACACCGGCGGCCGTCCCACCGCGACCCCGCAGTGCGACACCATGAAGGCGAACGGCAACTATGTGAAGGGCGTCGGCTACGCCCTGAACAAGCTGGGCGCCATCGGCAACGTCTACAACTACGTGGACGCCGGGCACCACGGCTGGATCGGCTGGGACGACAACTTCAACGCCACCGCCCAGGTGCTCAAGCAGGCGGCGACGGCCGAGGGCAGCACGGTCGACAAGGTGGCCGGCATCATCGTCAACACGGCCAACTACAGCGCGCTGAAGGAGAACAACTACACCATCAACGACTCGGTCAACGGGACCTCCGTGCGCCAGTCGAAGTGGGTGGACTGGAACCGGTACGTGGACGAGCTCTCCTTCGCCCAGGCGTTCCGCCAGGAGCTGGTCAACGTCGGCTTCCCCAGCAACGTCGGCGCCCTGATCGACACCTCCCGCAACGGCTGGGGCGGCAGCGCCCGGCCCAGCGGCCCCGGCGCGAAGTCGGACGTGGACACATACGTCAACGGCGGGCGCTACGACCGCCGGATCCACATCGGCAACTGGTGCAACCAGTCGGGCGCCGGACTCGGTGAGCGACCCAAGGCGGCACCCGCGGCCGGGATCGACGCGTATGTGTGGATGAAGCCCCCGGGCGAGTCGGACGGCTCCAGCTCCTCGATCCCGAACGACGAGGGCAAGGGCTTCGACCGGATGTGCGACCCGACGTACACCGGCAACCCGCGCAACGGCAACAACATGTCGGGTGCGCTCGCCAACGCTCCGCTGTCGGGCCACTGGTTCTCGGCCCAGTTCCAGGAGCTGCTGAAGAACGCCTACCCGGCGCTGTAAGCACACGGCCCGTCCCCTGAGGTGGGGCCGGTGGTCGCGCGATACGCGACCACCGGCCCCACACGCTTTGCCCCTCAGGAAGACTCCCGCCGCACCAGTTGGGTAGGAAGTACCATCTGCGGCCGCTTGGAGGTGCGGTCGGACAGCCCCTCGATCTCCTCCAGCAGCACCCGCACCATCGCCCGGCCCATCTCCTCCGTGGCCTGCCGGACGCTGGTGAGCGGGGGGTCCATATGGCGGGCGACGGCCGAGTCCTCGAAGCCGACCAGCGCCACATCGTCGGGGACGCGGCGCCCGCTCTCGCGCAGCACCTGACGGGCGCCCGCGGCCATCACGTCCGAGGCGGCGAAAACCCCGTCCAGGTCCGGGCGCTGGTCGAGCAGTTGGCGCATGGCCCGGCGGCCGCCCTCCTCGGTGAAGTCCGCGGACGCCACCAGCTCCGGTTCCACCTCCCGGCCCGCCGCCCGGACCGCGGCGCCGTAGCCCTCCAGACGGCACTGGGCGACATACATGTCCAGCGGTCCGGTGATGGTGGCGACCGTCGAGCGGCCGCGGCCGATGAGGTGTTCCACGGCGGACTGGGCACCCCCGGTGTTGTCCGAGTCCACGTACGGGACGGATTCATGCGCCGAGCGGCGGCCGCTGAGCACCGCGGGCATCTCGATCCGCTCCAGCAGGTCCGGCAGCGGGTCGTCCGCGTGCACGGAGACCAGCAGCACCCCGTCGACCCGGTGCGCGGAGAGGTAGTCCGCGAGCCGCTGCCGTTCCTTGGGGGTGCGGATGAGGGTGAGCAGCAATTGCAGATCGGTGTCGGCGAGCTCGGCGCCGACGCCGCGGATGATGTCGGAGAAGTACGGTTCGGCGAAGAGCCGGGTCTCGGGCTCGGGGATGACCAGTGCGACGGCGTCGGCACGGTTGGCCGCGAGCGCGCGGGCCACCCGGTTGGGCACATAGCCGAGTTCGGCGACGGCCTGTTCGACGGCGGTCCGGGTGCGGTCACTGACCCGCGGCGAACCGTTGATCACTCGGGAGACGGTGCCGCGGCCGACTCCGGCGCGGGCCGCCACTTCCTCGAGGGTCGGCCGTCCCCGCCCCGCGCCATGCCGCCGCGTTCCTGCCATATCGCGCCTCCAGCCGTCCGTACCCAGCAGCTCCAACTCCCCAATGGGCGGCTGCGGAGTCATTCAACAGCAGTGTGGTTTCGGGAAGTTGTTTCGCGCACTGTCTTGACACCCCTGCGGGGAGCCGCGACCCTTCAACACATCACCGCTGGGAGCGCTCCCACAGTACCTGGGCCATACACAACCCGCACGATGTCCACCCGGCTCGATGCATCTCAAAGACCCATGTATCGGTACTTATTGGCCGGAAGCCGTTGGGCGGGGCGCTAGGAGGACGGAATGCGTAGGAGCACTGGTAGTCACCGCAGCAGAGCCGTGGTCCTCGCGGCCGTCGCCGCTTTAGGAGCCGGAGTGCTCAGCGGCTGCGCCGACGACGGCGACGACGGATCCGCCGGCTCGTCCGGCTCGTCCGGCGGCGACAGCAAGGGCAAGACGGTCGTGACCGTAGGCACCTACGGCGTCATGGGTTTCAAACAGGCCGGGCTCTATGACGAGTACACAAAGCTGCACCCGGATATCAAGATCGTAGAGAATGTGATCGAACCGGCCTCCAACTACTACCCGCAGTTGCTCACCCATCTCGGCTCGGGCAGCGGGCTCGCCGATATCCAGGCGGTCGAGGTGGGCAACATCAATGAGGTCAC
This sequence comes from Streptomyces niphimycinicus, assembly GCF_018883605.1. Taxonomy (GTDB): domain Bacteria; phylum Actinomycetota; class Actinomycetes; order Streptomycetales; family Streptomycetaceae; genus Streptomyces; species Streptomyces niphimycinicus. The sequence continues at coordinate 1,061 of NZ_JAHLEM010000939.1, read as the reverse complement.
CACCACCCAGGCCGACAAGTTCGTTGATCTTTCGAAGGCGGACGGCGTCAAAAAGGAGAACTTCCTCGGCTGGAAGTGGTCGCAGGCCACCGCCAAGGACGGAAAGATGATCGGCCTCGGCACGGACGTGGGCCCGATGGCGATCTGCTACCGCAAGGACCTCTTCCAGCAGGCCGGGCTCCCGGCCGACCGTGACGCGGTCTCCGAGCTCTGGGCGGGCGACTGGCAGAAGTACCTCGACGCCGGTCGGGACTACGCGAAGAAGGCGCCGGGCGGAGCCGCGTTCCTGGACTCGGCCGGCGGGCTGTTCAACGCGGCGGTCTCCGGCAGCTCGGAGGTCTACTACGACAAGAGCGGGAAGCCCATCTACAAGGACAGCCCGGCCGTCAAGAAGGCGTGGAAGCTGGCGACCGACGCGTCCGCGGCCAAACTCTCCGCGGGGCTCCAGGAGTTCACCAAGCCCTGGCAGCAGGCGCTCGCCAACGGCAAGTTCGCCACCGCCTCCTGCCCGGCCTGGATGCTCGGCCAGATCAAGGAGTACGCCGGGGACAAGTACAAGGGCAAGTGGGACGTCGCCGCCGCCCCCAAGCCCGCCAACTGGGGCGGCTCCTTCCTCTCCGTGCCGCAGGCGGCGAAGAACAAGGACGAGGCGGTCAAGCTCGCCACCTGGCTGACCGCGCCCGAGCAGCAGGCCAAGCTCTTCGAGAAGCAGGCGAGTTTCCCCAGCGCCCAGGCCGCGTACGACCTGCCCCAGGTGGCCGACGCCAAGCTCCCCTACTTCAACGACGCGCCCATCGGCAAGATCTTCTCCCAGGCCGCGAAGGACAGTCCGACGCAGGTCCTGGGCCCGAAGGACGCCGTCATCAAGCAGAACTTCACCGATGTCGGCCTGCTCCAGGTCGAGCAGCAGGGCAAGTCCGCCGACGAAGGCTGGAAGGCCGCGATCAAGACGAACGACAACGCGCTGGATCAGTGACCCGGACATGACCGCACCTTCCGGTTTCACCCCTGATACGGCCGCGCCCCCCGCAGGGCAGGGGGGCGCGGCCCCGCGCGCCGCG
>NZ_JAHLEM010000938.1 GCF_018883605.1 Streptomyces niphimycinicus | reverse complement strand
GGTCCGGGACCGCGCCGTGCGCGTCGTCGGGCGCGGGCGCGCCCGGGGCGGCGGCAGAGGTGGCCGCCTGCCGCCTGCTGTGGGAGGTGGGGTGCTCCGTCACGCGTGGGTTTCCATCCGTCCGGGGCCGTGCGCCCGCAGGTCGTGGGCGCACCGAGTGTCAGGCACGTCGTCGGCAGTTCAGATAGAGCTGGATCTCGGGTGGTACGTCCGTGCTGGCCGGGGCGTACGTGTGCGAGTCCTCCCCGGCGATCTCGAAGCCCGCTTCGTGTACGACCTGGCGCAGCTCGTCCCGCAGATAACCGGATACCCGGACCGAGTTGCCGAGGAACGGAATGGAGTAGTCGTCGATGTCAGCCTCCACCATGCCCAGCCCCAGCAGCCCCCCGGGTCTGAGTACCGCGTGCAGGGTCCGCAGTGCGTACGGGATCTCCGGGCGGGGCAGCATCAGCAGGGTGAAGTAGGCGGCGATGCCGTCGAAGGTGCCGAGTTCCCGGGGGCCTCCGGGGCCGTACCGGCCGCCCACCCGCAGATCGACGATGTCCACATGGTGGAAGGTGGCCTCCGGCACATTGTCCCGGGCCAGCTTGAGCATCCCCGGGGAGATGTCGATCCCGACCACCTCGTGCCCCGCGTCGACGAGCTGACGGGCCGTGGGCAGGCCGGTACCGCAGCCGACGTCGAGCACCCGGGAGCCGGGCGGCAGCGATTCGGCCAGCCACTGACCGGCGGCGAGCTGGCCCTCCTTGTACGGAAAGGCTTCGTCATAGCGGTCGCCGATGGTGTCGAAGGCGTCCGCCTGACCGCTGCGGTCCAGTGCGAGGCGGTCGAAGTCCTCGTAGCCCTCGTAACCGTCCCCGCACGCGTCCTCACCGCTCACGACTCCGCCCCCTCCTGTGACAATACGTCAGATCTTGCGCATCGCCCGTGACTTGCGCCGGCGTCTGGTGTCCCGCATGGGCAGTGTTCCGGACGACGATCCTACGTTTGAAACACTGGGACACGACAAGAGGTTCATGACCTCGAGTGTGCCGAGGTGTGCTTGTTGTCCGTACGGCCCCAGTCCGCCGGAAGGGCGGGCACGGACCATGCGGGGTCGGGCCGCCAGTCCTCCCACCGGTCCCGGAACGGCGCTCCCCAGGACTCGATGGCCGCCACGGCCGCCCGGCCCGCGGTCCGGACCCGCTCCGCCTGCTCGGGGCCCATCAGCCCGGCCCGCTGTGCCTGCGCGAACTCGTCCTCGTCCTTCCATTCCCAGCTCCGGTCGGGGTAGACCGCGATGTCCAGGAAGTGGTCCTCGGAGTCCACCCCGCGGGGCCGGCGGACCAGCGGCTCCTCCAGGTTCACGTACCAGTTCTTGAACTGCCAGCCCTGGTCCCAGAACAGCCACACCGACCACGGCTCGCCGGGCCGGGCCAGCTTCAGCACCCCGGTGCCGAACCACTGGGACAGGGCGGTGGTCCGCGGCTTGGTGTAACGGGTGGACAGCGGCTCGTGGTGCACCGAGGTGCCGTCGGTGAGCTGCGGTTTGACGCAGGGGGTGCCGGGGGCGAGCCAGACGGCGAGCAGCTCGGCGGTGTCCTCGACGACGGTCACGGGACGGCAGATGTGGATGAGCTCGGAGGCATTGGCCCGATAGCGCCACAGGATATGGTCACCCGGTGCCCACCGGGCGATGTCCGCCGTCCCCGTCGTCTCCGCGATGTCCGCTGTCATGAGCAGATCTTAGGTGCGCCGGGGCCGCGATGCCGTGACCTATGCCGCAACCGGCGGCCAACGCCCGGCTAAGGATGCGTCATGCGCAGTACGTCGAGCGCCTCGTCGAGCTGCTCCACGGTCAGCAGCCCGCGCTCCACATAGCCGGACTCCAGCACCACCGCCCGGATGGTCTTGCGCTCGGCCAGCGACCGCTTGGCCACCTTCGCCGCCTCCTCGTAGCCGAGGTAGCGATTGAGCGGGGTGACGACGGACGGCGAGGACTCCGCGTACTCCCGGGCCCGCTCGGCGTCGGCGGTGATCCCGTCGATGGTGCGGTCCGCGAGCAGCCGGGAGACATTGGTCAGCAGCCGGATCGACTCCAGCAGATTCTTGGCGATCACCGGGAGCATCACATTGAGCTCGAAGTTCCCGGCGGCCCCGGCCATGGCGACGGTGGTGTCATTGCCGGTGACCTGCGCCGCGACCATCAGCGTGGCCTCGGGGAGCACCGGGTTGACCTTCCCCGGCATGATGGAGGAGCCGGGCTGGAGATCGGGCAGCGCGATCTCGGCGAGCCCGGTGCGGGGGCCCGACGCCATCCAGCGCAGATCGTTGGAGATCTTGGTGAGGCCGACCGCGATCGTCCGCAGTTGCCCGGACGTCTCGACCAGCCCGTCCCGTGCGCCCTGCGCCTCGAAGTGGTCCCGGGCCTCGGTCAGCGGCAGCCCGGTGGCGCGGGCCAGCTCGGCGATGACGGCGGCGGAGAACCCGGGCGGGGTGTTGATCCCGGTGCCCACCGCCGTACCGCCCAGCGGCAGCTCGGCCAGCCGGGGGAGGGCGGCGCGCAGCCGCTCGATCCCGTACCGCACCTGGGCCGCGTAGCCGCCGAACTCCTGACCGAGGGTCACCGGAGTGGCGTCCATGAGGTGGGTGCGCCCCGCCTTGACCACCTCCGCGAACTCGGCCGCCTTGCGCTCCAGCGCCTCCGCCAGATGGGCCAGGGCCGGGATCAGATCGCGGGTGACGGCCGCGGTGGCCGCGATGTGGATCGACGAGGGGAAGACGTCGTTGGAGGACTGGCTTGCGTTCACATGGTCATTGGGGTGCACCGGGCGGCCCAGGCGCTCGCTCGCGAGGGTGGCCAGCACCTCATTGGTGTTCATATTGGACGAGGTGCCGGAGCCGGTCTGGAAGACGTCCACCGGGAAGTGGTCGTCCCAGCGGCCCTCGGCGACCTGGGCCGCCACCTCCGCGATCGCGCTCGCGATGTCCTTGTCCACCACGCCCAGATCCGCGTTGACCAGGGCGGCCGCGGCCTTGATCCGGGCCAGCGCCTCGATATGCGCCCGCTCCAGCCGCTGCCCGCTGACCGGAAAGTTCTCCACCGCCCGCTGGGTCTGGGCGCGCCACTTGGCGTGCGCCGGGACCCTCACCTCCCCCATCGAGTCGTGCTCGATGCGGTAGCCCTCCTGGGGGCGCTCGTCGCGGTGGCTCTCGTCGGTCATGGGGACACCTCCGTCCAGCACAGCGTCATCACGCCACCCGGTGTTCCCGCGCCCGCCGTGCCGATGGAGTGAGCCCGGTCACCGTACGGCCTCCGGCGCCCGCGGCGTTTCCACCTCACCGGTGCGCTTGAGCTTCTGCCACGGCAGCAGGGCGCCGGTCGCCGCCGTGACACAGGAGTGCAGCAGCACCAGATACATCAACTGGCGGTAGGCGATCTGCTGGAGCGGCAGTACGGCCAGCGCCCGGTAGCCCTCCCGGTCCAGCCGGAACGCGTACGCCGCGCCCAGCAACTGCACCAGCAGCAGCGCGCCCCAGGCCAGCAGCGAACGCACCGGGTCCAGGAAGATCACGCCGTAGAGGGTGAACAGGTCGATCAGCGGCGCGCACAGCGGGGTGAGGATCTGGAAGAGCACCACCAGCGGCATCCCCACCCGGCCGAACCGCCCCGAGGGCCCCCGGTCGATCAGTGAGCGGCGGTGCTTCCACAACGCCTGCATGGTGCCGTAACTCCAGCGGTAGCGCTGCTTCCACAACTGGCCGAGGGAGCTGGGCGCCTCGGTCCAGGCGCGGGCGTGCTCCTGGTAGACCACCTGCCAGCCGGCCCGGTGCAGGGCGATGGTGATGTCGGTGTCCTCGGCCAGGGTGTCCGCGCTCATGCCCCCGGCCTCCAGCAGCGCCCGGCGGCGGAAGGCGCCGATCGCGCCGGGGATGGTGGGCATGCAGCGCAGCAGGTCGTACATCCGCCGGTCGAGGTTGAAGCCCATCACATACTCGATGTGCTGCCAGGCGCCGATCAGCTTGCCCCGGTTGCCCACCTTGGCGTTGCCCGCGACCGCGCCCACCCGCGAGTCGGCGAACGGGCGGACCAGCTCACGGATGGTGGTGGGCTCGAAGACGGTGTCGCCGTCCATCATCACGATCAGCTCGTGGCTCGCGTGGGCGATGCCCCGGTTGAGCGCGGCGGGCTTGCCCGCGTTGGCCTGGCGCAGCACCCGTACGTTGGGCAGCCCCATCGCCTCGGCGATATCGGCGGTGCCGTCGGTGGAGCCGTCGTCCACGACCAGGATCTCGATCGGGTGGGTGGCGGCGGACAGCGACTTCAGGGTGTTGGCGATGCACTCCTTCTCGTTGTACGCGGGCACGATCACGCTCACCGGATCGGTCACCTCCTGCACCCGGCTCCAGCGTCGCCGCTCCCGCGAGCGCCGGTGCCACCAGGCGAGGACCACCATCAGCAGCAGCCGCCCGATCACCGAGAAGCCCACCAGGCCGAGCAGCGCCATCAGCGCGGGCAGCGCGCTGTGGGTGAACGCGGCGGCCCAGATCAGCGCCCGGCCCTCCCAGATCGGCACGGTGTGCGCCGGGTGGTTGGCGCTGTGGGCGCCGAGCGCGCCGGTGACGGTGGTGAAGGAGTAGCCCTTCTTCTGCATCCGCTCGATGTACCGCCCCAGGGCCGTCACGGTCCGCGCGCGGTTGCCGCCCGCGTCGTGGAAGAGCACGGACGCGCCCTTCTTCCCCTCGGGAGTGGCGTTGTGGATGATCTCCTTGACCGGGGGCCGCTGCCAGTCCTCGCTGTCGGTGTCCACGAAGGCGCTGATGTAGCCCTTGGAGCCGATGTGCTGCTGCACCGGCCAGGTGCGGTCGTCCAGCGCCCGGACCTTGGAGGCGTACGGGGCGCGGAAGAGCGAGCTGGTGATGCCCGCCGCACCGGCCAGGGCCAACTGGGACTGGGCCAGTTCGCGGTCCATGCGCCCCTTGTCCTGGTACGACAGGTCGACATGGGAGAAGGTGTGCACCCCGACCTCATGGCCCGCGGCCCGCATCCGGCGGACCAGCTCCGGATGGCGGACCACCATCTGGCCCAGCACGAAGAAGGTCCCCCGCACCTTGTGGCGGCGCAGTACGTCGAGGATCTCCGGGGTCCAGCGGGGGTCCGGGCCGTCGTCGAAGGTCAGCGCGATGGTCCTGGACGGGATGGCGTGCTCGGTGGCCTTCCCCGTCCGGTCGAAGGTGATCACCGGCCCGCCCTTGCGCAGCCGGTCGGGGACGGTGCGCGAGGCGTGTGAGCGGTACACCCGGGCGTCGTTGCCGACCTCGGCGTGCAGATAGCCGTCCAGCAGCAGGGTGCACACCAGCGCGAGCAGGGTCGCGAGGGCGAGCACCATGCGGGTGCGGGTGCGGAGCTTTCGCAGCTTGACGGTACGGAGTCTGGGCGGGCGGGGTTTGGGGGCGCGGGGTTTGGGGGCGCGGGCCTTGGCGTGGGGCGGCCTGACGCCGCGGAGCCTGCCCGTGAGCCTCGCGGCGCGGCGCCCGGAGCCGGTCAGCCGGAACACCGTGCGGGGCGCGCCGTCCTGACGACGGGGCGCGGG
>NZ_JAHLEM010000937.1 GCF_018883605.1 Streptomyces niphimycinicus | reverse complement strand
GTCGAGCCAGAGGTCGGGCTCGCGCGCCGGGTCGGCGCCGTAACGCCGCATCAGCCGGGCGTAGCCGGGCAGCGGCGGGCCGTCGAGCCGCTGCCGGTCCAGCCGCAGCACGGCCGCGCTCCCCCATAGCTGGCCGATCGCGGGCACCCCGAGCGCCCCCGCGGCCACCGTGCCCGCGTACGCGCCGGCGTCATGCACCACCAGCTCCGGCTGCCAGCAGCGGGCGAAGGCCACCAGGCCCTGGGCCATCGCCTCGGCGATCCGCACCTGCCGATCGCCCAACGCACGCAGCACACCGTGCTGCTCCGCGGTGAACGCGGCGGGCCGCACCGGCCAGTCCGTCGGCCAGATGCCGCGCGGGCGCCGTGTCGCGTCCGGCGCCCTGACCACCGCCACCGGCAGGGCACCGATCTGCACCGGCACCAGGCCGGTCCGGGCGACGGCCGCCGCGCACTCGGACGGCACCGCGACCCGCACCTGGTGCCCGGCGCCGAGCAGGGCGCGCGCCAGCGGCACCATGGGAACGAGATGGGCGCCGGAGGCCCAGGTAGTGAAGAGGATGCGCACGGTTCACCTCCCGCAGAGATCGAGCCGGCCGGGCCGCCCCGTCCGGCCGATGGACATGACACCGAGCCGCCCCGCCGCTCCTCTAGCCGGGCTCAGCGGCGCCCCGCGAGCGTCAGCGCCTCGCCGGTGATCGTGCCGTTGGCCGCCGAGCACAGGAAGAGGAGGGCGCGGGCGATGCCCTCGGGGTTGGTGGAGGGCTGGCCGGGCAAGGTGAACGGCCGGTCGGGCGAGGTCGGCGGCCGGTCCGGCGGAGTCGGCGGCCGGTCGGGCGGGGTGGGCCCGGGGCATACGGCGTTGATCAGCACTCCGTCGCCGCCCACTTCGCCCGCCAGACCGCGGACCAGACCGTGCAGCCCGGCCCGCTCCACCGCGTGGAACTCCCCGTCGGCCGCGCCGTCCGGTGCCTGCGGCGAGGCCACCAGCGCGATCCGGCCCCAGCCGCGCTTGCGCATCCCGGCGACGGCCCACTGGACGGTGCGGACCGCGGGCACGAAGCCGTCGGCGACCAGCGGCCGCCAGTGCTCCTCCGGTACGTCCTCGAACCGGGTGTGCGGATCGCGTCGCGCGCCCCGCCGCCGGGCGGCCGCCACCAGCACGTCCAGCCCGCCCCAGTGCTCCTCCACGGCCGCCACGACCCAGCGCGGCGACGCGGCGTCGTCCAGGGCGTACGGCACGGCGAAGGCTCTGCCGCGGTCCGGTCCGGACAGCTCGCCGGCCAGCGCCTCGGCCGCCTCGCGGTGGTGCCGAAAGGCGAGCGCCACCCGGGCGCCCTGCTCCGCGAAGGCGCGTGCGGTGGCCCGGCCGATGGCCCCGGTGGCCCCGGTGACCAGGACCGTGCGCCCCTCCAGGCCGAGGTCCAACATGGGCGCTCCTCGCGGTCGTTCCCACTGAGAAGGCCATGGTCGCCGCCGTGACTCGAGTCCGCCTCGACCCGCGCCCGAGGCTGCCCAGGGGACCGCTCGGCGGCTATCCGGCGTTTCGCTGGAAGGCGGAGCGGTAGCTGTGCGGGCTGGTGCCGACGACGCGCTTGAAGCGGTCCCGGAAGGAGGTGGGCGAGCCGAAGCCGACCTGGGTGGCGATGCGCTCGACCGGGTGGGTGGTGGCCTCCAGCAGATACTGCGCCTGCCGGATCCGAGCGCGGTGCAGCCACTGCAACGGGGTGGTCCCGGTGTGCTCCCGGAAGCGGCGGTTGAGGGTGCGGGTGCTCATGCCGATGTGGGCGGCTATCTCGTTGAGGGTGAGGTCCCGTCCGGCGTTGTCCTCCATCCACCGCAGCAGGGGTTCGAACAGCGATCCGCGCGGTACGGGCGGCTGGTCGTGAACGATGAACTGGGCCTGCCCGCCCTCCCGTTCCAGCGGCATCACGGACAGCCGCGCGGCGTCGGCGGCCACGGCGGAGCCGTGGTCGCGCCGGATCATATGCAGACACAGATCGAGCCCGGCCGCGGCGCCCGCCGAGGTGAGGAACTGGCCGTTGTCCACATAGAGCACATCCGGGTCGACCTGGATCTTCGGATGAAGCTCGGAGAGCAGCGCACCGGCGAGCCAGTGGGTGGTGGCACGGTGTCCGTCGAGCAGCCCGGTGGCGGCGAGGACGAAGGCCCCGGTGCAGATCGAGGCGATACGGGTGCCCCGGTCGGCGGCGTCCCGCAGCGCGTCGATCACCTCGTCGGGGACCGGGAGCAGGGCGTCACTGCGGCCGGCCACGACGATCGTGTCGGCCTCGGCGAGCGCCTCGAGCCCATACGGGACCTGGAGGGCGAACACCCCGGCGTCGACGCTGGGGGCGGGGCCGCAGACCCGGACCCGGTAGGGCTCCCGGCCGTCGGGCAGCCGGGTGCGGCTGAACACCTCGATCGGGGTGGCCAGATCGAAGGGGATGACCTGGTCCATCGCCAGGATCACGACAGTGTGCATGGCCTCAACCTAGGCGGTGCGGTGGACGAGGCCGAAGCCGGGGTGGCGAGAAGCAGGTGAAGGTGTGGTTTCCGGCCATCGCGCTCCGGGGTGTCATGTCCGACCGCACACTCCGGCGTCGGCGATGCGGATCGACGGGTTCCCGTAGGCCATGCGCTGAAGGATCTTGCGATAGAGCGGCGTACGGCGCAGCGCCCGCGCGAGACGGGGGCGCACCCGAGTGGTGAACGCGCCCTGAGAGAGGATCGCCCGGCTCTGGAGGGTCTGCATCCGCATCACCGCCGCGATATCGGGCCCGCGCCGCCGCTCGAACTCCGCCAGTCGCTCGGCGCTGGTGTCACCCTCGGCCAGGGCGCGGGCCAGCAGGGGGTGCAGCACCACCGCGTCCTGTACCGCGAGGTTGATGCCCTGGGCGCCGATCGGGCTGTGGGTGTGGGCGGCGTCGCCGATCAGCACCAGCCCATCGGCGACCCAGCGCTCGGCGCGTGCGGAGAAGACCTCGAGCACGTGGAGGTCGGCCGGAGTGCGGACCTGATCGCGGATCAGCGTGGCGTACTCCGGCACGGCACGCACCAGCCGCTCCTTGACATGGTCGAGGCCAAGGGCGGCGATATGGCCGTAGCGCCGGTGCGGCAGGGTCCAGCCGAGCTGCACGCGGTTCGGCCAGGAGCCGTAGACCAGCACCGGGCCGCCGCCGGTGCGGAACACCCGCACATCGCGGAGCGGCGGCTCCTCCCGGGGCGCGATGAGCGTGCACCACAGCACATCCTGGGCGAACGCGTCGGCGCGGCCCGCCCCGATGCCCGCCAGCCGCCGGATCCGGGAGAACCGGCCGTCCGCGCCGACGACGGCCCGGGCCCGTACCGCACAGCGGCCCGGCGGTCCCTCGGCGATGACCCCGGCGATCCGCTCCTCCCGCCACAGCAGGGCCCCGGCCCGCCGTCCGGGCAGATAGCGGAAACCGGGCGAGCGGCGGCAGTGGGCGAGCAGCTCATCCAGCAGATGCGGGCGCGGAACACTCAACAGGTGGTCGTACGGGGCCGCGAGCAGCCGGTAGTCGGCCTCCAGCAGCACTCGCTCACCCTCGATCACCAGGAACCGGTCGTGCTCATGGGCACCGCGGGCACGTGCGCCGACCAGCACATCGAGCGCGTCCAACAGCGCCATCGCGCCGGGCTGGAGGATTTCGCCGCGGAACACGCGCTGATGCGCGCGGGCGCACTCCATCACGGTCACCCGGGCCCCCGACCGCAGCATCAGCAGCGCCAGCACCAGACCGGCCGGGCCGCCGCCGACCACGCACACATCGGTGTCGATCTCGCGCGTCATCGCGCCTCCTGCTGGTCGAGCTCCAGGGCATGGGCACCGAGCGCCTGGCAGCCCCTGGACGCACTACGGCTCCGCTTGCCCGCGCGGGGGGATCGGGCAGCGGAGCCGTAGCAAGCCCGGCTGAAGGGCGGCGCCGGGCGTTCTTGGGGGGATGGTTCGCCGGACGGGGACGGCTGGGGGAACTTACGGGGCTCCGGACGAGGGCGGTGGGGGGCTATGGGGGCTATTGGCTGTGGACTGTGGACTGTTGGCTGTGGACTGACTGTTGGCTGTGGGCTGTTGGTCTTATGCGGCGAACAGGTCGAGCACCGGGCGGCGCCAGTGGCCCTCCAGGTCCAGATCGAGCGCCGGGTCGGAGGCGAGCACCGCCTGCTGGAGCTTCTGGAGTCGCGGCGATGGCTCCAGCCCGAGGTCCTCGACCAGTCTGGCGCGCAGCCCCTGGTAGACCTCCAGCGCCTGCCAGGGGCGGCCCGCGCGGTAGAGCGCGGCCATGCACTGAGCGTGCAGCCCCTCGTGCAGCGGATGACGGGCGGTCAGCTCGGTCAGCTCCGTGAGCAGCTCGGCATGGCGGCCCAGCCGCAGATCGGCCTCGATACGGCGCTCCAGGACGCCGAGCCGGCTCTCTTCCAGACGGGCCAGCTCGATCTCCAGGACCGGCCCGACCTTCACATCCACCAGCGCGGAGCCGCGCCAGACGGCCAGCGCCTCGCGCAGCAGCAGGGACGCCTGCACATCGTCCCCGGCGTCCAGCGCGTCCCGCCCCGCGGCCACCAGCCGGTCGTACTCATGGATGTCCACCGCGCCCGGCTGGGCCTCCAGCACATATCCGCCGTAGCGCGTGGCGAGGACGTCCTTGGAAGCCTGCGGGGCCTGCGGTCCATAGGCCGCGGCCAGCCTGCGGCGCAACTGGAGGATGTAGGTCTGCAAAGTGGTGAGCGCGCTGCGCGGCATCTGCGTGCCCCAGATTTCCTCCATAAGAGTGGGCACCGGCAGCATCTGGTTGGCGTAGACGGAAAGCAGTGCAAGGATCTGGCGCGGCTTGCCCGCGCTGGGCACGATCGACTGACCGCACGCCTCGACGCTCAGCGGCCCCAACACCTTGATGTCCATGGTCGTGTACCTCCGTCAACGGTCCGTCAAGTGCCTCCTGGCCGCGCGGCCCTGCCACCGAGGCATTTAAGAGCCTCGCTTGTGGGCGACCTGTGCGGCCAGTGCCGGAGTAACGAGCTCGATATGAGTTCCAGAGCACCGCACCATGACAAATTCACACCCTGGCGATGAGAGAGTCCGCGATGACCGATACGCCTGTCCCATATGAGTCCACGAGCCCCGCCGTCCTGGCTCATTCCGCCGAGAACACCGAGGTCACCGGGGCCACCGGGGCCACCGGGGTCGTCGAGATCGCCGAGCGCGCCAGGATCGTCCAGCGTGCCGGGGCCACGAGGGCCGCCGAGGCCGTTCAGCCGCCCGCCGAGGGCGACGACCTGGTCATCGAGGACCTCTCCGACGCCGCCTGGCCCATCGGCGCACCCGCCATCTGCATCTGCACCGTCGGCGTCGAATAACCGGCCGATGACCGGCGAACTGGGCTTCACACCACATCTGCGGGTCGAGCCGGTGCCGGGCGAGGCCGTGTATCTCGTCTCCGAGCACGGGGTCACGGCGCTGCACGGGCGGGCCATCGCCGCGCTCGCGCCGCTGCTCGACGGGTCGCGGGACCTCGCCCACATCCTCACCGAGGCCGCCGCGCCCGCCCGCGCCGCGGG
>NZ_JAHLEM010000936.1 GCF_018883605.1 Streptomyces niphimycinicus | reverse complement strand
GGCCCGGCCGCCGTCGCGCAGCAGCCGGGCGAGCGCGGTACGGGGCGCCTGCCGGGCGGTGCCCCGGCCGAACAGCTTGCCCGCACCGGCCGGTCCGAGCACCCCGGCGAGCACCAGCGGGGCGACGGCGCAGACCAGGGCGCTCACCGTCGCCTCCCCGCACCGGGCGCGACCGCGACGCGCACGAGGTCCACGGAGCCGTCGGAGGGCCGCCACGCGCCCAGGACCTGGGCGCTCTGTCCGATGGTGAGCCGGGACAGATCGGCGGTGGGCGAGGCGTCGCCGTACGAGGCGCTGGTGGTCCGCGCCATGAGGTTGCCGACGATCTCGTGCTGTCCGTGGGCGAGATGCAGCCGGGTCTTCTCGATACCGCGGATGGTTGCGTGGAGGTTCACGATGTTGACCCACACCGCGTCGGCGGCGAGGGTGCCGTCGGGCAGGGGGAGGCCGCGGGCATAGAGCCCGTCGCCGGTCTCGATGTCGGCCGCGGTGGTGGCCCGGGCCTTCCAGACGCTGGTGGCGTTCGTGACCCGCACCCGGGAGTGGTCGCCGTAGGAGCCCGCGACCTCCAGGACATCGTGGTTGATCGCGGTGATCCGCCCCTCGGCGAAGGCGCTCTCGGCGACCGCGGGGTCCAGGGGGCGGATGGGTGCGGCGAACGCGGCGTCGGCGTCCACGGCGCCCAGGGCGGTCGCCCCGATGACCCCGGTGCCGAGGGCTCCCGCGCTCAGGGCTCCCGTGCCGATGACGGTGGCACCGCGGAGGGCGGCGGCGGTGAGGAAGCGACGGCGGTCGAGGGGGTCGCCGGTTCGGTAGGCGCTCATGGCCGGGCCCGCCTCATTCGAAGATGGAGACCGGCAGGGTGCCGGAGCTCAGGCTGCCGATGGCGGAGAAGGCGGCGGGGGTGAGGTCGATGACGCGGTTGGTGCGGCAGACCCCGTCGCAGCAGGTGGACTCGGAGCAGAAGCTGCGGGTGCGCGGGCCGCAGTCGCTGACGGTGACACAGACGCTCGCGCCCGAGCAGTCATGGCGCACCTTCATCATGGAGCCGCAGCCGCGCCGGGGTATGTCCTCGCCGCACAGGTCCGGCCGGGTGAGGTCCCAGCACGCCTTGGAGGCGTTGGGCCAGGCCGCCTGAAGGGCGCTGGAGCGACAGGTGCCACACGCGCCACCGCCCGCCGAGGCGCACGGACCCCAGGCGTTGCCACAACAGAACCAGGTGGCCTCGCCGTTCCAGAGCTTGGTCGATCCGCACGCCATGCCACTGTCCTCCCGGCTTCGGTCCGCCCCTCGGAGCAGCACCATCATCCGTGGGGCCGGGGGCGGCCGCCACGGGAAGGCGTCCGGTCGGGGCCCCTACAGCCGCTCAATGATGGTGACGTTGGCCTGGCCGCCCCCTTCACACATCGTCTGTAGCCCGTACCGGCCGCCGGTGCGCTCCAGTTCGTGGAGGAGGGTCGTCATCAGCTTGGTGCCGGTGGCGCCGAGCGGATGGCCCAGGGCGATGGCGCCGCCGTTGACGTTGACCCGGTCGGGGTCGGCGCCGGTCTCCTTCAGCCAGGCCAGTACGACGGGGGCGAACGCCTCGTTGATCTCGACCAGGCCGATGTCGCCGATGGTCAGTCCGGTCTTCTTCAGTGCGTGCGCGGTCGCCGGGATGGGCGCGGACAGCATCCGGATCGGGTCCTCGCCGCGCACCGACAGATGGTGCACCCGGGCGCGCGGGGTCAAGCCGTGCTCCCGTACGGCCTGTTCGGAGGCGACCAGCAGGGCCGAGGCGCCGTCGGAGACCTGTGAGGAGAGCGCGGCGGTGAGCCGGCCGCCCTCCATGAGCGGCTTGAGGGCGGCCATCTTCTCCAGGCTGGTGTCCCGGCGCGGCCCCTCGTCCATCCGGACGTCCCCGAACGGGACGACCTCGCGGTCGAAGCGGCCCTCGTCCATCGCGCGCAGCGCCCGGCGGTGCGAGCCCAGGGCGAACTCCTCCATGGCCTCGCGGGTGATGCCCCACTTCTCGGCTATCAGCTCGGCTCCGTAGAACTGGCTGACCGGCCGGTCGCCGTAGCGCGCCCGCCACCCCTCCGAACCCGCGAAGGGGCCTTCGGTCAGCCCCAGGGGTTCGCTCGCCTGGCGGCTGGCGAAGCCGATGGGCACCATCGACATGTTCTGCACCCCGCCCGCGACCACCAGGTCCTGGGTGCCGGAGAGCACCGCCTGGGCGGCGAAGTGCAGGGCCTGCTGCGAGGAGCCGCACTGCCGGTCGACGGTCACGCCCGGGACCTCCTCCGGGAGCCCGGCGGCCAGCCAGGAGGTGCGCGCGATGTCCCCGGCCTGCGGGCCCACGGTGTCCAGACAGCCGAAGACGACGTCCTCGACGGCGGCCGGATCGGCGCCCGAGCGCTCCATCAGCGCGCGCAGGACATGCGCGCCGAGGTCGGCGGGGTGGACGGCGGCGAGCCCGCCCTTCCGCCGCCCCACCGGCGTCCTTACCGCTTCGACGATGTATGCCTCGGGCATGTCAGCTCCTTGGGTTCCCTCACGTCATGACGGTCTTACGGTCGCTCTTGCCGCTCTCGCGGAGTGATGCCGTCCAGGACCATCGACAGGTACTGGCGGGCGATCTCCTCGGGGCTGTGCTGTCCGCCGGGCCGGTACCACGAGGCGGCGACCCATACGGTGTCGCGCAGAAAGCGGTACGCCAGCCGGATGTCGAGGTCGGCGCGGAAGACCCCCTCGGCCACTCCGCGCTCCAGCGCGCCCAGCCACGCCCGCTCGAACCTGCGCTGCGACTCGGTGAGATAGCCGAAGCGCGGCTGGGCGGACAGGTGCTTCGACTCCTTCTGGTAGATCGCGACGGCGGCGCGGTGCCGGTCGATCTCCCGGAAGGACTCGGTGACGAGTGCCTCGACGGTCTCCCGGGGGCCGAGTCCGGCGCCGAGCACCGCCTCGTATCCGGCCCAGAGCTCGTCCAGGAAGGTGGAGAGGATCTCGTCGACCATCGACTCCTTGGAGTCGAAGTGGTAGTAGAGGCTGCCCGCGAGCATCCCCGCCTCGTCCGCGATCCGGCGGACGGTGGTCGCGTTGTACCCCTGGGCGGCGAAGACCTCCGCCGCGGTCGAGAGCAGTTCGCGCCGTCGCTCGGGGGACGGGCTCACGGTCGTCTTCTTCTCGCTCTTCTTCGCACTGTTTCCGGTGGAAGCGCGGGTCCTGGTGGAATTCGGCACGTTCTCATTCTCGCCTCATGCGTGCTGGCTGCTCACGGATACCGTCTCGCCGGTCATATACGACGAGTAGCCGCTGGCCAGGAAGACGATGACGTTGGCCACCTCCCAGGGCTCGGCGTACCGGCCGAACGCCTCGCGCTCGGTGAGCGCGGCCAGCAGCTCGGGGGTGGTGACCTTCACCAGATGCGGATGCATGGCCAGGCTCGGCGAGACCGCGTTGACCCGCACCCGGTAGGCGGCGGCCTCGACCGCGGCGCAGCGGGTGAGCGCCATGACGCCCGCCTTGGCCGCCGCGTAGTGCGCCTGGCCCGCTTGGGCGCGCCAGCCGACGACCGAGGCGTTGTTGACCACCACCCCGCCGTGGCCGCCGGCCTTCATCCGGCGCAGCGCGGCGCGGGTGCAGCGGAAGGTGCCGTTCAGGGTGACGTCGATGACCTTGTCCCACTGCTCGTCGGTCATCTCGGTCAGCAGGGCGGTGCCGCCGAGCCCGGCGTTGTTGACCACCGCGTCCAGCCGTCCGTGGCGCTCCTCGGCGAGGTCGTACAGCGCGGCGATCTGGGCCTCGTCGGTCACATCGCTGGCGCATCCGGCGACCCGCTCCTCGCCGAACTCCTCGGCGAGCGCGGCCACCGTCTCCTGGAGCCTGCGCCCATGGGCGTCACCGAGGACGACCCGCGCGCCCTCCTCCAGGAACCGCCGGGCCGTGGCGCCCCCGATTCCGGCGCCCGCGGCAGCGGTGATGACGGCCGTGCGGCCGGTGAGGAGGCCGTGGCCGGGAACGTACGGCGCCTTGTTGTCCATCACGACGCCACGGTAACCTACCAAACACTTGTTAGGGAAGCTCGGCCGAGGGAGGTGACGCACCGGTGGACCTGGATCTCACCGAGCGGCAGACGGCGTTCCGGGCCGAGGCCCGGCGGTGGCTGGCCGCGCACACGCCCACCGCTCCCCTGCCCTCCCTGGAGACCGCCGAGGGGTTCGCGGCGCATCGCGGCTGGGAGCGCACCCTCGCGGCGGACCGCTGGTCGGCGGTGACCTGGCCCGAGGAGTACGGCGGCCGGGGCGCCTCGGTGGTCGAGTGGCTGCTGTTCGAGGAGGAGTACTACGCGGCGGGCGCGCCCGGCCGGGTGAGCCAGAACGGGATCAGCCTGCTCGCCCCCACCCTCTTCGAGCACGGCAGCGCCGAGCAGCGCACCCGGATCCTGCCACCGATGGCGCGCGGCGAGACGATCTGGGCCCAGGCGTGGTCCGAACCGGAGTCGGGCTCCGACCTCGCCTCGCTGCGCTCCACCGCCCGCCGCACCGATGGCGGCTGGCTGCTTACCGGGCAGAAGACCTGGTCGTCCCGGGCGGCCTTCGCCGACCGGGCCTTCGGCCTGTTCCGCAGCGATCCGGCGGCGGACGCACCGCACCGGGGGCTGACGTATCTGATGTTCGCCCTGGACGCGCCCGGTGTGACCGTGCGCCCCATCGGCCGCCTCGACGGCAAGCCCGCCTTCGCCGAGCTCTTCCTGGACGAGGTGTTCGTGCCGGACGAGGACGTCATCGGCGAGCCGGGGCAGGGCTGGCGGATCGCGATGAGCACGGCGGGCAACGAACGCGGGCTGACCCTGCGCAGCCCCGGGCGGTTCACCGCGGCGGCCCGGAAGCTGGTGGCGCTGTGGCGGGAGCGGGCGGACGCGCCGGACGACGAGACGGCCGCCTCGCTGCGCGACCGGGTCGCCGACGCGGTGATCGGCGCCCGCGCGTATGAGCTGTTCGCCTACGCGGGCGCCTCCCGGCTGGCCGCCGGGGGTTCGCTCGGCGCCGAGTCCAGCCTGAACAAGGTCTTCTGGTCGGAGCTGGACATCGCCCTCCACGAGACGGCCCTGGACCTGCTGGGCCCCTGCGGCGAACTGGCCGACGGCGCCGACGACCCGGCCGCGCCCGGCGGTTGGTCCGACGGCTATACCTTCGCCCTCGCGGGCCCGATCTACGCGGGCACCAACGAGATCCAGCGCGACATCATCGCCGAGCGGCTGCTGGGCCTGCCGAAGGGGCGCCGGTGAGGCTCCGGTGCCGGTGCGGACCCGGTGACGAGCTCAGTGGCTGACGAGGGGATCCCCGGATGAGGTTCATGCTCGATCAGGCGCAGACGGACTTCGGCCGCACCGTGGACCGGATGCTCGGCGCGGCCGATACGCCGCACGCCGTCCGGGCGTGGGCGCGCGGGGAGCGTGCGCCGGGGCGCGCGGTGTGGGGGCGGCTCGCCGAGGCCGGGGTGACCGGGCTGGCCGTACCGGAGGCGTACGAGGGGGTCGGGCCGCTGCCGGTGGAGCTGGGCGTGGCGTATGTCGCGGCGGGGCGACATGCCGTGCCGGG
>NZ_JAHLEM010000935.1 GCF_018883605.1 Streptomyces niphimycinicus | reverse complement strand
CTGGGCGACCCGATCGAGGCGCAGGCGCTGCTCGCGACGTACGGCCAGGAGCGGCCGGAGGGGCGCCCGCTGTGGCTGGGCGCGCTGAAGTCCAACATCGGGCACACGCAGGCCGCCGCCGGTGTCGGCGGGATCATCAAGATGGTCATGGCGATGCGCCACGGAGTGTTGCCGCGGACGCTGCATGTGGATGAGCCGTCGCGACAGGTGGACTGGTCGGCGGGTGAGGTGCGGCTGCTGACGGAGGCCACCGAGTGGCCCGAGACCGGTCAGCCGCGCCGGGCCGGTGTCTCCGCCTTCGGTGTGAGCGGCACCAACGCGCACACCATCATCGAGCAGGCCCCGCCGGTCGACGAGGACGAGACCGAGCCGAGCTCGGTCTCCGACCAGGACAGCGGTGTGGCCACGTGGCTGCTGTCGGCTCGTGGCGCGGATGCTCTGCGGGCCCAGGCCGCCCGACTCAGCGCGTTCCTGCTCGAGCGGACCGAGCTGAGTCCCCTGGACGTCGGCCACTCCCTGGTTGCCGCACGGTCGACGTTCGAACACCGTGCGGTGGTGTCGGGCGCGCATCGTGCGGAACTCCTCCGCGGGCTCGAGGCGGTCGCCACCGGCGAAGCAGCTCCTGGCGTGGTCCAGGGCGTGGCCGGAACAGTGGTCAAGACGGCATTTCTGTTCTCGGGTCAGGGCGCGCAGCGTCTGGGTATGGGCCGGGAGCTGTACGAGGCGTTCCCGGTGTTCGCCCGTGCGCTGGACGAGGTGTGTGCGCGGCTCGACCTGCTGCTGGACCGTCCACTGCGGGAGGTGGTGTTCGCGGCGGAGGGGAGCGCGGAGGCCGCGCTGCTGGACCAGACGGCGTTCACCCAGCCCGCGCTGTTTGCCATCGAGGTGGCGCTGTTCCGGTTGCTGGAGCACTTCGGTGTCACCCCGGATGTGCTGATCGGCCACTCCATCGGTGAGATCGCCGCCGCGCATGTGGCCGGGGTGTTCTCGCTGGAGGACGCGTGCACGCTGATCGCGGCCCGCGGCCGTCTGATGCAGGCGCTGCCCGAGGGCGGCGCCATGGTGGCGGTGCAGGCGTCGGAGGAGGAGATCGCCGGTTCGCTGGCCGGCCGTGCGGCCGAGGTGAGCATCGCCGCCGTCAACGGCCCGAACGCCGTGGTCATCGCCGGTGACGAGGAAGCGGCGCTGGAGATCGCCGCCCAGTGGTCGGAACAAGGGCGCAAGACGAGCCGGCTGCGGGTCAGCCACGCGTTCCATTCGCCCCGCATGGACGCGATGCTGGACGACTTCCGCAAGGTCGTGCGCGGGCTGTCCTTCCAGACCCCCACCCTGGCGCTGGTCTCCAACGTCACGGGAGAGCCGGTCGGGGCCGATGAGGTCTGCTCGCCGGAGTACTGGGTGCGGCACGTCAGGGAGGCAGTTCGCTTCGCCGACGGCGTTCGCTCCCTGGAGGCCCAGGGCGTCACCGCCTACCTGGAGGTGGGCCCCGACGGTGTGCTCTCGGCGATGGCGCGGGAGTGCCTGACCGGAGAGGCGGTTTCGGCCCCGGTCGTGGTGCCGGTCCTGCGCAAGGAGCGTCCCGACGCACAGGCTCTGCTGGCCGCGCTGACCGAAGCCCACGTCCACGGCGTGGCGGTGGACTGGGAAACGGTCTTCGCCGGGCGGGGCGCCCGCACGGTGGAGCTGCCGACCTACCCGTTCCAGCGTCAGCGTTACTGGCTGGAGAGCACGAGCGCAGCGTCGGGTGGCTCCGCGGCCGCGGACACCGTGGACGCGCGGTTCTGGGACGCGGTGGAGCGCGAGGACCTGGGCGCGCTGGCGAAGGCGCTGGACGTCGACGGCGGCTCGCTGGGCGAGTTGCTGCCCGCCTTGTCGTCGTACCGACGGCAGCAGCGCGACCGGGCCACGGTCGACGGCTGGCGGTACCGCATCTCGTGGAAGCCCGTCTCGGAGAACCCCGCGGCCACGCTGTCGGGGACCTGGCTCGTGGTCCTTCCCGCCTCCGGCGCCGATGACGCGTTCGCCGAGTCGGTGTCCACCGCACTCCAGCGGCACGGTGCCGATGTCATGCGTGTCGTGGCCGACGAGGCCGACCTCGCCCCGGGCGTACTGGCCGAACGGCTGCGTGAGATCGCCGCCGGTCTGCCCGGAATCGGCGGTGTGCTGTCCCTGGTGGGTGTGGACGAGCGGCCCTGCACCGAGCACCCGGTGGTCTCCCGCGGACTCGCACTGACACTGATGCTGGTACGGGCTCTGGCCGAGGCGGACATCGAGGCCCGCCTGTGGTGCGGCACCCGCGGCGCCGTCTCGGTGGGCCGTTCCGACCAGCTCACGAGCACAACGCAGGCCGAAATATGGGGTCTCGGCCGGGTGGCGGCCATGGAACACCCGCGGATCTGGGGCGGCCTCGTCGATCTGCCCGGGACGCTGGACGAGCGCGCCGCCGCGCGGCTGGCCTGGACGCTGTCCGCCGAAGGCGGCGAGGACCAGGTGGCGGTGCGCGGCTCCGGAGCGTACGCCCGGCGCCTGTCCCGCGTCACCGCCGGAAACGAGTCGGCGGAGCGCGCGTGGCGGCCCCGGGGCTCGGTGCTGGTGACCGGTGGCACCGGTGCCCTGGGCGCGCACGTGGCGCGCTGGGCCGTGCGCGAGGGCGCCGAACACGTGGTGCTGACCAGCCGTCGCGGCCCGGCGGCCGAAGGCGCTGCTGAGCTCAAGGCGGAGCTGGAGGAACTGGGCGCCGAGGTGACCGTCGCGGCCTGCGACGCCGCCGACCGGGACGCCCTCGCCGCGGTGTTGGCCGCCATCCCTGAGCGGTATCCGCTGAGCGCCGTCGTGCACGCGGCGGGCATCCTGGACGACGGTGTGCTGGACGGCCTGACCGTCGACCAGCTCGCCGGGACCCTGACCGCGAAGGTCGAGGGCGCGCGGCAGTTGCACGAGCTGACCGAAGGACTGTCACTCGACGCGTTCGTACTGTTCTCCTCCTTCGCCGGCGTCGTCGGCGGCGCGGGCCAGGCCGCCTACGCGGCGGCCAACGCCTACTTGGACGCGCTGGCGCAGCAGCGCCGCGCCCAGGGCCTGGCCGCCACCGCGGTGGCCTGGGGCCCGTGGGCCGAGAGCGGCATGGCCGCGAGCGGCCGCGCCGGGGAGCGGATGCGTGGCGGGCCACTGCCCCCCATGACCCCCTCGCTGGCCGTGGACACGCTGCGCTGGGCCGTCGGCCAGGCCGAGCCCGCGCTGGTCGTGGCCGACATCGACTGGGCCGGTATGGCCTCGATGCTGAGCGCGGGCCCCACCGCCCTCGTGAGCGACATCCCCGAGGCGCGGGAACTCCTGGCCGCCTCGGGCGGTGCCACCGCCCGGACAGAGCCGGGATCCGGTCTCCGGGAACAACTGGCCGGACTCTCGGGCGCCGAACAGCAAGCCGTCCTCCTGGACCTCATCCGCACCCACGCGGCCTCGGCGCTCGGCCACTTCTCGGCGGACGCCGTCGAGCCCGGCCGTGCTTTCCGGGACCTCGGGTTCGACTCCCTCACCGCCATCGAGCTGCGCAACCGGCTGGACCTGGCCACCGGTCTGCACCTGCCGTCGACCCTCGTCTTCGACTACCCGACCGCCGAGGTGCTCGCCGGCCATCTGCGGGAGGAGCTCGGCGGAGCCCACACCGAGGCGGCCACCGCCGCGGTGTCGCGTCGTGCGCCCGCGGATGACGACGACCCCATCGTGATCGTGGCGATGAGCTGCCGCTTCCCCGGAGCCGTCGAGACCCCGCAGGACCTGTGGCGCCTCCTGGCCGAAGGCGGCGACGGCATCGCCGGGTTCCCCGGAGACCGTGGCTGGGACGTCGAGGGGATGTACCACCCGGACCCCGAGCACCCGGGCACCTTCTACGCCCGCGAGGGCGGCTTCCTCTACGGAGCACCCCAGTTCGACCCGGTGTTCTTCGGCATCTCGCCGCGCGAGGCGGTGGCCATGGACCCGCAGCAGCGGCTGCTGCTGGAGACCTCCTGGGAGGCATTCGAGTACGCGGGCGTCAAGCCGGCCGCGCTGCGGGGCACCCGGACCGGTGTGTTCGTCGGCACCAACGGCCAGGACTACTCCACGATCATGCTCGACGCTCCCGAGGACTTCGGTGGCCATGTGGGCACAGGCAGCGCGGCCAGTGTGGTGTCCGGGCGTATCTCGTACACGTTCGGCCTCGAGGGGCCGGCGATGACGGTGGACACGGCGTGTTCGTCGTCGCTGGTGGCGCTGCATCTCGCGGCGCAGGCACTGCGCCAGGGCGAGTGCGATCTGGCGCTCGCCGGTGGTGTGTCGGTGATGTCGACGCCCGGTGCCTTCGTCGAGTTCAGCCGTCAGCGCGGTCTGGCGCCCGACGGTCGGTGCAAGCCGTTCGCGGAGGGCGCGGACGGCACCGGCTGGTCCGAGGGCGTCGGCATGCTGCTGGTGGAGCGGCTGTCGGACGCGCGGAAGAACGGCCATCCGGTGCTGGCGGTGGTGCGGGGCTCGGCCATCAACCAGGACGGCGCTTCGAACGGTCTGACGGCGCCGAACGGGCCGTCGCAGCAGCGGGTGATCCGCCAGGCGCTGGCCAATGCCGGACTGTCGGCGTCCGAGGTGGACGCGGTCGAGGCGCACGGTACGGGTACGACGCTGGGTGACCCGATCGAGGCGCAGGCGCTGCTGGCCACCTACGGGCAGGAGCGGCCGGCGGACAGTCAGCTGTGGTTGGGGGCCATCAAGTCGAACATCGGTCATACGCAGGCCGCGGCCGGTGTGGCCGGGGTCATCAAGATGGTGCTGGCCATGCGTGAGGGCGTGCTGCCGCAGACGCTGCACGTCGGCGAGCCGTCCCGGGAGGTGGACTGGTCGGCGGGCGAGGTGCGGCTGCTGACGGAGGCCATCGCGTGGCCGGAGACGGGTCGGCCGCGCCGGGCCGGTGTCTCCTCGTTCGGACTGAGCGGAACCAACGCCCACACCATCCTCGAACAGGCTCCTGACCTGGAAGAGGCCGCGGCTGCGGAGACGGCCCCCGAGGCGCCGGTGTCGGCGGCCGTGGTGCCGTGGCTGGTGTCGGGGAAGAACCGGGAGGCGCTGCGGGCGCAGGCCGAGCGGCTGTACGACCATGTCGCGGCCAGGGAAGACGTCGGCGTGCTCGAAGTCGGGCACACCTTGGCGTCCAGGTCGGTGTTCGAGCACCGTGCCGTGCTGGTGGGTGAGGACCGGGAAACCCTTCTGCGCGGCCTGAGTGCTCTCGCGCAGGGCGGAATCGCCTCGGGAGTCGTCCAGGGTGAGGCCGTAACTGCTGGAAAGTCGGCCTTCTTGTTCTCGGGTCAGGGTGCGCAGCGTCTGGGTATGGGCCGGGAGTTGTATGAGGCGTTCCCGGTGTTCGCCCGTGCGCTGGACGAGGTGTGTGCGCATCTGGATGTGCTGCTGGACCGTCCGCTCACCGAGGTGATGTTCGCGGCGGAGGGGGGCGCGGATGCCGGGCTGTTGGATCGGACGGTGTTCACCCAGCCCGCGTTGTTCGCGGTCGAGGTGGCGCTGTTCCGGTTGCTGGAGCACTTCGGTGTCAGTCCGGATGTGGTGATCGGTCACTCCATCGGTGAGATCGCGGCGGCGCATGTGGCGGGGGTGTTCTCGCTGGAGGA
>NZ_JAHLEM010000934.1 GCF_018883605.1 Streptomyces niphimycinicus | reverse complement strand
CGGCCGAGGGGCTGGACGTCGCCGCGCTGGAGTTCCTGGCGGCGGACGCCGCCGTACGCGCCCAGCGGCTGCTGGCCGAGGCCCTCGCGCCCGGCCACGCCTCCTCCCCGGTCCCGGCGGCACTGACGGTGTGGCAGGACACGGTGCGGCTGACCGCCGCCGGTCCCCCGGCCCCGATCGCCGCCCGGCTCGCGGCCGGTTGCGGGCGTGACCGCACCGATCTGGCGCGGGCCGTCCGTGCCTGGGAGCACGGCGGGGCCGCCGCGCTCACCGTTCTGGAGGAGGAGTGGACGCCGGACGCGGCAGCCCTAGCACGGGCCCGCGTCCAGCTCGCCGCCGCCTGGGAGGGGGACGAGCGGGCGCCCGGGCTGCGCGCCGCGGGGAACCGCTGGACGGTGGTGGGCGCCGATCTCCAGGTGCGCTACGGACGCGACGGCCGCTGGTGGCCGTACCGCAAGGAACACGGCCGCTGGTGGCCCGCGGGCCCGGCCGGACCCGACCCGGCGGCGGCGCTGGCGATGCCAGGCTCCCAGGGCTGACGCGGCGCGTGGCCGGTGGCGGCATCCCGTCCGCCTCCGGCCGCGGGCCGGGAAGGGCCAGTGCCGCCCGTAAGGAGGAGCTCGCCGGTGAACGGCCCCGGGCCGTCGGCACAACGCGGGAGCGGCCTCGGGGTTGCCCCTCCGGGCCGCCGTCCCCGTGGCCGGTGAGGGCGGACGGGACCAGGGGGGAAGATCCAGCCGGGGCCGAAGGCCGCGGGGCGGCAACCTTTGGGTGGGCCGTGGAGACCGTAAGGGCGTCAACCCCCTCGGCACGTCTCCACGGGACGGAGTCACCGACCATGACCCTCAGCCCACGGCGCCCCCGGCGGCGCCGCCCCGCCCCGCTCATCGGCTCCCTGGCCCTGGCCACCGGCGTCGGGCTCGTCGCCGCCCCGGCCGCCGACTGGTCCGGCGCGGACGCCCGGGCCCATGCCGCCACGAAGCCGATGACTTCCAGGCCCGCAATCTACAGTTCGTGAACGACTTCAACGAGGCCAACAGCGCCATCGCCGACAAGCAGGCGGGCGCGCTGCGCACCGCGGGCGACCGGATCGTCCTGGACAACATCGGGGCGGTCGGGGACCAGGACACCCTGCTGCTGGACTCCGCGAGCAAGTCCACCGTCGGCCGGGTGTACATCGGCAACGCCTGGATCCAGGGGAACGTCGACTTCATCTTCGGCCGTGCCTCCGCCGTCATCGACAAGTCGGCGATCCGGCTCGTCAAGCGCTACGACGGCAGCTCCGGCGGCTATGTCGCGGCGCCCTCGACGGCGGCCGGGAAGAAGGGCTTCCTGTTCATCAACAGCAATATCACCGGGGATGTCAGCAGCCGGTCGTTCTACCTCGGCCGCCCCTGGCACGCGGGCGGTGACGCCAGTCTCGATCCGCAGGCGATCGTCCGCAATACGGATCTGTCAGCGGCGATCAAGACCACTCCGTGGACGGACATGAGCGGCTTCTCCTGGAAGGACGACCGCTTCGGGGAGTACAAGAACACCGGCGCCGGTTCCGGTGCGGCGGGCACCGACCGGCCGCAACTGACCGACGCCCAGGCCGCGGACTACGAGATCGCCGACTGGCTCGGCGGCTGGCAGCCGTCGGCCTGACGATGAGCCCCGGCCGCCGGTCCCGTCGGGGGGCGGGACCGGCGGCCGGACGCGGGTCAGCGCGCGGCGAGCAGATGGTCCATGGCGAGCTGGTCCAGGCGCTCGAAGGCCATACCGCGCTCGGCGGCCGCCTCGACGTCGAAGTCCTCGAAGGCGGTGCGGTCCGCGAGCAGCGCCGTCGGGGTCTCGCCCTCCTCGAGCGTCGGCTCGCCCAACTGGTCCAGGCGCGAGGCGCGCAGCGCCTCCTGGACCTCGGGGTCGGCGCGGAATGCGGCCGCCCGCTCCTTGAGGATGAGGTAGTTGCGCATACAGCCCGCCGCCGAGGCCCAGACGCCCGAGATGTCCTCGGTGCGCGGGGGCTTGAAGTCGAAGTGGCGCGGTCCCTCGTAGCCGCCCGTCTCCAGCAGGTCGACCAGCCAGAAGGCGGCCCGCAGATCGCCCGCGCCGAACCGCAGGTCCTGGTCGTACTTGATGCCGTTCTGGCCGTTGAGGTCGATGTGGAAGAGCTTGCCCGCCCACAGTGCCTGGGCGATGCCGTGCGGGAAGTTCAGCCCGGCCATCTGCTCATGGCCGACCTCCGGGTTGACGCCGTACAGCTCGGGCCGCTCCAGCCGCTCGATGAAGGCCAGTGCGTGGCCGACGGTCGGCAGCAGGATGTCGCCGCGCGGCTCGTTGGGCTTGGGCTCGATGGCGAAGCGCAGATCGTAGCCCTGCTCGGTAACGTAGGCGCCGAGCAGGTCGAACGCCTCCTTCATCCGGTCGAGCGCGGCGCGCACGTCCTTGGCGCCGCCGGACTCCGCGCCCTCGCGGCCGCCCCAGGCCACATAGGTCCTGGCGCCCAGTTCTGCGGCGAGGTCGATGTTGCGCATGGTCTTGCGCAGCGCGTAGCGGCGCACATCGCGGTCGTTGGCGGTGAAGGCGCCGTCCTTGAAGACCGGATGGGTGAAGAGGTTGGTGGTGGCCATGGGGACGGACATCCCGGTGGCGTCCAGGGCCTGCCGGAAGCGCTTGATATGCGATTCGCGCTCGGTCGCCGAGGCTCCGAAGGGGATGAGGTCGTCGTCGTGGAAGGTGACGCCGTACGCGCCGAGTTCGGCGAGCCGGGTCACGGACTCCACGGGGTCGAGCGCCGGGCGGGTGGCGTCCCCGAACGGGTCCCGGCCCTGCCAGCCGACCGTCCACAGTCCGAAGGTGAACCTGTCCTCGGGGGTGGGGTTGTAGCTCATCGCGGCTCCCTCGCCTATTTCGTCATGGCGCTTTACAAATTAGTATGCGCGAGCATTCCGGGGAAGCCCCGTTCCACCCGCACACCGCACGACCCATGGACGCAAGGGAGAGCGCGAGATGGCAGCAGCAGCCGTGCCCGTGCCGCAAGGACCGCTCGTCGTCGGCGTGGACAGCTCCACGCAATCGACCAAGGCGCTCGTCGTCGACTCCGCGACCGGCGCGGTCGTCGCCCGGGGACAGGCCCCGCACACCGTCGGCGGCGGCAGCGACGGCACCGGTAAGGAGTCCGTCCCCGAGCAGTGGTGGGAGGCACTGACCGAGGCGCTGGGCCAGTGCGGGAACCCGGCCCGGGAGGCGGCCGCGGTCTCCGTGGGCGGCCAGCAGCACGGCCTGGTGACGCTGGACGCCTCGGGCCGCTCGGTGCGGCCCGCGCTGCTGTGGAACGATGTGCGCTCCGCGCCCCAGCGCGACCGGCTCATCGAGGAGCTGGGCGGCCCGAAGGCATGGGCGGAGCGGGTCGGCAGTGTGCCCGCGCCCGCCTTCACCGTCACCAAGTGGGCCTGGCTGAAGGAGAACGAGCCGGAGGCGGCCCGCGCCACCGCGGCCGTCCGGCTCCCCCATGACTACCTCACCGAGCGGCTCACCGGCTATGGGACCACCGACCGGGGCGACGCCTCGGGCACCGGCTGGTGGTCCTCGGCCACCGAGTCCTACGACGAGGAGATCCTGGACCGGGCCGGGCTCTCCCCCGAGCTGCTGCCGCGCGTGCTGCGGCACGGCGAGGCCGCCGGGACCGTACGGGAGCTGCCCGGTCTGCCGCTGCCCACCGGCGCCCTGGTGGCCACCGGCACGGGCGACAATATGGCGGCCGCCCTGGGGCTCGGCCTGCGCCCGGGGCAGCCGGTGCTCAGCCTGGGCACCTCCGGCACCGTCTACGCGGTCTCGGCCCACCGGCCCGCCGACCCCACCGGGGTGGTCGCGGGGTTCGCCGACGCGCGGGACGCCTGGCTGCCGCTGGCGTGCACGCTCAACTGCACGCTCGCGGTGGACCGGATCGCGGCGCTGCTGGGCCGCGACCGGGAGGCGGTGGAGCCGGGCGGCTCGGCCGTGCTGCTGCCGTTCCTGGACGGTGAGCGCACCCCTCATCTGCCGCACGCCTCGGGGCTGCTGCACGGTCTGCGCCATGACACCACACCGGGGCAGGTGCTCCAGGCCGCCTACGACGGGGCCGTCTTCGCCCTGCTCACCGCGCTGGATCAGGTGCTGGACGAGGACGCGGCGCCCGACGCCCCGCTTTTGCTCATAGGGGGTGGCGCCAAGGGCACGGCGTGGCGGGAGACGGTCCGGCGGCTGAGCGGACGCCCGGTTCAGGTACCGCGGGCCGAGGAGCTGGTCGCCCTCGGGGCCGCCGCGCAGGCCGCGGGGCTGGTGCTGGGCGAGGACCCGGCGGCGGTGGCCCGGCGCTGGGCGACCGCCGAAGGGCCGTCCTACGGTCCGGTGCCCCGCGACGAGGCGGCGCTGGAGCGGCTCTCCCGGGTGCTCGCGGACGCGGAGGGCCTGCTGCGCCACGCGTGAGCGCGGTAAGGCGCGTGTGAACACCTTACGGCGCGCGTGAACACCTTACGGCGCGCGTGAGCGCCGTACGACGGCGGCCGGGCGACCCGGTGTCGTACCGGCCCGGCACAATGAGCGGATCTGGCGACCGGGCGAGAGGAGGCGGATTCAGGTGGCAGCGCCACTGCCCAACACCCAGCAGGCGATGCGCCGGCGCAATCTCTCCCACGTGCTGCATGCCGTGGCCGCCCACGGCCCGCTGTCCCGTGCCTCGGTGGCGGCCCGGGTGGGGCTCACCCGGGCCGCCGTCTCCACGCTCGTCGACGAGCTGATCCGGGACGGGCTGCTGGTCGAGCTGGGCCCCTCCCG
>NZ_JAHLEM010000933.1 GCF_018883605.1 Streptomyces niphimycinicus | reverse complement strand
CGGCGCAATCTCTCCCACGTGCTGCTTGCCGTGGCCGCCCACGGCCCGCTGTCCCGTGCCTCGGTGGCGGCCCGGGTGGGGCTCACCCGGGCCGCCGTCTCCACGCTCGTCGACGAGCTGATCCGGGACGGGCTGCTGGTCGAGCTGGGCCCCTCCCGGCCCGGTACGGTCGGCCGCCCCGGCAGCGCCCTACAGCTCAATGAGCGCGGTCCGGCCGGAATCGGCGCGGAGATCGGGGTGGACCATCTCGCGGTGTGCGCGGTGGACCTCGCCGGGCGGGTGCGGGCCCGCACCGAGATAGCGTCGGCGAACCGCGACCGTGCACCGGCCCCGGTGCTCACCCAGCTCTCCTCCCTGGTCCGGCAGGTCGCGGCGGAAGCGGAGCTGGGCGGGCTGCGGCCGGTGGGGCTCGCGGTGGCGGTGCCCGGTCTGGTGGCGCGGGACTCGTCGCTGGTCGTCCGCGCCCCCAACCTGGGCTGGGAGGGGGTGGACATCGGCCCCGAGCTGCGCACGGCGCTGCCCGGGCTGCCGGTCACCGTCGACAACGAGGCGAATCTGAGCGCGCTCGCCGAGCTGTGGCGGGGCGGCCACGATCCGGCGCCCCGGGACTTCATCCATGTCTCGGCCGAGATCGGCATCGGCGCCGCGGTCGTGCTGGAGGGGCAACTGCTGCGCGGCACCCACGGTTTCGCCGGCGAGCTGGGCCATGTGCCGGTCCGTCCCGAGGGGCCCGAGTGCGCCTGCGGCGGCCGCGGCTGTCTGGAGCAGTACGCGGGCGAGGAGGCGGTGCTGCGGGCGAGCGGCCTCTCCCCCGAGCAGGCCGCTGCCCAGCACCCGGGCCCCGGCGGCCGTATCACCGTGCTGGCCGTAAGGGCGGCGAGCGGCGACCAGCG
>NZ_JAHLEM010000932.1 GCF_018883605.1 Streptomyces niphimycinicus | reverse complement strand
GCCGCGGCGCCCAGCACGATGTGCACGGGCGCGCAGCCGCCCTCGCGCAGCGCCCGCGCGGCGTGCTCCACCAGCGGCCGCCCCCGATGCGTCAAAAGGGCTTTCGGCCGCCCGCCCAGCCGCCGGCCGCCCCCGGCCGCCAGCACGATCCCGGCGACCTGCGCGGAGTCATCCGTTGTGCGATCCATGCGCCCTGCTTACCGCACCTGGGGGCCGTGCGGGGGCTTCATCCCAGCCGGTCTGATTTTCGCTCTCCGTATAGCGCGTCGTGCACTGAGTGGCGTTAACTGATCCGCGGCCCCTTGTGTCCGAATCCACGTGAGGTGGAGGGTTGGGGCGGCCATGCGGGAAGGGGGCAGGCTGTGCGAGAGGGCGAGAGGGCGCGAGGGGGCGAAGGGCAGTGTTGGCCAACGATGGCGCGAGGCTCTGGGGTGATCCCGATGCCTTGTCAGTGGAGGGCGCCGCAGTCGTGGAAGCCAGGCGAGTGGCGGGCACCGATGACGATCCGAGGGCGGCCGAGCTGCGCCGTGCCGTGGCCCGGCTCAGGCGTGACCTGGCCGCCCACCCTGCGGAATTACCGGACCGGGCGATCGCCGACGACGAGCTGGCCGCGCTCGATGCCATGGCCCGCACCGGCGCGCCGGAGCTGCACCGCCTGCGCCGCTCGCTGCTGCTCATCGCGGGAGCGCTGGGCTCGGTCAGCGCGCTGGGCTCCGCCCTGACGGGCGTCCGCGCGGCGATCGACCAGTTCAGCGGCGCGCCCCGGACGGGCATAGGGAGAGACTGAGCCGGGTGGCCCCACCGAGCCGGGCGGCGGCCCCGTGCCGCGCCCGCCGCCGGTGGCGCTCCGCCGTCAGGCGGAACCGGTGCTGGCCAGCGCCCCCGACAGCTCGACCGCGACCTCCTTGAGGATCGGCACGATTCTCCGGGTGGCCTCGTCCGTCACCCGGCCCGCCGGGCCCGAGATGGAGATGGCCGCCGGTGCGGGGGAGTCGGGCACCGGCACCGCGAGGCAGCGCACGCCCATCTCCTGCTCGTTGTCGTCCACCGCGTAACCCAGCTCGTGGACCTGCCGCAGCGCGTCGAGGAACCCATCCGGCGAGGTGATCGTCTTCTCGGTCACCGCGGGCATACCGGTGCGGGCCAGCAGGGCGCGCACCTCCTCGGGCGGCGTGCCCGCCAGCAGCGCCTTGCCGACGCCCGTGGTGTGGGGCAGCACCCGCCGCCCGACCTCGGTGAACATCCGCATCGAGTGGCGCGAGGGCACCTGTGCCACGTACACCACCTCATCGCCGTCCAGCAGCGCCATGTTCGCGGTCTCGCCGGTCTCCTCCACCAGCCGCGCCAGATACGGCCGCGCCCAGGTGCCCAGCAGCCGGGCCGAGCTCTCGCCGAGCCGGATCAGCCGGGGCCCGAGGGCATAGCGGCGGTTGGGCTGCTGACGGACATAGCCGCAGGCCACCAGCGTGCGCATCAGCCGGTGAATGGTGGGCAGTGGCAGCCCGCTGCTGGTGGAGAGCTCGCTCAGCCCGACCTCGCCCCCGGCGTCGGCCATCCGCTCCAGCAGGTCGAAGGCGCGCTCCAGGGACTGGACGCCACCGGATCCGGCGGTGGTGGCGGCGGTCTTGGACTCGGCGGACGGCACGTCGGTGTTCCTTTCACAGCGGTCGGCACCGGCCCGCACACGCGTCGGACGCCGCGGCCGACCGGCCACGGGCAGCCTACCCGCCCGCGGCGACCTCCCGTAGCCGCTTGTCAACGATCTCTGTGCGATCCATTGACGAGGGTGACCACGCTGACTAATTTCTGCATCTCGAAAACCTACTTCCATCTTACGGAAGCATAGAGTCGTCGCGGGAGTGCTATGCGCATCCTTGTGCTGAATCCCAACACCACAGCCGCCATGACCGCCACCATCCGGGACCTCGCCGAGGCCAGTGCGAGCCCCGGCACCACCATCGTGGCCACCGAGCCGCTGTGGGGCCCCGAATCGATCGAGGGTCACTTCGACGGATATCTGAGCGCCGCCGCCGTACTTGACCGGCTGACGATTCGACGAACCCTTCGACGCGCTGGTCATAGCCGGGTTCGGCGAGCCGGGGCGGGAGGGGGCGCAGGAGCTGCTCGACGTTCCGGTCCTCGACATCGCCGAGTCCGCCGCCCAGATGGCCATGATGCTCGGCCATTCCTACGGCGTCGTCACCACCCTCGACCGGGCCGTGCCGCAGATCCGGGACCGGCTGCTCACGGCCGGTCTGCTGGGGCGCTGCGCGGGGGTGCGCGGCACCGGTCTGGGCGTACTGGAGCGCCTACTTCGCGGACGTCGCCCCGTTCTCCTGGTGCTTCGGACTGGTCATCGCCGGGGGGATCTACGGTCTGAGGTCCGCCAAGGCCAGGGTCGGCGGCGCGATGGCCCAGGCGCTGATCACCTCGCGGGTCACCACGGGTGGGGTCTTGACCCGCCCGGTGGCGGAGTAAAGACTTGCCGTACTCAACGCCCAATGGAAAGCTAATTCCGTATAGCGATAGGTTGGTGGCGGTGTTCGACCTGGATCGGGAAGAGCGTGCGGAGCGGGAACCGGAGCCGGCACCGGGCCTGGTGCGGCCGGACCTGGTGCTGCGCTCACGACGCGTCATGACCCCGGACGGCCCGCGCGCGGCTTCCGTGTCCGTCGCCGACG
This sequence comes from Streptomyces niphimycinicus, assembly GCF_018883605.1. Classification (GTDB taxonomy): domain Bacteria; phylum Actinomycetota; class Actinomycetes; order Streptomycetales; family Streptomycetaceae; genus Streptomyces; species Streptomyces niphimycinicus. Next base: position 3,038 of record NZ_JAHLEM010000932.1, on the reverse strand, counting down.
GCCGCATCGTGGCCGTCGGGCCGTACGACACCCCCGACCCGGACGGCGCGAGGGTCGAGGATCTCGGCGACGACGTCCTCCTCCCCGGCCTCGTCGACACCCACGTCCATGTCAACGACCCCGGCCGCACCGCCTGGGAGGGGTTCGGCTCGGCCACCCGCGCCGCCGCGGCCGGCGGCGTCACCACCCTGGTCGACATGCCGCTCAACAGCGTCCCGCCGACCACCACCGTCCCGGCCCTGGAGGTCAAACGGGCCGTCGCCCGGCGGTCGGCCCATGTCGACATCGGGTTCTGGGGCGGTGCCGTGCCCGGGAACGCCCCGGATCTGCGGCCGCTGCACGACGCGGGCGTCCTCGGCTTCAAGGCGTTCCTGCTCCCCTCCGGTGTGGACGAGTTTCCCCCGCTCGCCCCCGACCAGCTCCGGACCGCCCTCCGCGAGATCGCGGGCTTCGGCGGACTGCTGATCGTCCACGCCGAGGACGCCCGCCTCATCGACGGCGCCCCACCGCCCACCGGCCCGCGCTACACCGACTTCCTCGCCTCCCGCCCGCGCGCCGCCGAGAACGAGGCCATCGCGGGCCTCATCGCCCTCGCCCACGAGCTGGACGCCCGCGTCCACGTCCTGCACCTCTCGTCCGCCGACGCGCTGCCGCTGATCGCCGACGCCCGCCGTAAGGGCGTCCGGATCACCGTGGAGACCTGCCCGCACTTCCTGACCCTCACCGCCGAGGAAGTCCCCGACGGCGCCACGGAGTTCAAATGCTGTCCGCCCATAAGGGAGGCCGCCAACCAGGACGCCCTGTGGGCGGGCCTGGCGGCCGGGGAGATCGACTGCGTCGTCTCCGACCACTCGCCCTGTACGGCCGACCTCAAGGTGGACGACTTCGGGCGGGCCTGGGGCGGCATCTCCTCGCTCCAGCTCGGCCTCCCCGCCGTCTGGACGGCGGCCCGACGGCGCGGCCACACCCTCCACGACGTGGCCCGCTGGATGTCCACCGGCCCCGCCGCGCTCGTCGGTCTCGACCGTAAGGGCGCCATCGAGGTCGGCCGGGACGCCGACTTCGCGGTCCTCGCCCCCGACGAGACCTTCACCGTCGACCCCGCCGCCCTCCACCACCGCAACCAGGTCACCGCCTACGCGGGCAGAACGCTGTACGGCGTCGTACGGTCCACCTGGCTGCGCGGCCGGAAGATCGCCGACCATGGCGCGATCACCGACCATGGCGCGATCGCCGACCGCGGCGCGACGAGCGAACCCACCGGCCGACTCCTGGAAAGGCAGCCCCGCACATGACCGCGCCGACCCCCCGCTTCACCGGTGACGCCGCCCCGTACGGCGGTGGCGATCCGTACGCCGACTACCGGACCGCCGACCTCCCCTTCACCCACCTCGTGGACCTGGCCGACCGGCGGCTCGGCGGCAGCGTGGTCGCGGCCAACGACGAGTTCTTCGCCGAGCGCGAGAATCTGCTGCGGCCCGAACCCCCGCACTTCGACCCCGCCGCCTTCGGCCACAAGGGCAAGGTCATGGACGGCTGGGAGACCCGGCGGCGGCGCGGAGCCTCCTCCGACACCCCGCATCCGGCCGAGGACGACCACGACTGGGCCCTGATCCGCCTCGGCGCGCCCGGGGTCGTCCACGGCATCGTCGTCGACACCGCCCACTTCCGCGGCAACTACCCGCGGGCGGTGAGCGTCGAGGCGACGGCGGTGGACGGCACCCCGTCCCCCGAGGAACTCCTCGCCGACGACGTCGTATGGACCGAACTCGTCCCCCATACGCGGATCGGCGGCCACGCCGCCAACGGCTTCCCCGTCTCCGTGGCCCGCCGCTTCACCCACCTCCGCCTCAAGCAGCACCCCGACGGCGGTATCGCCCGACTCCGCGTCCACGGCGAGGTCGCCCCCGACCCGGCGTGGCTCACCGCACTCGGCACCTTCGACGTGGTGGCGCTGGAGCACGGCGGCGCGGCCGAGGACGCCTCCGACCGCTTCTACTCCCCGCCCGCCAACTCCATCCAGCCCGGCCGCTCCCACAAGATGGACGAGGGCTGGGAGACCCGCCGCCGCCGCGACACCGGCCACGACTGGGTCCGCTACCGCCTCACCGCCCAGGCGTCACTGCGCGCCGTGGAGATCGACACCGGCTGCTACAAGGGCAACGCACCGGGCTGGGCGGCGCTGTACGGCCTCGACGCCACCTCCGGCGCGGACCCGGCCGACCACGCCTCCCCGTCCTGGACCGAACTCCTGCCCCGCACCCGCCTCCAGCCCGACACGGTCCACCGCTTCGTCCTCGACGCGGCCCCGCCGGTGACCCACGTCCGCATCGACATCTACCCGGACGGCGGCGTCGCCCGCCTGCGCCTGCACGGCACCCTGACCGAACACGGCGCACAGCGGCTGGCCGCCCGCCATACGCAACTGAGCGGCTAGCTCCCTGCCCGGCGGGCCGCCCACGCTGGAACCGGCCGCAACGAGAGTTTCAAGCCCCCCGGGCGCGCCGCCCTCTGGCCCGGTCGCTCAGGCCGTCGGATTCGGGACCCCGATCGGGTTGGGGAAGCGGAGGGCGGTGGCGCAGGCGGTGGCCAGGGGGGTGAGGAGTCGTACCAGGGGTGCCACCTCGTCGGGGCCCAGCGGTCGCCAAGGGCGTTCCGCCGCTCGGTCGGTCGCGGTCTCGGCCGTCTGGAGCAGTTCGCGTCCGGTCTGTGTCGCGGTGCCGTCCGGGGTGAGGAGGGCGCGGTCGGTCAGGCGTCGGGCGGCGGCGTCCCACTCCTGGTCGGTCCAGCCGCGGTGGGGCTGGAGTTCGGTGCGGGAGAGGTCGACGGCGGAACGGAGGACGAGGGCTTCGCAGCCGTCGAGACCGGCGGCGACCAGGGCCGCGACATGGCCGTCGCCACGGTGTTCGCGCAGCAGGGTCGTCGCATGCCACAGCCGCTCGATCGGCTTGTCGGGGAAGTCCAGCGCGCCGTTCGCGGCGGCCAGCACCCGGCCGGACCCCTCCAGGCCCGCCGCGCGGGGGACCAGGGCCTCGGCG
>NZ_JAHLEM010000931.1 GCF_018883605.1 Streptomyces niphimycinicus | reverse complement strand
CCCCTACGGCTCGGCTACGGTCCGGACCCGGCGGCCTCGGCCACGGGCCGTAGCCGCAGGCCAGTGCGGGCCGCGGCCCGGCGGGGTCCGTGGCCGGAGAAAATGCCGGGCGGGCCGCGTCGGGCCTTGCTACGGTCGGCGGCATGAAGCGCGCTGCCATCGTTGCCATGACGACGACGCCGGAGAGTGTCCCGGCGCGCTGATCGATGTTCTGATCCGAAGCCCCGGGGCGAGTGCCCCGGGGCTTCGCCGTGCGGTCACTCGCCCGACAGCCACCGACATCCGCCACGTCGACGAGGAGACCGTGATGTCCGACCACCGCAAGCTGGGCCGTGAGCTGGGCCTGTTCGACACCGACCCGCTGATCGGCGCGGGGCTGCCGTACTGGCTGCCCGACGGCGCGACCGTACGGCACACCCTGGAGGAGTACATCCGCGACGCCGAGCGGCGGGCGGGCTACCGGCATGTGTACTCGCCGGTGCTCGGCAAACGGGAGCTGTACGAGCTGTCGGGGCACTGGTCGCACTACAGCGACGATATGTTTCCCCCGATGGAGCTGGGCGCGGAGCCCGGTGCGGAGCAGGTCGTCCTGCGTCCGAGCCTGTGTCCCCACCATGCGGTCATCTACCGCTCCCGCGGCCACAGCTACCGCGAACTGCCGCTGCGGATGGCCGAGTTGGGCGGGATGTACCGTTCGGAGCTGTCGGGGGTGCTCGGCGGGCTGACCCGGGTCCGGGCCATCCAGCTCAACGACGCCCATATCTTCTGCACCCTGGACCAGGTCGCCGACGAGGCGGCGGCGGCCCTGGAGATGATCCGCCGGGCGTACGAGGCGCTCGGCATCACCCCGGCCCGCTATCGGCTCTCCCTCCCGGGCCCCGGCGGCAAGTACGTCGCCGCCCCCGAGATGTGGCGCCGCTCGACCGCCCTGCTGACCGACGTCCTGGACCGCTCCGGTCTGCCCTACGAGGCGGCGGAGGGCGAGGCCGCGTTCTACGGCCCCAAGATCGATGTACAGGTCGCCGACGGCGCGGGCCGGGAGTCCACCCTGTCCACCGTCCAGGTCGACTTCCACCAGCCCGAGCAGTTCGATCTGCACTACATCGGCCCGGACGGCGCCCGGCACCGCCCGGTCATGGTCCACCGCAGCATCATCGGCAGTGTGGAACGGGCCGTGGCCCATCTCATCGAGGAGCACGGCGGGGCCTTCCCCGCCTGGCTCGCCCCCACTCAGCTCATGGTCCTGCCGATCTCCGAGGCCGAACTGCCGCACGCCGAGGCGCTCGTCCGGCGATGCGTGGACCTCGGGCTGCGCGCGGAGCTGGCCGGACCGGAGCGCGGCAGCCTGGGCGCCCGGATCCGGGAGGCCCGTCTGGTGCCCTACCAGGCCGTCGTGGGCGCCAGGGAGGCCGGGGACGGCCGGGTGGCCCTGCGGCTGCGGGATGGCCGCCGGCTGGACCCGCTCCCGGTCGATGAGGTGCTGGCCCGGATCGGCGCGCTGGTGGGGGCGCACCGTACCGAGCTGTGGGGCGCGGTGTAGCGGGTGTCCGCCGGATCGTGACGCCTGCGGCGGGCTTGTTCCCCTCCCCGCCCCTTCCCACAACTG
>NZ_JAHLEM010000930.1 GCF_018883605.1 Streptomyces niphimycinicus | reverse complement strand
GAGGTGCTGGCCCGGATCGGCGCGCTGGTGGGGGCGCACCGTACCGAGCTGTGGGGCGCGGTGTAGCGGGTGTCCGCCGGATCGTGACGCCTGCGGCGGGCTTGTTCCCCTCCCCGCCCCTTCCCACAACTGGGGCTCCGCCCCAGACCCCACAGGGGCTCCGCCCCGAACCTCGCGGGGACTCCGCCCGAACCCGGCGGGGCTCCGCCCCGAACCCCGCAAAGACTCCGCCCCAGACCCCGCAAAGACCATCCCCCGAACCCCGGCAGGGCTCCGCCCCCCGAACCCCGCAGGGGCTCCGCCCCGAGCTCCCGGGGGCCGGGGGCGGAGCCCCTGTCCCGCGGTGGAGCCGCATACCGATGCTGCGGCGTTACCCATCCCAGCCCCTCCGGCGATTGAGGAGCGGGGCCCGGGGCGGGGCCCCGGTTTCGGGAAGGGGCGGGGTGGGGGCCGATCAGCCGCCCAAAGACTCCCGCAGGGCGGCGACGAGACGGGTGGCGCGGGCATCGCCGTGGCCGATCATGCGGTTGGCCACATAGGCGAAGCCCACCCCGAACTCGTCGTCGCCGAAGGCGAATTGCCCGCCCGACCCGTCGTTGCCGAAGCTGCGCTCCCCCAGCATCGGCCGGAAGGACGGCGAGTCGAGCAGAAAGCCCGAGCCCCAGCGCGCTCCCATGTCGAAGCCCAGCCATCCCTTGCCGGACGAGAGCTCGCGGACCGCGTCCGTCACGGTCTCGGGGTTCAGCAGCCGCCGATGGCCCTCGATACCGGTCACCGCCGCCGCGTACAGCCCGGCGAGCCCGCTCGCCGACGCGGTGGCGCCCGCGCCGGGCAGCTCCATGCCGAGCAGCGCCGGGTCGTTCCAGCCGTGGGGCTCCTCCAGGCCGGGGAAGGCCAGCGCGCCGTTCATGGTCACGATGCGGGTCAGCAGATGCTCGGGCCCCGGCATCCCGGGCCGCCCCTCGGCCTCGACCAGCCGGGCCCGCCCGGCCAGCTCCGCCGTCGGCAGCCCGATCCAGGCCCGCAGCCCCAGCGGATCCCCCACGGCCCGCCGGAAGTACGCGCCCGGGGTGTGGCCGGTGATCCGCCGGATGACCTCGCCGATGAGGAAGCCGAAGACATGGCCGTGGTACTCGTACGACACACCCGGCTCCCACAGCGGCGTCTGCCCCTCGATGCCGCGGATCACCGGCGCCCAGTCGGCGATCTCCTCGAATGTCAGCACCCGGTCGAGCACCGGGACCCCCGCCCGGTGCCCGAGGACCATCCGGCAGGTGATCGCCTCCTTGCCGTACCGGCCGAACTCCGGCCAGTACCGGCTCACCGGGGCGTCGAGGTCCAGCCGCCCCTCCTGGGCGAGGAGGTGGGCGCAGACGCTCACGATGCCCTTGGCGCACGAGAACACCGGCACGGCGGTGTCCCTCTCCCGCGCCCGCCCGCTCCCCTGGTCCGCGACCCCGCCCCACAGCTCCACGACCTTGCGGCCACCGGCGAAGACGGTGACCGCCGCCCCGAGTTCGGGAAACTCCTCGAAGTTCCGCGCGAACACCTCGGCGACACCGCCGAACCCCTCATCGGCCCACCCGCTGTACCGCTCCATCGCGCCCCCGCCCCTTCACGGTCCCTGGCCGGTCCTGCCTGAACCTGCCTTAACCTGCCCGATCACAACCGCGCCACGGTAGGCCGTGGCCCGCCCCCGGTACGACCGATTTACGACCCGGTCGGCGGCATGGGGCATGGCCACCACCCGGAGGGGCTCCGGGCAGCGGCCAGGGGGTTTGGTAGTGGTGTTGGCGGTGTCGGGCGGTCAGATGCTGATGAGGCGCTCCAGCACATTGCGGTAGCCCCGCATCGCCAGGCGGAGTTCTTCCGTCTCCGAGATGACCGCGTCATCCTCGTGCCAGGCGGCACGGAGCGTGCCTCGGCGTTCGGCCAGCAGATCGGCGAGCCGGGTGGCCACCTCCGCGAGCAGGGCATCGGCCTCCTCGACGGCGCCGCGTGGGGAGTCCACGAAGCCGCCGACCGCGTAGCGCAGCCGCTGGGCCAGCACGTCGTGCTCGCTTGTCGGCAGCACGGGGAAGCTGGGGCCGTTCGGGGTGTTCGGCTGCTCGGCGGGCGACGCGGACGGGCCGGACGACCCGGACGAGCCGGACGAGCCGGACGGCTGCCGTGTCGTCGGCTTCGTTCCGTTCGACGGCCGCGATCCGTTCGACGGTCGTGTTCCGTTCGTCAGCGTCGGTGTCGGCGCGTGCCAGGACGTCGTCGGATCCGCCGCTTCCCTGTTGTCCCTGTTGTCCCTGCTGTTCCTGTTGCCCACCCCCTGGGACAGCGGCGCCACTTCAAGCTTCCCCCATCCATGGCGCCGCCGGCCGTCGTGCTCCGCCGGGTCGGTCGGGTCGGTCGGGTCCGTCACCACGCGCCGCCCTTCCTGGTGTGGCCGAACCGTGTATGGCCCGTCCCGGCCCTGATTCCGGATCCGGCCCCGGTCCCAGCCCCGGTCCTGGTCCCGGTCCCGGCCCCGGTCCCCGGCAGCCACCGGCGGACTCCGCTCCCGCTCCGCCGCTCGCCGAAGGGCTGCCGCGCGGTCTCGGGGCCGGTCGTGGCGCCGGTCGTGGCGCCGTGGTGCGGGGGCCTGACCAGGTCCTCGAAGAACGGCCGGGCGTGCACCACCGCCTCGCGCAGTTGCTCGGTGTCCGCGCGCCCCTCGCGGGCGAGACCGGCGGTGTCATGGATCTGCCGGTAGCCCTGAACATGCTCGGAGTGGTGCACGGACAGCGCCGCCACCTGCTCCTCGTAACGGTCCGACGGATAGCCGCGGTCGTGGGCGAGGCGGGCCAGCAGCCGATCGGCGCTGGTCACCGAGCGTTCCGGGGACTCGATGAACATCTCCTGTACGGCCGCCCATTCGGCCACGTACCGCTCGCGCAGCTCACCGGGCAGGGGCTGGGTCCTCAGATCGCCGTACAGCCGCAGCCGTTCCTCCAGCTCCCGCTCGGCCGCCTTGGTGTCGCCCGCGTGCTGGGCGACGTTCAGTTCGTACTCGGGCCCGAAGCGGCGTCGCAGAGCGCGTTCCTTACGGCTGGCGCCCGCACGGACGACGCGGATGATGAGCGCGGCCGCGAGGACGACCGCGACGACAACCACGATGCTGATTGCAGCAGTTGACATGGTCTGCTTCTGCCTTCCCGCTCGCTTCCCCCTCCGCGTTCGGGGGGCTCCTCTATTCGGGTAGCCCGGTCTTCGGCCCTCAAACTGCGGTGCGTGAGGCCGGTGGTGGGTGCCAGGATGCCGAGCATGACGAGTACGCCACGTACCCAGGCCGGTTCGCGCGCCCCGGCCTCCCCCGCGACGGAGCCGGCGACGGAGCCGACGACGGGCTGGACGGTCGCCGCGCGGCCCGTCGACGATCCGGTCTCGGCCATGCTGCTGCGCGAGTACCTCGTCGATGTCGCCGACCGCTACTACCAGCTCCACGAGGAGCGGAACTCGACCCCGGAGGAGATCGAGCAGGCGCTCGCGGAGATGCCCAGCGACGATCTCGCCCCGCCACGAGGGGTCTTCCTGCTGGCGCATCACGACGGCGAACTCGCCGGATGTGCGGGGATGCGGCTGATGGACGAGCGTAAGACGGGGCTGACGCGGGCGGCGGAGCTGAAGCGGGTGTACGTACGGCCCGCCAAGCGAGGGCTGGGCGGCGGCGCCACGCTGCTCGCGGCCGTCGAGACGGCGGCGGGCGAACTGGGCGCCGAGCGGATCGCGCTCGACACCCGGCTCGACCTGGTCGAGGCCCGCGCGCTGTACGCACGGCATGGCTACCGGGATGTTCCGCCCTTCACGGCGGGGCCGTACGCCGAGGTCTGGATGGTCAAGGAGCTGGGCTGAGGCGGGGGCGCGGGCGTGCGTCGGGGTGCGGGTGCGCGTCGGGGTGCGGGTGCGCGTCAGGGGCGCGGATGCGCGTCGAGGTGCGGGTGCGCGTCAGGGGCGCGGATGCGCGTCGAGGTGCGGTCTTCGGTCAGGTGCGGGTTTCGTCTCGCGCCTTCGGCGCCTTTGAGCATGGGCCCGGGGGTGGCGGCCTCGGTTCGCCGCCGGGCGGCGGGCCGGTGGGCCAGCGGGCCGGTG
>NZ_JAHLEM010000093.1 GCF_018883605.1 Streptomyces niphimycinicus | reverse complement strand
CCAACAAGACCTGCGGAAGCGTGGTCTCGCCATTCGGTCCCGTCATCAAGATCCCCAACTCACTTGCCGTCCCCTAGTGGGAGGCGCGCAGGGGGCGTCGGGTTCCCGGGGTCGGCAATCTCTCACCTCGGCGGCCCCGCCGCGGTGGGCCCGGTCGCGGTCGATCCCGCCGCGACCGGGCCCACCGCGACCGCCCGGCCGCCGCCTCGGCTCAGGCGAAGACCGACAGCAGCAGCGCCATCGCCAGGCCGAGCACGCTGACCAGGGTCTGTACGACCGTCTGGGTCTTGGTGGCCTGGCCGAGGTCCATGCCGAACGACTCCTTCACCAGCCAGAACCCGGCGTGGTTGACATAGTTGAGGCCGAGCGAACCGGCCCCGATCGCGACCACCAGCAGGGATGCCTCCAGGCCCCCGCCGTCACCGATCAGCGGGGCCACGATGCCGGTGGCGGAGACGATGCCGACGGTGGCGGAGCCCGTGGTCAGCGACAGCAGCAGGGCGATCAGCCAGCCCAGCAGGATCACATTGATATGGGCTCCCTCGGCGGCCGAGGCGATGGCGTCACCGATGCCCGAGTCCTGAAGGACCTGCTTGAACGCCCCTCCCCCACCGATGATGAGCAGGATCGCGGCGATGGACTTCAGGCTGTCGGTCAGGGAGGCGCGGGTCTCCTCACCGGAGCGGCCGGAACCGGCGAACGTCACCCCGAGGGCGAAGACGAAACCGGCGAGCATCGCCACCAGCGGCTCTCCGGCGAATACCAGCGCCGCGCCCAGCCCGCTGGACTCGTCGAGCACCGTCTCGGCGAGCGTACGCAGCAGCATCAGGACGACGGGGACCAGCACCGCCGCCACGGCCAGGCCGGTGGGCACACCGGTCCTGCGGGGCGCGTCCGCGCCCGCCTGCGCACCGGGTCCGGAGGTGGCCGCGGCGGGCTGCCGCTCGGCCCCGGCGAACTGGGCCACCAGTTCGGCGTCCGGGGCGACGTCGGGAAGCCGGGGCGCGATCCAGCGGGCGTAGACGGGGCCCGCCAGGATGACGGTGGGCACGGCGCAGACGATGCCGACGCCGAGGGTGAGACCGAGGTCGGCGTGGAGGCCGGTCATCGCGGTCAGCGGGCCGGGGTGGGGCGGCAGCATGCCGTGCAGGGTGGACAGCGAGGCGATGGCGGGCACGCCGAGGAGTACGTACGGGCTGCCCTTGGTGCCGCCCTGGGCCTCCATCCTGCGGGCGACGCTGAAGATCAAGGGCAGCAGCACGATCAGGCCCACCTCGAAGAACATGGGCACGCCGATGACGAACGCCGCGGCACCGACCAGCCAGGGCAGCCTGCGCGGCTCGGCGCGGGCGACGAGGGCGCGGGCGATGGTGTCGGTCGCGCCCGAGTCGGAGAGCAGACGGCCGAGCATGGCGCCGAGGGCGAGGGTGACGCCCACGTCACCGAGGGTGCCGCCGGCGCCCTCCTCGATGGATCCGGCGAGTTTCGAGGCGGGTTCCCCGGCCGCGATCCCCGTGCCCACGCTGACCAGGATCAGCGCGACGAACGGGTGGACCCGCAGCCGGGAGTTGATGAGGTAGATCAGTGCTGCTATCGCCACCGTGAGGATGAGCAGCAGCCACCAGGTGTGTGCGGTCATGCGATGCCTTCCAGGACATGTGTGTATTACGGGACATGCGGGCGGGTTCGTACGGCCACCAGGGCATGGGTGGGTCAGGGGGTGGTGCGGATGGGCATGCGGGGGTGAGGCGGTGGCCGGTGGCGGCCGCCATGGCGGTGGCCGGTGGCGGCCGCTCCGGAGGGGGTGTCGGTCAGTCCAGTCCCAGGTGTCCGACCAGTTCGGCCACGGCCTTGTCCTGCCGGGCCAGATAGGTGGCGAAGGCGCCACCGGTGGTGAAGGCGTCGGTCCAGCCGTGGCGGGTCAGCTCGGCCTTCCACTGCCGGGAGGTGTGCAGCGCGGTCAGCACCTCGATCCAGCGTTTGCGGTCCGCGGAGCTGATGCCGGGCGGGGCGACGATCCCCCGCCAGTTGTCGAAGACGAGATCGATCCCGGCGGCCTTCAGCGTCGGCACCCCGGGCAGCGCGGCCACGGGCCGGTCGCTGGTGACCGCGAGCACCCTGAGCTGTCCTGCGGCGATCTGGTCGAGGAACTCGCCGATGCCACTGGTGGCGAAGTCGACCCGGCCGTCCAACAGGGCGGGGAGCAGCTCGCCGCCACCCCCGTCGTAGGCGGCGTACCGCACCCGCTTCGGCTGGATGCCGACCGCGCCGGCCAGCGCCATGGGCAGCAGGTGGTCCGGGCCGCCCAGTGACGAGCCGCCACCGACCGTGACGCCTCCGGGGTTCTTGCGCCACCCGGTGACCAGGTCGGCGAGGGTGCGGTACGGCGAGTCCTTGCGGACCACCACCGCTTCGGGCTCCTCGATCAGGCGGGCGATCGGGGTGGTGCGCGCCACGGTCACCTTCGCACCCTGCACATGCGCCGCGCCGAGGACACCGAGGCCCATCTGGAGGGCGAGCCGTCCGTTGCCCCGTTCGTCCACGGTGCGCTGAAGACCGACGGTGCCACCGGCTCCGGGCAGGTTGAACACCTCCGTGTCCGAGGCGGTCCCGGTCTCCTCCAGCACCCGGGCCACGGTCCGTGCCGTGGTGTCGTACCCGCCTCCGGGGGTGTTGGGCACCAGGATGCGCAGACCGTCGTCCGCGGTGTGCCCGGGGCCCGGCCAGGTGTCACACGCGCCGACGAGCAGGGACAGCACAGCGGCCAGGAGGCCGGACAGGGCGCGGGTGCGGCCTCTCATGGCACCTCCCTTTCGCTTCCCATACGGCGGACGCCATGATTGTGCAGCCTGGTGGGAAATGCGCCCAGGTTGTGTCAGCAGGAGAGATTGAGTTCATTGTGGTCGCCGCGTTCCGTCGTCAAACGCTCGCGGGCGAGATGCTGGTGTTGCAGCTCGCCATCGTCGTGGTGGTGCTGATGGCGGTCGCCGCGGTCTCGCTCGCCCAGTCGGAGGCCACGTTCAACCGGGTGGAGGGCCGCCGGGTCGGTGCGCTGGCCGAGCAGCTTGCCGCCCAGCCGCTGGTACGCAGCCGGCTGGTGGGCCCCTCACCTGCGGAGGCGCTGGCCCCGCTGGTGTATTCGTCCCGGGTGCAGTCGCGGGTGACGTCCGTCACGGTGGCCGACGGTCACGGGCGCGTCGTCAGCTCGACGAATCCCACGGTGCTCGGCGACCGGCTGCCGCTGGGCAAGGGAGTCGGCGCGGGGCGCGGCTGGTCGGGCACGCTGGACTGGGACGGCAGCCGGGAGCTGGTGGCCCAGGTGCCGGTCCTCGGTGCGACGGGCGACGATCTGGGGCGGCATCTGGGCACGGTCATGATCGGCGAGGCGTCTCCCACCACATGGCAGCGGCTGAGCGGCGCGTCCTCGTATCTGCCCGTCTATCTCGGTGTCGCCAGCGCGCTCGGCGTCGTCGGCTCCTGGCTGCTGGCCCGGCGCGTCAAACGGCAGACGCTCGGGCTGGAGCCGCGTGAGATCACCGGGCTGGCCGAGCACCGCGAGGCGATGCTGTACGGCATCGCCGAGGGCGTTGTCGCGCTCGATCCGCAGCACCGGGTGACGCTCGTCAACGACATGGGCAGACGGCTGCTGGACCTGCCCGAGGACTGCGTGGGCCGGAATCTGGCCGAGCTCGGCATCGAGGGACGGCTGCTGGATGTGCTGGCCGGGGCGCGGAGGGAAACGACGGACCCGAAGGACGAGGTCGTCGTCCGGCACGGCCGCGTCCTGGTGATGAACCGGATGACCGTCGTCAAGGACGGACGGCCGCTCGGCTCCGTCACCACCCTGCGGGACCGCACCGAGCTGGCGAGGCTGGAGCGCGAGATCGGCTCCTTCCGGAGCACCTCCGAGCTGCTGCGCGCGCAGACCCACGAGTTCGCCAACCAACTGCACACCATCTCCGGGCTGATCCAGATCGGCGAGCAGGAGGAAGTGGTGCGCTACATCCGGGCGCTGAACCAGCGCCGCCAGTCGCTGGACATGTCCATCGGCCGCCGGGTCCGGGACACCGCCGTGGCCGCGCTGCTGATGGCGAAGGCGTCGCAGGCCGCCGAGCGGAAGGTGGCCCTGCGCCTCTCGGACCGCACCGCGCTGGACCGGCTGATGCCCGAGGACGCCGCCGATGTGGCCACCGTGATCGGCAACCTGGTGGACAACGCCATCGACGCCGCCACGTCCGAGCGCGGCGACGGGAAGATGGCCGGGGCCGGGAAGGTACCCAGGGCCGGGAAGATGACCGGGGCCGGGAAGGTACCCGGGGCCGGGAAGATGACCGGGGCCGGGAAGATGGCCGTGGCCCGGGACGGCGACGAGCCATGGGTGGAGGTCGAGCTGCGCCAGGACAACGCCAGTGTGGAGATCGTCGTACGCGACTCCGGACCCGGTGTCGCCCCCGGACTCGCCCAGGAGGTCTTCGCCCATGGCTTCACCACCAAGGCCGCCCGGGAGGGCGAGCGCGGCATCGGGCTCGCCCTCACCCGGCTCGTCTGCGAGCGCCGAGGTGGCGAGATCGCGGTGACCAACACCCCTCAGGGCGCGATGTTCAGCGCCCGCATGTCCGTCAGCCACCCCGCCGACGCGGTGGCGGAAGGAGCGACCCGATGACCGAGTCGGCCGGCACGATCGATGTGCTCGTCGTGGACGACGACTTCATGGTGGCCCGTGTCCACCGCACCTTCGTGGAGCGGGTGGCGCCGTTCCGCGTCGTCGGCACCGCCCACACCGGCGAGCAGGCGATCGAGGCGGTCGACGCGCTCCGTCCCGACCTGGTCCTGCTCGACCTCTATCTGCCGGACCTCTTCGGCCTGGACGTCATTCCCCGGCTGCGCACCGCCGGGCACGACTGCGACGTCATGGTGATCACCGCGGCCCGGGAGGCCGACGCGGTGCGCGGCGCGGTCCGCCAGGGTGTGGTCGACTACGTCCTCAAGCCCTTCGACTACGAGGATCTGAAGCCCCGCCTCGAACGCTATGCGACCCAGCGCGGACGGCTGCTCACCACGGTCGTCCGCGGCCAGGCGGATGTGGACCGGGTCCTGGCCGGGGCGTTCGCGCCCCCGGCGGGCGGGGCCCTGCCGAAGGGCCTGAGCGTGGAGACCGCCCAGCTCGTCGAGCGTGCCCTCCGCGAGGCGGACGGCACCGTCTCCGCCGCCGAGGCGGCCACCGCGATCGGCATCTCCCGGGTCAGCGCCCGCCGTTACCTGGAGTACTTCCACACCACCGGCAACGCCGACGTCTCGCTGCGCTACGGCGCCGCCGGCCGCCCGGAGCGCCGCTACAACTGGCGGGCATAGCAACTCCGTTCCGGTCCGCACCGGTTCGCATCTGGCAACACCGCCACCCGCACCTCCGGGGCCTCGCCGGGCTACCAGACGGCGGCGTCGGTGGCCGGTTTCGCGCCGTTCCCCGCCGTCCTGCTCGCGGAGTCCTTCGGCTGGGCGGGCCCGGCCGGGCTGTATGTGTGCATCGCGCTGGTGGGACTCGCCGGTGTGCTGTCCACCCGCGAGACCTGGGGCCCCGGGCAGCGCACGGCCGCCCCGGCCGATCAGCCGCGGCGGGCGGCCGATCGGGCGGGGCAGCCTTCGCGCTGAGGGGCGGACGCTGAGGGGCGGCCCTCCGGACAGTGCTCTAGTGGTCCTGACCGGGCATGCCCGCACACGTCCGGCAGGGACAGTGGGGGCAGCCCGTGGTGTGCAGGTAGCGCGGCGGACCGGCCGTACGGCGGCAGATCAGGCAGGTCAGTTCGCCGTCGTCGGCGACCACTTCCTCGTACGCCACCGGGGTCATCCGGTCGTCCGCGCCGATCCGCTTGTGCGGCGAGCCGACGGCGAGGATCAGATGGTCGGTGATCGCGCCGACGGCGTGCGGGATGTCGCCTTCGATCAGGAAGGTCTGTCCGGCGTGGGTTTCATGGATACGGCCGTCGTAGGTGATGGTCCCGATACCGGCCACCACGGTCAGGACGTGGTGGCCGGGGTGGGTGTGCGGGACGAACCCGGCGCCCGCGGGCAGCCGGATCAGGTCGGCGCCGATGTCCCCGTTGGTCACCAGTTCGCGCCCGCTGGCCGACGCCGTGCCGTGGACCGGCACGGGCAGCGGAGCGTGCTCCACATGCAGTCCGGTGTGTTGGTGGCGTACGGTCCTGGTGGCCCAGGTCGCGATCTTCAGCGCGGGCTCGGTGTCCTGTTCCGGCATGTCACTCCCTCGGTTGTGAATCCCAAACGACGCCGCCCAGGTCATGGCGGCCGGCGCGCAGAACGGAAAAGCCCACGGTGGCCGGGCGGCCGGGACGCGGCCGCCGCACCCACGTCCAGCGGTCGGCACGGGCCGTCCCGTGGTCGTCCGCGAGACAGCGCCACAGGTAGTCGACCGCCCATGGCAGGCCGTCGGCCGTGGCGGGGGCATGCGGCAGCAGCCGCAGGGTGCCGTCCCCGGACTCCCACCATGCGCCGAACCCCACCGACCCGGGCCCGGCGGTTACGCCGTCCTCGGTGACGGGTTCGTCCGCCAACACCGCGATCCGGGCGGCGAGTTCGGCGTATTCCAAGAGTGGCCACCGGGACCGCAGATACGCACGCCACCGCGCCTTCTCCGCCTCCGGCAGGGGCGTCCGGATCCCGTTCTCGCGTACGTGTGTGCGCAGGAAGTCGAACGCGGCGAAGGCCGGCTCGTCTCCGGTGGGGGCCGGTTCGTCGGCGGCGTACGGCGCGATCGCGCGCAGTGCGCGGTGCAGATCGCGATGCGGGTCGCGATGCGGGTCGCGATGCGGGTCGCGATGCGGGTCGCGATGCAGATCGTGGTGCGGGGTCCGCGAGGACGTGTCCTCC
Source organism: Streptomyces niphimycinicus (assembly GCF_018883605.1). Classification (GTDB taxonomy): domain Bacteria; phylum Actinomycetota; class Actinomycetes; order Streptomycetales; family Streptomycetaceae; genus Streptomyces; species Streptomyces niphimycinicus. The sequence continues at coordinate 3,972 of NZ_JAHLEM010000093.1, read as the reverse complement.
TTCGGACCGGTGGCGAGCAGGGTCCGGGCGGTGGCGGCGGCGTAGCGCAGCAGCCGTTCGTAGCGGGCGGCGGAGATCCGCCGTACGGCCAGGGTGCCGCCCATCGCGGTGCGCCGCGGCTTGCCGGTGGCGGTGGCCAGGAAGCCGCCCCAGCGGACCGCGGCGGGGCGTACGGCGGCCTGCTCGCAGACGGTCCGCACCGCGTCGAGGGTGGTGCCGGGGGACTCGTCGGTGACGAGGCCGACCTCATGGCCGAGAGTGGTCTCGGCCACCGGGACGGCGGCGAACCGGCCGCGCAGGCCCGCGTCGTGCCACATCCGCTCCACGTCCAGCGGATAGTGCTTCTCGCCACCACGGTCGATGCGTTCCTTGGCGCGCCCCCTGAGCACGAGCAGCCCGTCGCGGAACTCTCCGAGGTCGCCGGTGCGCAACCAGCCGTCGGGGGTGAGCGTCTGTGCGGTGCCGCCCGGGTCGCGCCAGTAGCCGTCCATCATGTCCGGTGTTCTGATCCACACCTCGCCGGAGGCGAGCCGTACCTCCGTGCCGGGCAGCGGGAGTCCGACCGGCGGGAAGCGGTCGAGGTACTGCGCCGGGAAGTCCTCCTCGGTCAACACGGGCATGGTGAAGCTGAAGTTGACCGCTTCGGTGAGCCCGTATCCCTGGCGGAGCCGTGGCCCGTAGCGCCGGTGGAAGCGCCGGGCGAGGTCGCCGGTGAGCGGGGCGGCCGCGGTGATCAAGTAGTCCAGGCCGTCCGGCCAGACGGCGCCTGCCTCCACCACCTCGGTGAGCAGGGCGGGAACGATCGAGGCGGTGCGGGCGCCGCCCGCCGCCAGCTCGCGCAGATAGCCCTCCGGGTCGAAGGCGGTGTGCAGGACCAGCGGGGTGTGCGTGATGTGTGTGCCGATGAGCGACATGACGAGCGCGTTGCAGTGGTACAGGGGCAGGCAGGTGCCGTGCGGACGGCCGGGTGCGAAGCGGTGCAGCCGCGCCGTCTTGGTGGCGTTGCCGAGGACGGCGCGGCGGCTGAGCATCACGCCCTTGGGGGTGCCGGTGGACCCGGAGGTGAACATGATGAACGCCAGGCCCGCTCCCCCGGGATCGGCCGGGGCGCCGGGGAGGGTCCGCGAGCGGAGCGGCTGTGCTCGGTCGCGGGGTGCGTCGATGACGGCCGAGGCGTCCACCCGCCGTACGGTGTCGGCCAGTTCCGCATCGGAGCTGCGCGGGTGGCGCGGTACGGCCACGAGCCCCAGGTCGAAGCAGGTGAGGAGGGCCCCGGCCAGCGGCTCGTCATGCGGGAGCCGGATGACGACGCGGGCCCCGGATGGCAGTTCCTCCAGGCCACGCAGCGGCGCCCGGAAACGCCGTGCCAGTTCCGTCGTGTCCAGCGGGGCTCGGTGCGCCACGGAGGTCATGGGTTCTCCGTCCCTCGGGCGGTGCGCTCGTATCGCCGCGCCCGCTCGGCCGGGCGCGGCTCCTCGACGGGTCGAGGCCCCTCGACTCGGCGTGGCCCTTCCACTCGGCTTGCCCTTGCCACTCGGCGTGCCCCTTCCATTCGGTGCAGTTCGTCGGCGAGGATCCGGCCGAAGTCGCCGATGTGCTGGGGCTGCATGATCCGTTCGTGGTCGTGGTCGACTTCGTGGACGGTGAGCCTGCCGGTGACCAGCGGACGCCATGCCTCTCGCAGCGACGGGCGGTTTCCGGCGCCCGCCACGTGGACGGCGTCGCCGTCCAGCACCGGTGGCCGGTAGCCCCGCAGGAGCCGGGCGTTGTTCTTGGAGACCGCGACGACGCGGGCGATGTCCTCCTCGGTGAGAGTGGCGAGCACACTGCCTTCGGCCCGGAGCGCGGCGGTGACCGTGGCGAAGTCCGCTTCTCCGGGCGGGAACCGCCGCTCGTCGTATCCGGCCGCGGTCAGCAGGATGCGGTGGATCCGCTCCTCGTCGATGCGTTCCCCGGGCCCGCAGCCGGGCGCTTCGCCGGGTGCTCCGCCGGGTGTTCCGCCGGGGTGCGGCGGCAGGGTGTCGACGACGCAGACCAGCCCCGGCTCGACGCCCAGCTTCCGCAGCCGCACCGCCATCGCGTGGGCGACGAGACCACCGAAGGACCAGCCGATCAGGTGGTACGGGCCCTGAGGGCGCACCGACCGCAGTTCGTCGACGTAGACCTCGGCCATCTCCTCGACGCTGGAGGGCAGTTGGCCGATGCCGCCGGGGCCCTCGCCCCGGAAGGCGTAGAGCGGATGCGCGCGGTCGACGTGGTGCAGCAGCCCGGCGTACAGCCAGCCGAGGCCGCTCAGGGGGTGCACACAGAACACCGGCGCCGCTTCGCCGCCGGTGCGGTACGCGATGAGGTGGCCGCGGGCCGTGGGCGTGCCGTCGTCGAGACGTGCGGCGAGGGCGGCCGGGGTGGTCGCTTCGAACAGGTCGCGGATGGTGGGCCGCAGGCCGAGCACCTCATGGATCCGGGAGGCGAGCCGGGTGGCACTCAGCGAGTGCCCGCCCAATTCGAAGAAGCTGTCCGTGGCCCCGATCCGGGGCAGGCCGAGCACCTCGGCGAACAGCCGGCACAGCGCCTCCTCCCGCAGCGTGCCCGGCGCCCGGCCACCGGTGCCGCGGCCCCATTCGGGCTCGGGCAGCGCGCGCCGGTCCACCTTGCCGTTCCGGGTGAGCGGAAGGCGGTCGAGGGGCTGGAGCCGGGCGGGCAGCATGTAGCCGGGCAGCCGCGCGGCCAGGTGGTCGCGTACGGAGTCGAGGTCGAGGTCGGCCCCGGCGGGATCGGTTCCGGCGGGATCGGTTCCGGCGAGGCCGGCATCGGCGAGGCCCGTTCCGGCGGATTGGGGCACGAGGTAGCCGACCAGTCGCCGGTCGTCGGGTCCCAGGTCGCGCACCGCCGCGGCGGCGGCCCGCACATGGGGGTGCGCGGTCAACGCGGCCTCGATCTCGCCGAGTTCGATGCGGTGGCCGCGCAGTTTGATCTGGTCGTCGTCGCGGCCGTGGAAGCGCAGGGTGCCGTCGGCCCGCCAGGAGGCCAGGTCGCCGGTGCGGTACATACGGGTGCCGGGCGGGCCGAAGGGGTCGGCGACGAAGCACCCCGAGGTGAGCGACGGACGGTGCAGATAGCCGTGGGCGACGCCCGCCCCGGCCAGGTACAGCTCACCGATGGCACCGGGCGGCACGGGCCGCAGCCGGTGGTTGAGAACGTACGCGCGGGTGTTGGCGACAGGGCGGCCCAAGGGGACACCGGGCTCCTGGGGGCCGGTGACGGGGTGGCAGGCGGACCAGACGGTGGTCTCGGTGGGGCCGTAGCAGGCGAGCAGACGGCAGCCGAGGCCGGTGAGGGTCTCGGCGAGCGGGCCGGGGACGAGCTCGCCGCCGATCACCGCGCGCATGCCGTGCAGCGCGGCGGTCCGCCGGGCCGCCAGCGTCTGCCAGCGCGAGGGAGTGGCCTGCATGACCGTGACGCGGTGCCGGGCCAGGAGGGCGAGCAGGGCGTCCGGGTCGCGGAGCGTCGCGGCGTCGGCGACCACCGTGGCGGCCCCGGTGACGGGGCCGAGGAACAGCTCGGGCACCGACATGTCGAAGCCGGTCGGAGCGGCCGCCAGGACGCGGTCGTCGGCGCGGATACCGAGTCGTTCGCCCATCGTGGCCAGCAGGTTGGTCAGCGCCGGGCGCGGGACGACGACGGCTTTGGGGTGGCCGGTGGAGCCGGAGGTGTGGATCGCGTAGGCGGCGTCGGCGGGCAGCCGGGCAGGGCCGGATGGCGTGACCGGCCCGGCGGTTAGGACCCAGGGGTCGCGGGTGGGCTTCGGGTCGCGGGTGGGCTTCGGGTCGCGGGTGGGCTTCGGGTCGCGGGTGGGCTTCGGGTCGCGGGTGGGCTTCGGGTCGCGGGTGGTGGCCGGGGCGCCGGTGGGTTTCGGGTTGCGGGTGGTGGCCGGGGCGCCGGTCGTGGCCGCGACGCCGTCGGCCGCGGGGC
>NZ_JAHLEM010000929.1 GCF_018883605.1 Streptomyces niphimycinicus | reverse complement strand
CGCGGCGACGCGGGCACGGTCGCCGCGCATGTCGCCGAGCTGCGGCGGCACGCCCCGCACGCCGTCGCCGGCTATCTGGCCATGGCCCGTACGACCGCGGACCGGGCGCTCGCGCACGGCCTGCTCAAGCCGGAGCTGGCGGAGGACCTGCTGGGCGTGCTCTCGGATGTCACCGACGCACGGGGCCGGGGAGGCAGTGAGTCATGAGCCCGAAGCTGTGGACCAAGGCGCTTCCTGGGGAGCCGGATGTGGAGCTGTTCCGCCATCGCTCGGAGCTGGACGCGGCGTTCGCCCACTTCGCGGTGCCGGGCCGCACGGCCGTCGTGATGACCATGGGGGCGCTGCACGACGGGCACGCCTCGCTCATCCGCGCCGCCCGCGCCCGGGTGGGTGCCAAGGGCCTGGTGACCGTCACCGTCTTCGTCAATCCGCTCCAGTTCGGCGTGGGCGAGGACCTCGACCGCTATCCGCGCACCCTCGACGCCGACCTCAAGGTGGCGGCCGAGGCCGGCGCGGACATCGTCTTCGCCCCGGCGGCCGATGAGGTGTATCCGGGCGGCGAGCCGCATATCCGGATCACCGCGGGCGCCATGGGCGAGCGCTATGAGGGCGCCTCGCGGCCGGGTCACTTCGACGGGATGCTCACCGTCGTCGCCAAGCTGCTCCATCTCACCCGCCCCGATGCCGCCTTCTTCGGCGAGAAGGACGCCCAGCAGTTGGCGCTGGTCCGCCGGATGGCGCGCGACCTGGACTTCCCGGTCGAGATCGTCGGCGTCCCCACCGTCCGGGAGGGCGACGGGCTCGCCCTCTCCAGTCGTAACCGCTATCTGTCGGCCCAGGAGCGGGACACCGCGCTGGCCCTGTCCCGGGCGCTGTTCGCGGGGCGGGACGCGGGGCTGCTGGCGGCCGGGGAGGGCCCGGCCGGCGCCGAGGAGCACGAGCTGATACGGGTCGCGTCCCCCGCCGCGGTGCGGTCCGCGGCGCGGGTGGTGCTCGACGAGGCGGCGCGGCTGGAGCCGCCGCTGGTCCTCGACTATCTGGGCCTGGCCGACCCCGCCGACTTCACCGAGGTCCCCGGCGGATACACCGGCGAGGCCGTGCTGGCCGTCGCGGCCAAGGTCGGCGCCACCCGCCTGATAGACAACATCCGCCTGTGGATCGGAGCCGCCCGATGACCCATGCGACCGGGCGGCCCGACGGCGTGGCCCCCGCCACCGCCCTGCGCGCCCCCGCCCCCGGCTGGGCCATCGAGGCCGATGTCGTGGTCGTCGGCTCCGGAGTCGCCGGGCTGACCGTGGCGCTGCGCTGTGCCGCGGCCGGGGCCAGGGTCACCGTGGTCACCAAGGCCCGCCTGGACGACGGCTCCACGCGCTGGGCCCAGGGCGGCATAGCCGCCGCCCTCGGTGAGGGCGACACCCCCGAGCAGCATCTGGACGACACCCTGGTGGCCGGTGCCGGGCTCTGCGACGACCGGGCGGTACGGACGCTGGTCACCGAGGGACCCGGCGCGGTGCGGCGGCTCATCGCCACCGGCGCCCGCTTCGACGCCGACGACGACACCGGCGAGATCCTGCTGACCCGCGAGGGCGGCCACCACCGCCGCCGGATCGCCCACGCGGGCGGCGACGCGACCGGCGCGGAGATCTCCCGGGCCCTGGTCGAGGCGGTGCGCGCGGCCGGTATCGACACCGTGGAGAACGCCCTGGTGCTCGACCTGCTGGGGGACGGCTCCGGCCGGGCGGCCGGGGTCACCCTGCACGTCATGGGCGAGGGCCGGCGGGACGGCGTGGGCGCGGTGCGGGCGGGCGCGGTCGTCCTGGCCACGGGCGGCATGGGCCAGATCTTCTCCGCGACCACCAACCCCGCCGTCTCCACCGGCGACGGGGTCGCGCTCGCGCTGCGCGCCGGGGCCGAGGTCAGCGATCTGGAGTTCGTGCAGTTCCACCCCACCGTGCTGTGGCTGGGCCCGGAGGCGGAGGGCCAGCAGCCGCTGGTCTCGGAGGCGGTGCGCGGCGAGGGCGCCCATCTCGTCGACGCCGACGGGGTGCGCTTCATGCAGGGGCAGCACGAGCTGGCCGAGCTGGCGCCCCGTGACATCGTCGCCAAGGGCATCATGCGGCGGATGCGGGAGCGCGGCGCCGAGCATATGTACCTGGACGCGCGCCACTTCGGGGCCCGGATGTGGGAGCGGCGCTTCCCGACCATCCTGGCCGCCTGCCGGGCGCACGGCATCGACCCGGTGACCGAGCCCATCCCGGTCGCCCCGGCCGCGCACTACGCGAGCGGCGGAGTCCGTACCGATCTGCGCGGCCGCACCACCGTGCCCGGGCTCTACGCCTGCGGGGAGGTCGCCTGCACCGGCGTCCACGGCGCGAACCGGCTGGCCTCCAACTCCCTTCTGGAGGGCCTGGTCTTCGCGGAGCGCATCGCGGAGGACATCACCGCCGGAGCCGAGGGAGCCGCCGGGGCCGCCGGAGCCGAGGGAGCCGTCGGAGCCGAGGGCCTCGCGTGGCCCGCCACGGCCGCCGAGGGGCCCGGGCCGGACGAGGGCATCAAGCCGGACGAGGGTGCCCCCGCCGGGCCGCCCCTGCTCGCCTCCGAGGCCCGCTACGAGATCCAGCACATCATGACCCACGGCGCCGGAGTCCTGCGCTCCGCCGAGAGCCTGGCCCGCGCCGCCGACCAACTGGAGCGCGTCCACGACGACGCCGCCGCGCAGTTGCGGCGGGACGGCAAGACGGCCGAGCCGGGGGTCGAGACCTGGGAGGCCACCAACCTCCATCTGGTCGCCCGGGTCCTGGTCGCCGCCGCGCTCCGCCGTGAGGAGACCCGCGGCTGCCACTGGCGCGAGGACCGCCCCGCGCGGGACGACACCGCCTGGCGCCGCCACCTCCTGGTCACCCTCCGCCCGGACGGCGCCCTCGATGTCCGGGCCACGGACTCCGAAGAGTTCCCCCCACCGACCACCCCCCGAGCCGAGACGGAGTCCCGCCCGTGAGCAGCACCTCCGAAGACCGCCAGCCATCCGTGTCCCTGCCGCTGCTCCAGATCGGCCGCCCCGGTGAGATCGGCCGCCCCGGCGAGGCGGCGGGCTGCGGCGACGCCTGCGGCTGCGGCGATGACGCCGACGGCCCCGGGCTCGACCCGATGGAGTGCGGTCTGGACCCCGATCTGGCCGAGCTGCTGATCAGTGCCGGACTCGACCCCGTCCAGGTCGAGGACATCGCGCATATGGCCATCGAGGAGGACCTCGACCAGGGCGTCGACGTCACCACCGTGGCCACCGTCCCCGAGGACGCCTTCGCCACCGGCGACTTCACCGCCCGTGAGGCGGGCACCGTGGCGGGGCTGCGGATCGCCGAGGCGATCCTGTCCGTCGTCTGTACGGACGAGTTCGAGGTCGAGCGGCATGTCGAGGACGGCGACCGGGTGGCGGCCGGTCAGAAGCTGCTCAGCGTCCGCACCCGTACCCGCGACCTGCTCACCGGTGAGCGCAGCGCGCTCAACCTCCTGTGCCGGCTCTCCGGTATCGCGACGGCGACGCGTGCGTGGGCCGACGCCCTCGACGGGACGAAGACCGAGGTCCGTGACACCCGTAAGACCACCCCGGGGCTGCGCGCCCTGGAGAAGTACGCGGTGCGCTGCGGCGGCGGGGTCAACCACCGGATGTCGCTGTCGGACGCCGCGCTGGTCAAGGACAACCATGTGATCGCGGCGGGCGGCGTGGCGGAGGCGTTCGGCGCCGTGCGGGCCGAGTTCCCGGATGTGCCGATCGAGGTGGAGGTCGACACCCTCGACCAGATCCCGCCGGTCCTGGAGGCGGGCGCGGACCTCATCCTGCTGGACAACTTCACCCCGGAGCGGACCCGCGAGGCCGTGGAGCTGGTCGCCGGGCGCGCCGCGCTGGAGTCCTCGGGACGGCTGACGCTCGCCAATGCCCGTACGTACGCCGAGACGGGCGTCGACTATCTGGCGGTCGGCGCGCTCACCCACTCCTCCCCGATCCTGGACATCGGCCTGGACCTGCGCGAGGCCGAGGGGAAGTAACCAATGCTGCTGACCATCGACGTCGGAAACACGCACACCGTGCTGGGCCTGTTCGACGGCGAGGAGATCGTCGAGCACTGGCGGATCTCCACCGACGCCCGCCGCACCGCCGATGAACTCGCCGTGCTGCTCCAGGGCCTGATGGGCATGCATCCGCTGCTCGGCGAGGAGCTGGGCGACGGCATCGCGGGCATCTCCATCTGCTCCACCGTCCCCTCGGTGCTCCATGAGCTGCGCGAGGTGACCCGCCGCTACTACGGCGATGTGCCGTCCGTCCTGGTGGAGCCGGGCGTGAAGACCGGTGTGCCGATCCTGATGGACAAC
>NZ_JAHLEM010000928.1 GCF_018883605.1 Streptomyces niphimycinicus | reverse complement strand
ACCGTCCCCTCGGTGCTCCATGAGCTGCGCGAGGTGACCCGCCGCTACTACGGCGATGTGCCGTCCGTCCTGGTGGAGCCGGGCGTGAAGACCGGTGTGCCGATCCTGATGGACAACCCCAAGGAGGTCGGCGCCGACCGGATCATCAACGCGCTGGCCGCCGTCGAGCTGTACGAGGGTCCGTGCGTGGTCGTCGACTTCGGCACCGCGACGACCTTCGACGCGGTCAGCGCGCGCGGCGAGTACGTGGGCGGGGTGATCGCGCCGGGCATCGAGATCTCGGTCGAGGCGCTGGGCGTACGCGGGGCCCAATTGCGCAAGATCGAACTGGCCCGCCCGCGCAGCGTGATCGGGAAGAACACGGTGGAGGCCATGCAGTCCGGCATCCTCTACGGCTTCGCGGGCCAGGTGGACGGGATCGTCCGGCGAATGGCGCGGGAGCTGGCCCAGGACCCGGAGGACGTCACCGTGATCGCCACCGGCGGGCTGGCGCCCATGGTCCTAGGAGAATCCTCAGTGATCGATGAGCATGAACCCTGGTTGACCCTGATCGGCCTCAGACTGGTCTACGAGCGGAACGTCTCGCGCGGCTGAGCACCGGCGATCAGCTCTTCACCTGCGTGCTCGACCGTATTGACGGCATTCCGAAACGAATTCCCGCGCTCTGGATTCGCCAGGGGGCGCCGATCGTTCTTCGCCATTGGTCACGGAGCGGTCAAGGGAAAGACGGCACTTCGAATTCCGTATTGACAAGCGGAACCGCCGTCGACCACGTACACCGGCACCCGGATGCGACGGTCCGCCCCGGGTGCCGGGTCCGGACGGGGCCGCCTCGGCGCGGCCCCGTCCGGCGCTTCCCCCGTATGGCGGCTCGGCGTCCGCAACGCGCCGCACCGTCCGGCGCTGAGCGAAATTTGTCCGCTTAGCACTTAAAGTCGCTCCATGCCCACGCCATATGGATCCCGCGGCGGAATGGCGTTCAGTGCGGATGAGCTGCGTGTGCTCCGACGCGCCCTCGCCATCGCCCTCCGACCCGACCCCGTCACTCCCTCTGCCGGCCCTCTCGGCCCGGACCGGGCGGAGGAGGTCCAGGACTGTCTCCGGCTCGCCGAGGCCGTGGACGAAGCGGTCCGCGAGGGCGGGCGGCTGCGAGCGTTCCTGCTCGACGAGCTCGCCCGCTACCGCGCCGCCCTGCCCGGCGCCGCCGTCGGCTATCTCGAGCAGCTCCAGGGCGCCCTCGCGGCCGGTTACGAGCCGCTGGCCGAGGATCTGGCCGCGCTCCGCGCGCTGTGCGGGTCGGCCGCCGGGGGTGGTGAGGCGACGCGCCGACGTGCGCTGCTGAGCCACTGCGAGCGCCTTGCCGAGCGGGGCGTACGCGCCCGGCTCGCGGAGCGCGCCGGC
>NZ_JAHLEM010000927.1 GCF_018883605.1 Streptomyces niphimycinicus | reverse complement strand
GCGCGGCGAGGCGCAGGGCGAGGCCGACCGGGTCCGCGCGGACGCCCAGGACGAGCGCGAGCGCGCCGCCCAGGACGCCACGCGGGTGCGGCAGGAGGCCCAGGAGGAGTCCGAGGCCGCCAAGTCGCTCGCGGAGCGCACGGTCGCCGAGGCGATCGCCGAGTCGGAGCGGCTGACCGAGCAGGCCCGCGAGGAGGCCGGCAGGCGCCGCGCCGAGGCCGCCGAGCAGGCGGACCGGCTGGTCGCCGAGGCCACCCACGAGGCCGAGCGGCTGCGCGCGGAGGCCAACGAAACGCTCGACGAGGCGCGCCGGTCGGCCCACAAGAGCCGTGCCGAGGCGGCCGAGCAGGCCGATACGCTGGTCGGTGGCGCGACGGAGGAGGCGCAGCGGCTGGTCTCGGAGGCCACTACGCGGGCGCAGGCGCTGCGTACGGAGGCGTCCGACGCACGGGCGGCGGCGGAGCAGGACGCGGCCCGCACCCGGGCCCAGGCCCGCGGGGATGCCAACAACATCCGCTCGGAGGCGGCCGAGCAGGCCGACCGGCTGGTCGCCGAGGCCCGTAACGAGGCCGAGCGGCTGCACGCGGAGGCCAGCGGCGAGGCGGAGCGGCTGCGCGGCGAGGCCGCGGAGACCGTGGGTTCGGCGCAGCAGCACGCGGCGCGCATCCGGGCCGAGGCCGAACGGGTGGAGACCGCGGCGGCGGCCGAGGCGGAGCGGATCCGCAACGAGGCGCAGGCCGAGGCGGACCGGCTGGTCGACAGGGCGCGCGAGGACGCCAACAAGCGGCGTTCCGACGCCGCCGAGCAGGCCGACCGGCTGGTCGCCGAGTCCTCGGCGGAGGCCGAGCGGCTCACCTCCGAGGCGCAGGAGGCCGCGCTGCGCACGGCGACCGCGGCCGAGGAGCAGGCCGACACCATGGTGGGCGTGGCCCGCCAGGAGGCGGACCGGGTGATCGCCGAGTCCACGGCCGAGGCCAACGGCATGGTGGAGAAGGCCCGTACGGACTCCGACACGATGCTCAGCGAGGCCCGGGGCGACGCCACGGCCATCCGGGAGCGCGCCGAGGAGCTGCGCAGCCGTACCGAGGCCGAGGTCGAGGAGCTGCACCAGCGGGCCCGCCGGGAGTCCGCGGAGCAGATGAAGGCCACCGGCGAGCGCGTCGACAAGCTGGTCGCGGCCGCCACCGCGCAGCTCATGAAGGCGGAGGAGAAGGCCAAGTCGCTGGTCGCGGAGGCGGAGAGCGAAGCGAGCCGGGTGCGGATCGCGGCGGTGAAGAAGGCCGAGAGTCTGCTCAAGGAGGCCGAGCAGAAGAAGTCCGAGGCCGATCGGGAGGCGGAGCGGCTCCGGAACCAGGCCACGGACGAGGCGCAGCAGATCGTGGACGAGGGCAAGCGCGAACTCGAGTTGCTCAAGCGACGCCGCGAGGACATCAACGCGGAGATCTCCCGTGTCCAGGACGTGCTAGAAGCGTTGGAATCCTTCGAGACCCCCGCGTCGGGTGGCGCGGGCGGCAAGGAGAACAACGGAGTCAAGACGGCGGCAGGCGCGGGTGCGACGAGGAGTGGAAAGCGGTCGGAGGGGTAGCCGTATGCGGGGGGACGAGGGTCGGCTGTGCCCGTCCGCGTCGATTTCGCGTAAGTCTCGCGTCGGACTGCGTCCATCACGGCATGTCCGTATCATCCCGACGAGTGACGAGGTCTCCGCCTTACTGCCACTCAAAAGGCTGGACATCTTGCAGATCAAACAGACGTTGACTCGATGACACGCCGCTCGGACCCCTAGGATTCCCTCTATCACCTCACCGGTCTCTTTCGACAGGAACCCCATGAGCGACACTTCCTCCCCCTTCGGCTTCGAGCTCGTGCGGCGTGGGTACGACCGCGGTCAGGTGGACGACCGCATTTCCAAGCTCGTCGCCGACCGTGACAGTGCACTGGCCCGCATCACCTCGCTGGAAAAGCGCATCGAGGAGCTGCACCTCGAAACGCAGAACGCTCAGGCCCAGATCAACGATTCGGAGCCGTCCTACGCCGGGCTCGGCGCCCGGGTCGAGAAGATCCTCCGTCTCGCCGAGGAAGAGGCGAAGGATCTGCGCGAGGAGGCCCGGCGCGCCGCCGAACAGCACCGTGAGCTGGCCGAGTCGGCCGCCCAGCAGGTCCGCAACGACGCCGAGTCGTTCGCCGCCGAGCGCAAGGCGAAGGCCGAGGACGAGGGCGCGCGGATCGTCGAGAAGGCGAAGGGCGAGGCGACCACGCTGCGCCAGGAGGCGCAGAAGGACGCCCAGTCCAAGCGCGAGGAGGCGGACTCCCTCTTCGAGGAGACCCGCGCCAAGGCCGCGCAGGCCGCTGCCGACTTCGAGACCAACCTCGCCAAGCGCCGCGAGCAGTCCGAGCGCGACCTGGCCTCCCGTCAGGCCAAGGCCGAGAAGCGGCTCGCGGAGATCGAGCACCGCGCCGAGCAGCTTCGCCTCGAGGCCGAGAAGCTGCGCACCGACGCCGAGCGCCGCGCCCGCCAGACGGTGGAGACCGCGCAGCGCCAGGCCGAGGACATCGTGGCCGACGCCAACGCCAAGGCCGACCGGATCCGCAGCGAATCCGAGCGCGAGCTGGCGGCCCTCACCAACCGCCGCGACAGCATCAACGCCCAGCTCACCAACGTCCGCGAGATGCTGGCCACGCTGACCGGCGCCGCCGTGGCCGCGGCCGGTGCCCCGGGCGAGGACGAGGCGGCCACCCGCGGCGTCCCGGCCCAGCAGTCCCGGTGACCCGAGGTCCCAACGGAGCGTACGATGCCCCGCGCCGCCACGAGCGGCGCGGGGCACGCGCATATCCGGGCCCCCGGGCTCGAGTCCCGGGCCACGCCCCGGGTCCCCCCGCCCGCCGCCCAACCCCCTCCGGCGCGTAAGGAAATCCAGCCGCCCGGGGCGAATCCAGCCCAACCGGCGCATGGGAAATCCAGCCGCTCGGGAGCGAATCCAGCCCAACCG
>NZ_JAHLEM010000926.1 GCF_018883605.1 Streptomyces niphimycinicus | reverse complement strand
GCGTACGATGCCCCGCGCCGCCACGAGCGGCGCGGGGCACGCGCATATCCGGGCCCCCGGGCTCGAGTCCCGGGCCACGCCCCGGGTCCCCCCGCCCGCCGCCCAACCCCCTCCGGCGCGTAAGGAAATCCAGCCGCCCGGGGCGAATCCAGCCCAACCGGCGCATGGGAAATCCAGCCGCTCGGGAGCGAATCCAGCCCAACCGGCGCGTGGGAAAACCCGCCGCCCGGGGCGAATCCAGCCCAACCGGCGCATGGGAAAACCAGCCGCTCGGGAGCGAATCCCGCCCAACCGGCGCGTGGGAAAACCCGCCGCCCGGGGGCGAATCCAGCCCCTCCGGCGTTTGAGGAGCGGGGGCCCGGGGGCGGAGCCCCCGCACAGGGCCAGGGCGGAGTCCGGACAACCCAGCCCCTCCGGCGCATGGGAAACCAGCCCCTTCGGCGTTTGAGGAGCGGGGGTCCGGGGGCCGAGCCCCCGCACAGGGCCAGGGCGGAGCCCGGCCAACCCAGCCCCTCCGGCGATTGAGGAGCGGGGCCCAGGGGCGGAGCCCCGGCCGGGGCCGGGCCGGGGCCCGGTTTCGGGAAGGGGCGGGGTGGGGGAGACACCCCTCCGTGACCGACCGCACCCTCCCCACCCTCGGCTTCGCCGACACCCCCGCCAAGCACCCCCTCACCTACCCCGGCCGCCCCATCACCCGCCCCACCCTCCTCACCGCCGGAGAGCTGTGGGAGCTCACCCCCACACCAGGCGGCCGCCTGGGCACCTGGACAGTCGACACAAACCCCGGCGCAGGGCCAACAGAGAACCTGGCAACAGAGAACCCGGCAACAGAGAACCCGGAGCCACTCGACACCCTCCTCACCGCCCTCGGCCACCCCCCAACCCCCCACCGCCACCCCGTCATCGCCGTCGGCTCCAACGCCTCCCCCGCCCAGCTCCACCACAAGCTGTCCCGCCCCGGCCACCCGGCCACCGTCCCCATGGTCCCGGTCGACGTGCACGGCATCGCGGTCGGCTGCTCGGCCCACATCGGCCGGTACGGCTACGTGGCCTCCGCCCCGTACACCGCGCCGGGAGCCCGTACCCCCCTGGTCATCGGCTGGCTGGACACCGAGCAACTGGCGGCCGTGGACGCGACCGAGTACCCCAACTACCGCCGCGTCCTGCTGCCCGGCACGGAGTACCCGATGGTGATGCCGTCCGGCGAGCGGCTCGGCGGCGCGTATCTCTACGTCGGCGAGCGCGGCGTGCTGATGTCCCCGGACGGCACCGAACGTCCGCTCCCCGGCGGCGGCGACCAGAGCGCCCTGCTCACCCGCCTGCTCGCCGGTTCGCCGCGGCTGCGGGAACTCCTCGGGCCCGACCCCGGCACCTGGGTCGCCCGCGCGGCCGCCGACCCCGCCGTACGGACGTCCGGCACCCGGATCTTCCAGGAGGAGGGCTGGGCACTCCCCCAGCCCGACCTCCTCCGCTGCCCGGAAGACGACCCAATGCGCCCCGACGGTCCCGCAGACTCCGCAAGCCCCGCAAGCCCCACAAGCTCCACAAGCTCCACAGACCCTCGAGGCCCCAAGAGTTACGGTGCGCTCACATCTCCCGAATAGCGGGAACCGTCAACACCCCGGCTATCCTCCTAACCCTCACCGGGGGCGAGCACGCCCGACCCATGCTCATGAGGGGCGGAGAATGATCGAGGCAGTCGGTCTGACGAAGCGCTACGGCGCCAAGACGGCCGTGTACAACCTGTCCTTCCAGGTGCGGCCCGGCGCCGTCACCGGCTTCCTCGGGCCCAACGGGTCGGGCAAGTCCACCACGATGCGGATGATCCTGGGCCTCGACGAGCCCACCGCCGGCCATGTCACGGTCGGCGGCTACCCGTTCCGCAAGCTGCCCAACGCCCCCCGCCAGGTGGGCGCGCTCCTGGACGCCAAGGCGGTGCACGGCGGCCGCAGCGCACGTCACCATCTGCTCTGCCTGGCCCAGCTTTCCGGGATCCCGACCCGCCGGGTCGACGAGGTGCTGGGCGTGGTGGGCCTCCAGAACGTGGCGCGCAAGCGCTCCAAGGGCTTCTCACTCGGCATGGGGCAGCGTCTGGGCATCGCGGCCGCCCTCCTCGGCGACCCGCAGGTGCTGCTCTTCGACGAGCCGGTCAACGGCCTGGACCCCGAAGGCATCCTCTGGGTCCGCAACTTCATGAAGCAGCTCGCCTCCGAGGGCCGCACCGTCTTCGTCTCCAGCCATCTGATGAGCGAGATGGCGCTCACCGCCGACCATCTGATCGTGATCGGGCGCGGTCAGCTTCTCGCGGATATGAACGTCAAGGACTTCATCTCCTACAACTCGGCGGACTTCGCCCGCGTCCGCACCCCCGAGGGCGACCCGGGGCAGCGCGAGAAGCTGACCGCCGCGCTGAGCGAGGCGGGCGGCCAGGTGCTCCCCGAGCAGGACGGCGCGCTACGGGTGACCGGGCTGCCGCTGCCGCGCATCAGCGATCTGGCGCATGGGGCGGACGTCCGGCTGTGGGAGCTCTCCCCGCACCAGGCGTCGCTGGAAGAGGCGTATATGCGGATGACGCAGGGCGCGGTGGACTACCGGTCGACCGCCGACGAGCGCGCCGGCCTCCAGCAGCAGATGCCCGCCGCGGTGCCGCAGGGCGCGCCGTACGGCTATGCGCCGGGCGCCCCAGGAGCGCCGGGTGCACCGGGAGCCCCGGGAGCCCCGGGAGCCCCGGGAGCCCCGATGGGCTTCCCGCCGGGGACCGTACTGCCGGGATACGCCGAACCGCCGGCCCCGCCGCAGCCGCAGCCGCACGCTCCGGGCATGGCCATGCCCGGAGCCCCTGCCGCACCTCCCGCTCC
>NZ_JAHLEM010000925.1 GCF_018883605.1 Streptomyces niphimycinicus | reverse complement strand
CGCCGCCGGCCGGCCATCGCGGCAGCCGCCCGGCGGGCGAGGGCTCCTCGGCCCGCGCCGGAGCATGCGAAGAGCGCGACCGCCCCTCGCGCTCCTTCTCGGAGCCCGGAGAGCGGTCGCGCCCCGCGAGCTGTCCTTCGGTGTTCATCGGCCCAGAGCCTATCCGGCCCGGCCGGATGATCCGGCGGTAGCTCAGTAGTCGCGCAAAATCGCCGCGATCTCAGTTGTCGCGCTTCTCCTTGATCTTCGCGGCCTTGCCGCGGAGGTCGCGCAGGTAGTACAGCTTCGCCCGGCGCACATCACCGCGGGTGACGACCTCGATCTTCTCGACGATCGGGGTGTGCACCGGGAAGGTGCGCTCCACGCCGACGCTGAAGCTCACCTTGCGGACGGTGAAGGTCTCGCGGACGCCGGAGCCCTGGCGGCGGATGACGACGCCCTTGAACTGCTGGACACGGGAGCGGTTGCCCTCGATGACGCGGACGTGGACGTTGACCGTGTCGCCGGGGCGGAAGGTCGGGATGTCGCTGCGCAGCGACGCGGAGTCGACGGTGTCGAGCAGGTGAGACATGATCGTCTGCTTTCCTCGCTGATGCCACAGGTCATCAGCGGCATATCGGATGATGATTTGGAGTGCCGCCCTCATCGGGTGGGCGTCGGTCCCCCTGTGGCAGGGGCGCACACCCGGACGTACGGCAGCGGCCTATTCTTCCACGGCCCGGGCCGGCCGCCCAAATCGGGCCCCGCCGGTCCCGGGCAGCTCCTCCCAGCCCAGCTCGGCCAGGAGCGCGCGGTCGTGCTTGTCGAGCGTCGCCGGGTCGCAGCGCTCGATCAGATCGGGGCGGTTCTCGCTGGTACGGCGGAACGCCTCGTCCCGGCGCCAGCGGCCGACCCTGCCGTGGTGGCCGCTGATCAGCACCTCCGGGATGGAGCGGCCGCGCCACTCGGGGGGCTTGGTGTAGACGGGCCCCTCCAGGAGGTCGGCCATCGCGCCGGGGGCGAAGGAGTCGTCGCGATGCGACTCGGCGTTGCCCAGCACGCCCGGCAGCAGCCGGGCCACCGCCTCGGTGATCACCAGCACCGCGGCCTCGCCGCCGGCCAGCACGTAATCGCCGATCGAGACCTCGTGGACCTCGAGCCGCTCGCCGTACTCCTCGATCACCCGACGGTCGATGCCCTCGTAGCGGGCGGGCGTGAAGACCAGCCAGGGGCGCTCGGCGAGCTCTACGGCGAGCGCCTGGGTGAACGGACGGCCGCTCGGGGTCGGCACGATCAGCGTGGGCTTGGCCAGTCCCTCCGCCTCGCCCGACGCCATGATCGAGTCAAGCGCCTCGCCCCAGGGCTCGGGCTTCATGACCATGCCGGGTCCGCCGCCGTACGGGGTGTCGTCGACCGTGTTGTGCCGGTCGTGCGTCCAGCCGCGCAGATCGTGGACCCGTACGTCGAGTTGGCCGCGGGCGCGTGCCTTGCCGACCAGCGAGACGTTCAGCGGCTCCAGGTACTCGGGGAAGATCGTGACGACGTCGAGCCTCATGACGACTCGTCCTCACGGCCGCCCGCGGTGTCGCCCTTACGGCTGCCGCCGGTCTCGCCCTTCCCGCGACCGCTCGCGCTGTCGTCCTTACGGCTGCCCGCGATCTCCGCCTCGGCCTCGTCGAGCAGGCCCGGCGGCGGGTCGATCACGGCGCGCTGCGCCTCCAGATCGATCTCCGGCACGAACTCGGAGACGAACGGGATCATCACCTCACCCCCGTCGGGGCGCTTCACGATCAGCAGGTCCTGGTACGGCAGATGGGAGATCTCGGAAATCCGCCCGACCTCGGTGCCGTCCACGGTGACCACATCGATGTCGATCAACTGATGGTCGTAGAACTCCTCGGGATCCTCGGGGAGTTCCTCGGGGTCCACCTCCGCGATCAGCAGGATGTTCCGCAGCTCCTCCGCGCCGCTGCGGTCGCGTACGCCCTCGAAGCGCAGCAGCAGCCGGCCGCTGTGCACCCGGCCGGACTCGATGGTCAGCGGCCCGGCCGAGGCGGGCTCGGTGGTCAGCACGGCGCCCGGGCCGAGCCGCAGCTCCGGCTCGTCCGTCCGCACCTCGACGGTGACCTCGCCCTTGATGCCATGGGCACGGCCGATCCGCGCGACAACCAACTGCACGATGCGATGTCCCTTCACACACACGGGCCGGGGACGGCCCAAAGCCCTCCCCGGCCCGTGCCGGTGCTCTTCTTGATCGCCTCAGCGGACCTGATCGACGTCGACGAGGTCGACGCGGATCCCGCGGCCGCCGATGGCGCCCACGACGGTGCGCAGGGCGCGTGCGGTGCGGCCGTTGCGGCCGATCACCTTGCCGAGGTCATCGGGGTGCACCCGGACCTCCAGCACACGCCCACGCCGCAGGGTGCGCGAGGCCACCTGCACGTCGTCGGGGTTGTCGACGATGCCCTTCACCAGGTGCTCGAGGGCTTCCTCGAGCATCCTCAGGCCTCAGTCGACGCGGTGGACTCGGCGGAGTCAGCCGCCTCGTCCGACTTCTTCTCGGACTTCTTCGCCTTCTGGGTGATCGCCTCACCCTTCGGCTCGTCACCGGCGTCCTTGGCGGCCGCCTCGAACAGGGCGCGCTTGTCGGCCTTCGGCTCGGCGACCTTCATCGGGGCCGGGGCGGGCAGGCCCTTGAACTGCTGCCAGTCGCCGGTGACCTTCAGGATGGCCAGCACGGGCTCGGTCGGCTGGGCGCCGACCTTCAGCCAGTGCTGCACACGCTCCGAGTCGACCTCGATGCGCGACGGGTTCTGCACCGGGTGGTACAGACCGATCTCCTCGATCGCCCGGCCGTCACGGCGGGTGCGGGAGTCGGCGACGACGATGCGGTAGTGAGGCGAACGGATCTTGCCCAGACGCTTCAGCTTGATCTTGACTGCCACGGAAGTGGTGTCTCCTGGTCTTGACGTGGTTGAGCACTGCGACGTGCCGCGTGGGGTTGCGGTACCCGAGTGCCCGATGGACGCGTCAGCCGGAGGAGAGAGGGGTCCTGGTCGGCTGTCGAGTACAGCAGACCATTCTGCCACACCGGGACAGGTCAGCCGACCGCGGCCACCGCCTCCGGAATGCGGAAGGGCTTACCGCAGCCACCGCACATGATCGGCGCCTGGGCCAGCACCGACGGGACGACCCGGACATTGCGCCCGCAGTCGCACACCGCCTTGACCCGGACCCCGCCACCGGAGGAGCCATGGCGCGCGGCGGGCCCGCGGAAGGTGCGGGAGGTCTCGGCGGTGGTCGCCACGGTGTGCGCCTTCAGCGCGCGCTGGAGGCGGTCGATCGTGCTCCGGTACCGCTTTCTCGCCTCGGGGCTGAGGGTGACCAGCGAGAAGCCGCTGCTGGGATGCGGCTCCTCGGGGTGGTCGAGCCCCAGCTCCTCGGCGATCGCCAGGAACCGGCGGTTGTGGTAGCGGCCGGCGCGTGAGGTGTCACGGACACCGCGGGCGGCGGCGATCCCATGGACTGCCTCATGCAGCAGCCGTTCGAAGGAGAGCTCGGCGCCACATGCGGACGACGACTCTCCGATCAGCGATTCGGGCGCGGCGAGATCCGGCAGCTCGGAGTGGTGCCGTTGAATGTCGGCCCACGCCTGCGCCAGCTCTGCGGCGAGAACAGGTGGTGTCGTGCTCACGTCGTGCTAACGAGCAGGACCGGTCCGGTGTTCCGATTCCGGGGCATCCCAAATAATTTGCACGTACCAGTCAGTTCACGGTGATGTACGGCGACGAGGGGCGGGTGCGTAAATGTGTGGATGAGCCACGCACCGTGCATCAAGCCGGTACGTACCGCCTCAGTAGGCCCTCGCGACGATCGCGACGTTACCGGGAGCGTCGTCGGCGTCCGGCACCGCCCCGTCCTCGGTGACCAGACACCGTACGGACACCGACCGCTCGGCGAGCGCCGCCTCGCCCTCCGGCCCCAGGTCCGCCCACCGGATCCGGGCCCAGCCGCCCGCGGTCGCGGCCTCGGCGGCCTCCTCCATGGTCGCCACCTCCGTGGTGCGCGCCTTACGGCGCTCACGGGCCTGCCGCAGCAGCAGCGCCTGGTCCTCCTCCAGTACCTTGGGCAGCAGCTCCGGCAGCAGCTCGGCGCGCACCGGCTCCTTACCGCCGGGGATCCGCCGGGCCACCATGGCGGTGCCGCTCTCCAGGTCGCGCGGGCCGACCTCGACCCGGACCGGTACGCCCTTGAGTTCCCAGTCGACCGCGCGGCGGCCGAAGGGGGTGTCCGTACGGTCGTCGACATGGACCCGCACCCCCGCCGCGGTGAGCAGCTCGCCGATCTCGCGGACCTTGGCGAGCACCGCGTCGTCGCCCTTGATCGCCAGCACCACGACCTGGGTCGAGGCCAGCCTCGGCGGGATCCGCAGGCCGTTGTCGTCGCCGTGCATCATCACCAGGGCGCCGACCATCCGGGTCGTGCTGCCCCAGGAGGTCTGCCAGACCAGTTCCTGCTCGCCGTCCTTGGACAGATAGCTGGTGTGGAAGGCCCGGGCGAAGTTCTGGCCCAGCTCATGGCTGGTGCCGAGCTGTAGCGCCTTGCCGTCGCCCATCATCCCTTCGAGGGTGAGGGTATTGAGGGCGCCGGCGAACCGCTCCCGGGCGGTCTTGCGGCCCAGCACCATGTCCATCGCCAGGACGTCCTCCATGAACCGGGCGTAGACCTCGCGGTGGATCCGGGCGGCGAAGTCCCTGGCGTCCTCGTACGACGCGTGCGCGGTGTGCCCCTCCTGCCACAGGAACTCGGTCGTCCGCAGGAACAGCCGCGGCCGCAGCTCCCAACGCACCACATTGGCCCACTGGTTGATCAGCAGCGGCAGATCGCGGTAGCTCTGCACCCACTTGGAGAAGTACTCGTTGACGATCGTCTCCGAGGTGGGCCGGACGACGACCGGCTCCTCGAGCTCCTTACCGCCGCCATGGGTGACGACCGCGAGCTCCGGCGCGAACCCCTCGACGTGATCGGCTTCCTTGGCCAGATACGACTGCGGGATGAAGAGCGGGAAGTACGCGTTCTGGACGCCGACCGCCTTGATGCGGGCGTCCATGTCCTGCTGCATCCGCTCCCACAGCCCGTACCCGTACGGTCGGATCACCATGGTGCCGCGCACCGGGCCGTTGTCGGCCAGCTCGGCCTTGTTGATCACGTCCTGGTACCAGCGGGGGAAGTCCTCCGCCTGCGCGGTGAGCACGGGGGTCTTGGCCATGGCGCCGATCGTACGGCGGCGGGGTACCGAACCGTGAATCAAGGAAAAGCGAGCCGATCAGTGCCGGCCATCGCCCGACACCGGCCACGGACCGCACGAAGGCCAGGGGGCGGTTCGGGGAGCGAGACGTACGCACGGGTGCGCGGGGGCGCACAAAGGGGGCACGCAAGCACGGCCGTGAAACCCCTGGACGCGGGGACGGATGCGGAGTTCCCTGGCATTTGGGGGTGGGACGTCACACCGCACAACGGCGGATGTGACACCGAATCTGACGACGGCACTGCTCTTCGCTGATTGGGGCCCTTTCGATGACATTTACGCTCGTACAGCGGCACCGCCCGCACCCCTCCTCGTCGCCGACGACGGACGCCCACGCTCGCACCCGCGACTGGGCGGAGATCCAGGAGCGGATGCTGGTCCCGCTGTACGAGGCCGTGTACGAACGGCTGGACATCGGCGCCGGGACCCGGCTGCTGGGCCTGGGCTGCGGCTCCGGGCTCGCCCTCCTCATGGCGGCCACGCGCGGCGCCACGGTCTGCGGGGTGGACACGGACGAGCGGCGCCTGGACCTCGCGCGCGAGCGGCTGGCGGCCGTTTGCGCACCGGGCGG
>NZ_JAHLEM010000924.1 GCF_018883605.1 Streptomyces niphimycinicus | reverse complement strand
GCCGCGAACAGCACGGCCCGGGTCGCCCCGCTCCACACCCCGCCGTCCCGCGCGTTCGCGCGCCCGGCCGCGGAGCGCTGCCGCGGCGGGGTGTCGGACGAGGGCGCCGGGTCCTCCGGCGTACGAGAGGGACGGCCCTCCGGCGAACGGTCGGAACGGGCCTGCGGTGAACGGTCGGAACGGGCCTCCGGCGGACGGCCGGAAGTGGACGAAGCGGGCGTGGCGGACGGCGGTTGCCGCTTCCTCGGGGCCGCCGGCTCCCCCTCGGTGTCGACCGCCTGCTCCGCCACGGGCCCACTCCCGTCCACCTGCGCTTACGAGCCCGCCGCGCCGCTGCGGCCGGGGCCACTATGAGCGTAGTTCACTCCGCGTCAGGTACCCGGCACTCCAGGCCCATGGCACCGACCGAAAATCACTCCATCGGATCTTCACCAGGACCGGGTGGGGCCCATGTGTCGCATCGGTGGGCCCGCGCCGCTCCGTGGGCCTACGCCGCGAAGGGGCGGGCCGGCCAGGAGGCGTCGGCCGGGCGGAGGGCGTCGATACCGTCGCCGGAGAGCGCGGCCTGGAGCGCCAGCGCACCCATCGCCAGGCAGGTGTTGTGCAGCTCGCCCGCGAGCGCGCCGCGCACCAGCTCCTCCAGGGACACCCGGGCCAGCTCCATGTCGGCCTCCTCCTCGGAGACCTCGAACCGCTCGCCCTCGGCCGCGGAGATCTCCCGGGCCAGGAAGATCCGTACGGCCTCGTCGGAGCCGCCGGGCGAGGTGTAGACGTCGATCAGGACGCGCCAGTCCTCGGCCTTGACGTGCGCCTCCTCGTACAACTCCCGCTGGGCGGCGTGCAGCGGGTTCTCACCGGGGATGTCCAGGAGACCGGCCGGGATCTCCCACAGCCGCCGGCGGACCGGGTGCCGGTACTGCCGCAGCACGATCACGCGGCCGTCCTCGTCCAGGGCGAGGATGGCGACGGAGCCGGGATGGACCTGGTAGTCGCGGTTGACCCGGCTGCCGTCGGGCATCTCGACCTCGTCGGTGCGCACGCTCGTCTTGTTGCCGGTGAACGGCGTGGCGGTGGCGGTGACCGGCCATTCCTCGGGGGTGTCCTGGATACGCATGCTTGCCTCAGCGTCCTTTCCGCGTGCGGTTGACGGGGGCGGGCCGCGCCGGCCGCCCGCCCCCGTCAACCGTATCGGTCAGGCCCCGGCGCTACGCGTCTGACCAGCGATCTGTCGCTCGACCGCCGCCTTCACCAGACCCGCGAAGAGCGGGTGCGGACGGGTCGGGCGGGAGCGCAGCTCGGGGTGCGCCTGGGTGCCGACCAGATAGGGGTGGACCTCGCGCGGGTACTCCACGTACTCGACGAGCTTGTTGTCCGGAGAGGTGCCGGAGAAGACGATCCCGGCCTTCTTCTCCAGCTCACCGCGGTAGGAGTTGTTGACCTCGTAGCGGTGGCGGTGGCGCTCCTCGACGTACGGCTGGTTGTCGTAGACCTCGCGGACGATCGAGCCCTCGGCCAGCTTGGCCGGGTACATGCCCAGCCGCATGGTGCCGCCCATGTCGCCCTCGCCCGCGACGATGTCGAGCTGCTCGGCCATGGTGGAGATCACCGGGTCGGTGGTGGCGGGCTCGAACTCGGTGGAGTTGGCGCCCTCGATGCCCGCGAGGTTGCGCGCGGCCTCGATGACGATGCACTGGAGTCCGAGGCAGAGGCCCAGCAGCGGGAGCTTGTTCTCCCGGGCGTAGGTGATCGCGCCGACCTTACCGATCACTCCGCGGTCGCCGAAGCCGCCGGGGATGCAGACCGCGTCCACGCCGTCGAGCTGGTCCCGGGCGCCGGCGGCCGTCTTGCAGTCGTCCGAGGTGACCCACTTGATCTTGACGCGGGCGTTGTTGGCGAAGCCGCCGGCGCGCAGCGCCTCGGTGACCGAGAGGTAGGCGTCGGGCAGGTCGATGTACTTGCCGACGAGCGCCACCGTGACCTCGTGGTCGGGCTGGTGGACCCGGCGCAGCAGATCGTCCCACTGGGTCCAGTCCACGTCGCGGAAGGGCAGATCCAGCTTGCGGACGACATAGGCGTCCAGGCCCTCGGAGTGCAGCACCTTGGGGATGTCGTAGATCGACTTGGCGTCGATGGCGGCGACCACGGCCGCGTCGTCCACGTCGCACATCAGCGAGACCTTGCGCTTGATGGAGGTCGGGACCTCGCGGTCGGCTCGCAGCACGATCGCGTCCGGCTGGATACCGATGTTGCGCAGTGCGGCCACCGAGTGCTGGGTGGGCTTGGTCTTCAGCTCACCGGACGGGCCGATGTAGGGCAGCAGCGAGATGTGCACCACGAAGACGTTGTCCCGGCCGACCTCGTGCCGGACCTGGCGGACGGCCTCCAGGAAGGGCAGCGACTCGATGTCGCCGACGGTGCCGCCGACCTCGGTGATGACGACGTCCACGTCATCGGTGGCCATGCGCCGGATGCGGTGCTTGATCTCGTTGGTGATGTGCGGGATGACCTGCACGGTGTCACCGAGGTACTCACCGCGCCGCTCCTTGGCGATTACGGTGGAGTAGACCTGCCCGGTGGTCACGTTGGCCGAGCCGTCGAGGTCGACGTCGAGGAAGCGCTCGTAGTGGCCGATGTCCAGATCGGTCTCGGCGCCGTCGTTGGTGACGAACACCTCACCGTGCTGGAAGGGGTTCATCGTGCCGGGGTCGACGTTCAGATACGGGTCGAGCTTCTGCATGGTGACGCGCAGACCGCGCGCCTTCAGCAGGGCCCCCAGACTGGAGGCGGTAAGACCCTTGCCGAGTGAGGAGGCGACACCCCCGGTGACGAAGAGGTGCTTGGTCGTCATGGGCTTAGCGGCAATGGCCAAGAGGGGGCTCCCGTGGTCGCGTCGTGAGGGTTGCGTACGGCGGCCGCTCCGGATTCGGGGGGTGCCGTCGCTGATGGTTCGGGGGTTTTGTGCCCGCCGCTCCACGGGCTACCAGGGTATCAGCGCCCCGGAGCGGTCGCTGATGACCTGGTTCCCGCGTTCGGTCTGCGCAATCGCCCGAACACCATGCGTGACCTGGCCACCCGATCGGCCGCGAGATACAAGCCACGATGTGGACGGGCTCAAGCGGATCACCGCCCGCCGTCGTATCCTCATCGGACGCACGCATGCGAGCCACCCGGCACGGCACCACCAGCACGCCCCCGGAACAAGAGCTCGTCAGAATTTCCGAGACCGTAAGAAGCGCCCTCCGGGGTGGTACGGCCGTTCGAATGGGGAATGCACGTGGCCGGGCGTATCGAGGATTACGCACTGATTGGTGATATGCAGACCGCCGCCCTTGTCTGCCGGGACGGCACGGTCGACTGGCTGTGTCTGCCGCGGTTCGACTCCCATGCCGTCTTCGCCGGTCTGCTGGGCACTGAGGAACACGGATTCTGGCGCCTGGGGCCCGCCGTCCCCTCGGGGAGCCGGCCGCCCGCCGCCGACCGCCGCCGCTACCGCGGCGACTCGCTGGTGCTGGAATCGGAGTGGGACACTCCGCGCGGCACGGTCCGTGTGATCGACTTCATGCCGCCCCGTGACGGCGCCCCGCAACTGGTGCGGATCGTCGAGGGAGTCAGCGGCCGGGTGCCGATGCGCTCCGCGCTGCGGATGCGGTTCTCCTACGGCTGGGTCGTGCCGTGGGTGCACCGGGTGGACACCCGCACCGTCGCCGTCGCCGGTCCGGACTCCGTCTGGCTGGACACCGAGGCCGACACCTACGGCAAGGACCTCACCACCTACTCCGACTTCACGGTGGGCCCCGGCGACCGGATCGCCTTCACCATCAGTTGGCAGCCCTCGCACAACGAGCCGCCCGCGCTGCCCGAGCCGGAGGTCGCGCTGGAGGCCACCGAGGCGTTCTGGCGGGAGTGGGTCGAGCACTGCACGTACCACGGCCCCTACCGGGACGCGGTGGTCCGCTCGCTGATCACGCTCAAGGCGCTGACCTACGCCCCCACCGGCGGCATCGTCGCGGCGCCCACCACCTCGCTCCCCGAGGACATCGGCGGCGTCCGGAACTGGGACTACCGCTTCACCTGGCTGCGGGACGCGGCGATCACCCTCTCCTCGCTGCTGCGCACCGGCTACCGCGAGGAAGCGCGCGCCTGGCGCGAATGGCTGCTGCGCGCGGTCGCGGGCGACCCGGAGAACCTACAGATCATGTACGGCATCGCGGGCGAGCGGGAGTTGGCCGAGGCCGAGCTGACCTGGCTGCCCGGCTATGAGAACTCCCAGCCGGTCCGGGTCGGCAACGGCGCGGCGGGACAGCTCCAGCTCGATGTCTACGGCGAGGTCACCGAGGCGCTGCACCTGGCCCATATGACGGGCCTGGCGCGCAATGACTACGCGAGCGTGCTCCAGCTCAAGCTGATCCGCTACCTCGAGGAGCACTGGGACGAGCCGGACGAGGGCATCTGGGAGGTGCGCGGGCCGCGCCGCCACTTCGTGCACTCCAAGGTGATGGCCTGGGTCGCGGTCGACCGCACGGTCAAGCTGATCGAATCCGGGGATGTGGACGGGCCGTTGGAGCGCTGGCGGGAGCTGCGCGACGAGATCCACCGGGACGTCTGCGAGCGGGGCTACGACGCCGAGCGCAACACCTTCACCCAGTCCTACGGCTCCAAGGAGCTGGACGCCTCGCTGCTGCTCATCCCGCAGATGGGCTTTCTGCCGCCGGACGACAAGCGGGTCATCGGCACCATCGAGGCGATCCAGCGGGAGCTGTCGACCGAGGACGGCTTCGTCATGCGCTACCCCACCGCGGGCGAGGACGCCGGGGTGGACGGACTCGAGGGCGACGAAGGGGCCTTCCTGGCCTGCTCGTTCTGGCTTGCCGACGATCTGGCGATGATCGGCCGGGTGGACGAGGCGCGCAAGCTCTTCGAGAAGCTGCTCGGGCTCCGCAACGACCTCGGGCTGCTGGCCGAGGAGTGGGACCCGAAGAACCAGCGCCAGGTGGGCAACTTCCCGCAGGCGTTCAGCCATGTGCCGCTGATCGACACCGCGCTGCGGCTGACGGCGTCCGGCGCGTACGGCGGCTAGCGCGCTGACCGGCGAAGAGGGCCCCGCCCGGGGAGCGTCCTGACCATGGAACCGCAGGAACCGCACGAGCCGCAGGAGTCGCGGGAGCCGCATGAGCCGCGGGTGCCCGGCGAACCGCATGAGCCGCGGGTGCCTGGGGAGCCCCATGGGACGATCACCGTGGCGCGGGCCCTCGGCCTTCCCGCCCTGCGCCGCGGGCTCCCCGATGTGGTGTCCGGGGAAGAGCTGCTGGACCGCCCGGTGCGCTGGGTGCACGCCGGCGAGGTGCCCAATATCGCCGCGCTGCTCAAGGGCGGCGAACTGCTGCTGACCACCGGGATCGGGGTCGGGTCGCGCCCCGCCGAGCAGCGCGCCTTCGTGCGCCGGCTGGCCGAGCGGGGCATCGCGGCGCTGGTGGTGGAGCTGGGGCCCCGGTTCCGCACCCTGCCGGGACCGGTCGTGGACACCGCGCGCTCCTGCGGGCTGCCGCTGGTGCAACTCCACCGCGAGGTGCCGTTCGT
Organism: Streptomyces niphimycinicus; assembly: GCF_018883605.1. Taxonomy (GTDB): domain Bacteria; phylum Actinomycetota; class Actinomycetes; order Streptomycetales; family Streptomycetaceae; genus Streptomyces; species Streptomyces niphimycinicus. Next base: position 298 of record NZ_JAHLEM010000924.1, on the reverse strand, counting down.
GACGGTCACCGAGGAGATCCACACCGAGATCGTCAATGCGCACTACGCCCTGCTGCGGCAGGCCGATGTGGTGCACCGGCAGGCCACCGAGGTGCTGCTGCGCGGCGGCGGGGTGCCGGAGATCCTGTGCCACTTCGCCGCCTTCGCGGCCAATCCGGTCTTCCTGGAGACCCCCGACGGGCAACTGCTGTACGCGGCGGGGCCGGGCGGTACGCCCCCGGCGGGCGCGGCCGATCCGCTCCAGGTGTGGGAGGGGCTGCGGGCGCGGCGCGCGGCCGAGCGGCCCGAACCCCCGGCG
>NZ_JAHLEM010000923.1 GCF_018883605.1 Streptomyces niphimycinicus | reverse complement strand
TTCGCGGCCCCGGCCTTCGCGGCCCCGGCCTTCGCGGCCCCGGCCTTCGCGGCCCCGGCCTTCGCGGCCCCGGCCTTCGCGGCCCCGGCCTTCGCGGACGCGCCTCATCGCGGACACGTTGGACCGGGAGGCTAGCCACCGCCCAAAGGCGGTCACCACGGGACCGGCCCGCTCAGCGGACCGGACCGCTTGGGCGGAGATCACCGGCACCACACCATCGGGGCATGGACCTCATGAACATCCAGAAGCCGCCGGAGGGCGCCCACGCGGAAGCGGACGGCGTCACCTACCACTACATCGAGCTGGGCACGCCGGGCACCAGCCCGACGGTCTTCCTCCACGGCGGTGGCCCCGGATGCACGGGTTGGTCCGACTTCGGACAGGTGGCACCGCTGTTCGCCCAGGACCGCCACTGCTTCCTCGTGGACATCCTTCAGTACGGCAAGTCGGCCAAGCCCGTCATCGAAGGCCCCATGTGGGACTACCACGCCGCCAAGACGGTCGCCCTGCTCGACACCCTGGGCATCGAGCGCGCCGACTTCGTGTGCAATTCCTGGGGCGGCACCATCGCGCTGAACCTGGCCGCGAAGTACCCCGAGCGGGTCCGGTCGCTGACCATCACCGGCAGCATGCCCGTCTTCCACGGCCCGCTGGCCCCGCTGCCCGAGGGCGGCCGGCGCGGCCGCAACGCCCGTGATGTGTACTACGGCGGCACCGGCCCCTCCTGGGAGAAGATGCGGGATCTGATCGCCCGCCTGGAGTGGTACGACGCCGGTGCCGTCCCCGACGACACCGTCACCCTGCGCTACGAGCAGAGCCTCGACCCGGAGGAGACCGCCCTCGCCGGTGCCTCCGACAACCCCCGCGGCGACTGGCAGGACCTCACCGCGGAACTCGGAGCCATCCAGGCCCCCACCCTCTTCATGTGGGGCATGTACGACGCGTTCCTCACCCCCGACTATCCGCTGATGCTCGCCCGCATGGTCCCCAAGGGCAATCTCCACATCATGGACCAGGTCTCCCATCACCTTCAGGAGGAGCGGCCGCACGATTACTACACGGCGGTCACCGGCTTCCTCAACCAGCAGCACGCCTGAACATCCCGCGGAGGAGATGTGAGCAACCCGGCCGTACGCGTCGTCGAACTGTCCAGCCCCTGCACCCGGTTCGCGGGCCGGCTCCTGGTCGGCCTCGGATATGAGGTCGTCCTGGTCGAGCCCGAGGAGGGGGATCCGACCCGGCGGGAACTGAACGGCGACGCGTTCGTCCACTGGCACGCCGGTAAACGGTCCGTGACCCCCGCGTCCCCGGCGGAGCTGCGGCGCCTGGTGGAGGGGGCCGACGTCCTCCTCGACGGGACACCGGACGGTGCGCCGGAGGCCGTCGCGGGCCTGGACCACCTCGTCCATGTCCGCGTCACCCCCTTCGGCACCGTGGGCCCCCGCAGCCACTGGCAGGGCACCGATCTGGTGGTCGCCGCGCTCGGCGGCATGCTCGCGCAGGTCGGCGACCCGGACGGCCCGCCGCTGCGCCTTCCGGAGAACCAGGCGGAGCAGCTCGCCGGGGTGCACGCCGCGATCGCCGCGCTGCTCGGACTGCGGGCGCGGCGCACCGGGCCGGGCCAGCTCGCCGATGTGTCCGCGCAGGCGTGCACGGCCGCCGCACTGGAGGCCGGCACCCTCGCCTATCTGCACGAGGACCGGGTGCCGGGACGCCCCGGCCGGGTGCATCCGCTGGTGCCCCACGGACTCTTCCGGGCCGCCGACGGCTATCTCGGTGGTGGCCTCGGCGGCAGCCCCCGTATGTGGGACGCGCTCCTGGTCTGGCTGCGCGAGGAGGGCGCCGAGGCCGACCTCGCCGAGCCGCGCTGGCAGGACCCGGTGGAGCGCAAGAAGTACCAGGAGCATGTCTTCGAGGTGGTGCAGGACTTCGCGGGCCGGTGGCCGAAGGCCGAGTTCGCCGAGCTCGCCCAGTCTCGGAAGCTGCCCTGGGCGGCCGTCGACCTGCCGCACGAGATGCCCGGCAACCCGCAGCTCGCCGCCCGTGGCTTCTTCCTCCGCGCCGGTGGCCGCACCGACCTGGGCTTCCCCTTCGCGTTCCCCGACGGCCACCGGGTCAAGGAGCTGGACGTCCCGGAGCGGGGCGCGGACCAGCGGCTGCTCCGGGAGCACCGGCCGGCCCCGCGGGTGCCGGCGGCGTCCGCGGAACCCGCGCGGCCCGCTCTGGACGGCATCCGCGTCCTGGATCTGACCTGGGTGCTCGCCGGGCCCTACTGCACCAAGGTGCTCGCCGACCACGGCGCCGATGTCATCAAGGTCGAGTCGCTGGGCCGCCCCGACCCCACCCGGTTCGCGCCCTTCATGCATCTCTCCCGCGGCCCGCACACCGATCCGAACACCAACGGCTACTTCAACGAGGTCAACCGCAACAAGCGCAGCCTGGCCCTGGACACCCGCACCGAGGACGGCATCGCCGTACTGCGCGACCTCATCGCCTCCTGCGACGTCCTGGTGGAGAACTTCAGCGCCACCGTCATGACCAAACTGGGCCTCGGCTACGACACCCTCCGCGAGATCAACCCCCGCCTGGTGTACGTCAGCATGTCCGGCATGGGACACAGCGGCCCGCGCAGCGGCTGGGTGTCGTACGCGGACACCGTGTCGGCCTCCTCGGGGCTCACCGGCCTGACCGGATGGGGCCCGGACGACGTGGTCGGGGTGATCTACGGCCACGGCGACATCGTCGCCGGTCTCCAGGCCGCGCTCGCCACCACCGCCGCGCTGGAACACCGGGAGCGGACCGGGCGCGGACAGCACATCGACCTGTCCCAGCTCGAGGCGATCGCCGCCCATATGGGCACCAGCCTGCTCAACCCCGTCGAGCCCGCCGGGAACAGCGATCCGCGATGGAGCCCGCAGGGCGTGTACCGCTGCCTCGGCGCCGACCGCTGGCTGGCCGTCAGCGTCCGCGACGACACCGAATGGGCCCGGCTGTGCACGGTGATCGGGCACCCGGACCTGGCCACCGACGAACGCACCCGCACCGCGGCCGACCGCGCACACCACGCCGAGCTGGTGGACGAGGCCCTCGCCACCTGGGCCAGGACCCTGCCGGCCGACGCCGCCGCCGAACTCCTCCAGGAGCGGGGCATACCCGCGGGCGCCGTGCAGGACGGCCGCGACCTCGTCGAACAGGACCCGCAACTGCGGGCCAGGGGCTTCTACGTCCGCGCGCAACACCCGGTGGCGGGGGCCTTCCTGCACGAGGGGCCGCCCATCCGGCTCACCCGCACACCGGGCGGCGTCCGCACGGCGGCACCTGTGCTCGGCGCCGACACCGACGATGTGCTGCGCGATGTCGCGGGGCTGCCACCGGAGCGGATCCGCGAACTGCGCGAGCGCGAGGTGCTGCGGTGACCTCCCTGACGATTCCCGGGCTGCTCCACACCGCGGCCCGGGACCACGGGGACCGCCCCTTCCTGCGGATCGGCGACACCGTCCGCACCTACCGGCAGACGCGAGAGGCCGCCGCCACCATGGCGGGGGCCCTCGCGGCCCGGGGCTGCCGCCCGGGGGACCGGATCGCGGCGATGACGGGCAACCGGATCGAACTCGTCGACCTGTTCCTCGGCGCCGCCTGGCTCGGCGCCGAGCTGGTCCCGCTGAACACGGGGCTGCGTGGCAACGGACTGCGGAACGTCCTGGACCAGGCCCGCCCCACCCATCTGCTCGCCGAGGAGGAGACGGCGCAGCGCCTGCGGGCGGCCGGGTACCGGGGGACGCTGTGGCTCGCGGGAGCGGACGATACGCCCCGGCCGGGTCACGGCCCCGCCCTTCCGGCGGCCCCCGTCCGGCCCGGCGACACCGCGTGCGTCCTCTTCACCTCCGGGACCACCGGAACCTCCCGCGGGGTCCGCTGCCCCCACGCCCAGTTCGTCTGGTGGGGGCGCAATGTCTCCGGCGCGCTGCGCCTCACCGCGGACGATGTCCTCTACACCTGTCTCCCGCTGTTCCACACCAACGCCCTGAACGCGCTGGCGCAGGCGATGACCGTGGGGGCGGCGTACACCCTCGCCCCCCGCTTCTCGGCCTCCCGGTACTGGACCGAGGCGGCCGGGGCCGGGGCCACCGTGGTCTATCTGCTGGGCGCCATGGTGCCGATGCTGCTGGCCCAGCCCCCGGGCCCGCACGACCGTGCGCACCGGGCCGTACGCGGACTCTCCCCGGCCACACCGGCCCACGCCTGGCAGCCGTTCCGCGAACGGTTCGGCGTCACCCTGATCGACGGATTCGGCTCCACCGAGACCAACCTCGTCATCGGCACCACCCCCGAGGAACAGCGGCCCGGCTATATCGGCACCCTGCGCGACGGCTTCGACGCCCGCGTCGTGGACGAACTGCTCACCCCCGTCCCCGACGGCACCCCGGGCGAGCTGCTGGTGCGCAGCCACCGGCCGTACGCCTTCGCCACCGGCTACCTGGGCGAACCGGCGGAGCCCGCGGACGTGTGGCGGCGCACGGGGGACCGGGTGGTGCGCGAACCCGACGGCTGGTTCCGGTTCGTGGACCGCATCAAGGACGTCATCCGCCGCCGTGGGGAGAACATCTCCTCCTGCGAGGTCGAGACGGTCGTCCGCAGCCATCCCGCGGTGGCCGACGCGGCCGTTTTCCCGGTGCCGTCCGAGCTGGCGGAGGACGAGGTGATGGTCGCCGTGCTGCCCCGCGCGGGCAGCACCCTCGACCCGGCCGACCTGATCCGCCACTGCGAGCTGGAGCTGCCCCCGTTCGCCGCCCCCCGCTACGTGGACGTCCTGCGCGAGTTGCCGCTCACCGAGACCGGCAAGGTGCGCAAGGCGGCACTGCGGCGGCGTGGTGTCACGGAGACGACCTGGGACCGGGTCACGGCCGAGCCCGGTCCACCCATGCGGTGACGACGTCGGCGAACTCCCCGGGCAACTGCTCCGGCGCCGGTACATGGCCGCCGGGCAGGACCGCGGTCTCGCAGCCGAGCGCCGCCGCGAACTGCTCCAGCGCGGGCAGCGAGTAGTGGTCCTCCGGCGCGCACACGGCGAGCACCGGGGCCGTGATGCGCGCCAACCGCTCCTCCATGAGGTACCGGTACACCGCCTGGTGCCCCTCCTCCACCCGGTCCAGCACGGTCAGCGCGTCGATCACATAGCGGGTCAGCGCGGCCTCCTCGCCCGCCCGGTAGAAGCCGCGGCGCCGGTTCCACAGCTCCACCAGATGCGAGCCGTCCGGCTGCGGGTCGACATGGTCGACCGGCGGGCGCCCGGCAGCCGCCTCGCGCTTGGCCTCGTCGACGAAGGCCGTGGCGGAGAGCAGCAGACTGCTGACGCGGTCGCCCAGCCGGGCCGCCACTTCCACCGCGACCACACCGCCCGTGTGATGGCCCACCAGGTGAAACGCGTCCAGCCCGAGCCCGTCGGCCATCGCCTCCACCCCGTCGGCGAACCGCTCGATCGAGTGCGGCCCCTCCGGCTTGGCCGAGCCGCCGAACCCCACGGTGTCCATGGCGATCGCCCGGTGTGTCCGGCCCACCAGGGGCAGCACAGCGGCGTACTCGGTCCAGGAGCGCGGCGTCTGATGCAGCAGCAGCACCGGCTCGCCGGACCCGCACTCCGCGTAGTGCAACTGCCCGAAGGGGCTGGGCACATAGCCCCGCCGCACCGTGTTCGCCATCGCTGTGAGCCGCCTTCCGATCGACACGAACCGCCCGCCCACTCTCGTCGCCGCCGAGCGGACGGGACCAGGCGAACGGTCCGCTGTCCGGACCCCTCCCGCACGGCGGGCGAGAGAGCGGCGGTGGCCGGCCGGCGGCGCCGGTGGCGGTCTAGCGGCGCCGCGCGCGGCGGCCCGAGCG
>NZ_JAHLEM010000922.1 GCF_018883605.1 Streptomyces niphimycinicus | reverse complement strand
CCCGTCCCGGCCCCCGCCGTGGAGGGCGTCCCGGCCGCCGACGCTGCGCCCGAGCCCGTCGCCGGGCCCGTCACGGAGCCCATCGCCGGGCCCGGCGACACGCAAGCTCTCACCCCCGCATCCACCGCCGATCCGCCCACCGCGACACCCGCACCCGCACTCGCCACCGCCCCCGAGCGCATCTCCGTCGTCACCGCCGTACCGCAGCAACTCCCCTCCGACGTCACCCACTTCACCGGCCGCGAGCGCGAACTGGCCGGGCTGGACGCCCTGCTGCGCGCGGGTTCGGGCGAGGGCGGCGGACGGGCGCCCACGGCCGCGACGATCACCGTGATCGCGGGCAGCGGCGGCCTCGGCAAGACGACCCTCGCGGTGCACTGGGCCCACCGCGTCCGCGACCGGTTCCCCGACGGTCAGCTCTATCTGAACCTGCGCGGTTTCGGCCCCACCGACTCGGCCATGACCGTCGCCGAGGCCGTACGGAGCCTCCTGGACGCCTTCCAGGTGCCCGCTCACCGGATCCCCGCGACCGTCGAGGCGCAGACCGCCCTGTACCGGAGCCTGGTGGCCGACCGCCGGATGCTGATCCTGCTCGACAACGCCCGGGACGCCGAGCAGGTGCGGCCCCTGCTGCCCGGTTCCCCCGCCTGTCTGGTGGTGCTGACCAGCCGTAACGAACTCACCAGCCTGGTCGTCGCCGAGCAGGCCCAGCCGCTGCCGCTGGATCTGCTCGACCGGGCCGAGGCGCGCGAGCTGCTGATCAGCCGGGTGGGCGCCGAGCGGGTGGCCGCCGAACCCGATGCCGTGGCCGAGGTGATCACGGTGTGCGCCGGGCTGCCGCTCGCGCTCGCCATCGTGGCCGCCCGCGCCGCCGCCCACCCCCGCTTCGGCCTGGAGGCGCTGGCCGGTGAGCTGCGCGACGCCCGCGGCAGCCTCGACGCGTTCGAGGGCGGGGACGCCACCACCGATGTCCGGGCCGTCTTCTCCTGGTCGTACCACACCCTGGGCCCCGACGCCGCCCGGCTGTTCCGGCTGCTGGGCGTCCACCCGGGCCCCGATATCGCGGCCCCGGCCGCCGCCAGCCTGGTGGGGGTCCCGGTCCCGCAGGCCCGCCGGCTGCTGATCCAGCTCACCCGGGCGCATCTGATCGCCGAACGCGCCCCCGGCCAGTACGGCTTCCACGATCTGCTGCGCGCCTACGCCGTGGAGCTGACCCGGGCGTACGACGGGCAGGACGAGCGCCACACCGCGCTGCACCGGCTGCTCGACCACTATCTGCACACCGCCGTGGCCGCCGGGGCGGCCTTCACCCCGCACCGGGAGCCGATCACGGTCGAGCCGGTCCGGCCCGGGGTCAGCGTCGGGGAGTTCACGGGGCACGCACAGGCGCTGCTCTGGTTCGGCCTCACCTATCCGACGCTGATCGCGGCGCTCCAGCAGGCCGCCGAGACCGGATTCGAGACCCACGCCTGGCAACTGGCCTGGTCGCTGATGGAGTTCCTGGACCAGCGCGGCCACTGGCACGATCAGCGCACCGTCCACCGGACCGCCCTGGGCTCGGCCCACCGCATCCGCGACCTCACCGGCCAGGCCCACGCCTGCTACGGCCTGGGCATGGCCGATCTGCGGATGGGCCGCTACGACCGGGCCCGCGGCCATCTGGTGCGCGCCCTGAACCTGCACGGCGAGACCGGCAACGCCGTCGGCCAGGCCCTGGCCCATGGCGCGCTCAACTTCGCCGGTGAGCGGGAGGGCCGCCATGACGAGGGGCTGCACCACGCGCTGCGCGCCCTGAAGCTGTACCGGGCGGCGGGCCACCGCAGCGGCGAGGCGTACGCCATGAACAACGTCGGCTGGGCCTACGCCATGCTGGGCGACTTCCGGCAGACCCTCGTCCACTGCGAGAAGGCGCTGAACATGATGCGGGAGGCGAGGGACCGGCGCGGGGAATCCGCGGCCTGGGACAGCCTCGGCTACGCGTATCAGCACGTCGGCGACCACCAGCAGGCCATTAGCTGCTACCGGCACGCCGTGGAGCTGCGGCGCGGCCGGGGCGAGCGGGTGCGGGAGGCCGAGTCCCTGCACCGGCTGGGCAGCGCACAGCTCGCCGCCGGAGACCGGGCCGGGGCCCGCCACAGTTGGCAGCGGGCCCTGACCCGTTTCGACGCCCTCGGCCACCCCGACGCCCAGCGGCTCCGGGAGGGACTCGCCCGGCTGGGCAGGCCCGACGGCTGACGGGCCGTAGGGCCCGGGCGGGGCGGCTCGGGCGGCGTGCCTCCGGCGGCGGCGCAGGCGGCGTATGCCTCAGGCGGCGGCGCGGGAAGGCGTACGGCGCGAGGAGGCGTA
>NZ_JAHLEM010000921.1 GCF_018883605.1 Streptomyces niphimycinicus | reverse complement strand
GCGGGCCCTGACCCGTTTCGACGCCCTCGGCCACCCCGACGCCCAGCGGCTCCGGGAGGGACTCGCCCGGCTGGGCAGGCCCGACGGCTGACGGGCCGTAGGGCCCGGGCGGGGCGGCTCGGGCGGCGTGCCTCCGGCGGCGGCGCAGGCGGCGTATGCCTCAGGCGGCGGCGCGGGAAGGCGTACGGCGCGAGGAGGCGTACGGCTCAGGCGGCAGCGCAAGCGGCGTGCGGGAAGCGGCCCTCGCTCAGGCGGCGTGCGGGACGGCGGCCCTCGCTCAGGCGGGCCGCAGCCAGATCGTGGCCAGCGGCGGCAGCACCGGCAGGATGGAGGCCGGACGGCCGTGCCACCCCGTGGGCTCGGCCTTCAGCGGCTCGGCGTTGGCCACACCGCCGCCGCCGTACCGCCCGTCGTCGGTGTTCAGCACCTCGCGCCACACCGGGACCGCCTCCGGCGTTCCGATCCGGTAGTCCTGGCGGACCACCGGGGAGAAGTTGCTGATGGCCAGCAGCGGGGAACCGTCGGCGTCGAAGCGGAGGAAGGCGAAGACATTGTCCTCGCGGGCGTCGCCCTCGATCCAGGAGAAGCCCTCGGGGTCGGTGTCCCGCTGCCACAGCGCGGGCGTGGCCGCGTACACCTGGTTCAGATCGCGGACCAGATCGCGGACGCCACGGTGGTCGGGCTCGGCGGAGTACGACGGATCCAGCAGCCACCAGTCGGGCCCATGCGCCTCCGACCATTCCGCGCCCTGGGCGAACTCCTGTCCCATGAACAGCAGTTGCTTGCCCGGATGGGCCCACATGAAGCCGAGGTACGCGCGGTGGTTGGCGCGCTGCTGCCACCAGTCGCCGGGCATCTTGGACACCAGGGCCCGTTTGCCGTGCACCACCTCGTCATGCGAGATCGGCAGCACATAGTTCTCGCTGTACGCGTACACCATCGAGAAGGTCATCTCATGGTGGTGGTAGGCGCGGTGCACCGGCTCATGTGCGAGATAGGACAGCGAGTCGTGCATCCACCCCATGTTCCACTTCAGCCCGAAGCCGAGGCCGCCGAAGCCGCTGGGGCCCACATGGTGGGTGGCGCGGGTGACCCCGTCCCACGCGGTCGACTCCTCGGCGATGGTGATCACACCCGGGCAGCGGCGGTAGACGGTCGCGTTCATCTCCTGGAGGAAGGCGACCGCGTCCAGGTTCTCCCGGCCGCCGTGCGCGTTGGGCGTCCACTGGCCGGGCTCGCGGGAATAGTCGAGATAGAGCATGGAGGCGACGGCGTCCACCCGCAGCCCGTCGATATGGAACTCCTCGCACCAGTAGACGGCGTTCGCCACCAGGAAGTTGCGCACCTCCGTGCGCCCGTAGTCGAACTCCAGCGTGCCCCAGTCGGGATGCGCCGCCCGCAGCGGATCGGCGGGCTCGTACAGCGGACGGCCGTCGAACTCGGCCAGCGCCCAGGCGTCCTTGGGGAAATGCGCGGGCACCCAGTCCACCAGCACCCCGATGCCCGCCTGGTGCAGCGCGTCCACCAGGTACTTGAAGTCGTCGGGGGTGCCCAGCCGGGCCGTGGGCGCGTAGAAACCTGTGACCTGATAGCCCCAGGAGCCGCCGAAGGGATGCTCGGCCACCGGCATCAGCTCCACATGGGTGAAGCCCAGGTCCTTCACGTACGCCGGAAGCTGCTGCGCGAGCTGCCGGTAGGTCAGCCCCGGCCGCCAGGACGGCAGATGCACCTCGTAGACGGAGAACGGCAGCTCATGGACGCGCCCGCCCTCCCGGCGCGCCAGCCACGCCGCATCCCCCCAGCGGTGGTGCGAGGCATGGACGACGGAGGCGGTGGCGGGCGGGCATTCGGTGCGCCGCGCCATCGGGTCCGCGCGCAGACAGTGGCCGCCGTCGGGCCGGGTGATCTCGAACTTGTACAGCGCGCCCTCGCCGACCCCGGGCAGGAACAGCTCCCATACGCCGCTGCCGCCGAGCGAGCGCATCGGCAGCGCGGTGCCGTCCCAGTAGGTGAAGTCGCCGGTCAGCCGCACCCCGAGGGCATTGGGCGCCCATACGGTGAAGCGGGTGCCGGCCACGCCCTGATGGGTCATCGGATGCGCGCCGAGCGCCCGCCACAGCTCCTCGTGGCGGCCCTCGCCGATCAGGTGCAGATCGAGTTCGCCGAGGGTGGGCAGGAAGCGGTACGGGTCGTGCAGTTCCAGCTCGGCGTCCTCGTACGTCACCAGCAGCCGGTAGTCCGGGATCTCCCGCAGCGGCAGCACCCCGGAGAACAGCCCGTCCCCCTCGGCCCGCAGCCGGGCGCGCAGCCCGGCGGCGGCGACGGTCACCGAGCGGGCGTACGGGCGCAGACAGCGGAAGAGCACACCGCCGCGCACGGGGTGGGCGCCGAGCAGATCGTGCGGTGCGTGATGCGCTCCGGACAGCAGCCGCCCCCGCTCCTCGTCCCCGAGCGCGGGCGCGGGCCGCACACCGTGCTCGGCGCCCGCCCCGTCGTCGTTCCACCCGCTGCCTCCGGCCAAGGGCCGCCCGGCCACGCGCGAGGGCTCGCCCGTGCCCCCGGGCTCCTCCTGCCGCTTGTGGCCCGCGCGAGCCGCACGCGGCACGGGCGGTGAGCCATAGGACACCCGGGCCTCGCGGCCAGGGCGGGCGCGGTCGGCAGGAGCCTCCTGCCCCGGGCCGCCACTGCCGACGGGCGTCTCCGGCCGCCTGGCCGGGTTCGCCGCTGTGGCGGCGGTGTCGGGGGTTTCCCGGGCGGGGGCGGGCTTGATGCCTGCCGACTCGGCGGAGGCGGGGTCTTGGCGGGGGGTGGGGGCGCGCTCCGGGGTGTTGTCGGGCTCGGGTCGCTGGTCGGGGCGCGGGTGCCTGGCCGGTGTGGTCGCTGCCCGAGGCCCGGTCGCCGGGAGGGGGTTCGCCGCTGTGGCGGCGGGGTCCGGGGTTTCCCGGGCGGGGGCGGGCTTGATGCCTGCCGACTCGGCGGAGGCGGGGTCTTGGCGGGGGGTGGGGGCGCGCTCCGGGGTGTTGTCGGGCTCGGGTCGCTGGTCGGGGCGCGGGTGCCTGGCCGGTGTGGTCGCTGCCCGAGGCCCGGTCGCCGGGAGGGGGTTCGCCGCTGTGGCGGCGGTGTCCGGGGTTTCCCGGGCGGGGGCGGGCTTGATGCCTGCCGACTCGGCGGAGGCGGGGTCTTGGCGGGGGGTGGGGGCGCGCTCCGGGGTGTTGTCGGGCTCGGGTCGCTGGTCGGGGCGCGGGTGCCTGGCCGGTGTGGTCGCTGCCCGAGGCCCGGTCGCCGGGAGGGGGTTCGCCGCTGTGGCGGCGGGGTCCGGGGTTTCCCGGGCGGGGGCGGGCTTGATGCCTGCCGACTCGGCGGAGGCGGGGTCCTCGCGGGGGGACGGGGCCCGCCCCGGGGCGTCCTCGGGGTCCGGCCGCTGGTCCCGGCGCGGGTGTCCGGCCGCTGGGCCTGCTTCCCTGGGCCCGCTCGTCGCGGCGGCCCCCCGCCTCGGGGCGTCGTCCGGGCTCGGGCGTCGGTCCGGGCGTGGATTCCCGGCTG
>NZ_JAHLEM010000920.1 GCF_018883605.1 Streptomyces niphimycinicus | reverse complement strand
CTCCAGGACCTACTACGACAAGAAGATCGCCCAGGGCAAGCACCACACCCAAGCCCTCCTCTGCCTCGCCAGACGCCGAGCCGACGTCCTCTTCGCGATGCTTCGCGACGGCACCTTCTACGACCCGCAACCTGCCCCCACAGCTTGACGAAACCCATAGGGGCACCCCCCGTCTGGGCGGACTGCACGCACGACAACCACATATGCAACGCCGGACCACCCCCGAGCCTGGAAGCAACTGGGGTGGTCCGGCTGGGGATTGATCACAAACCCCGGTGCCGATGGTACCCGGGGCCGCTGTCGTGTTCGGACGCGGTGGGCTCGGCATGTCAGATGTCAATGAGCATGCGTGGAAGGGAACTTGAACACACGATGTGCGGCATAGGGGACGGGCAATTCACCAGCGATGAGTCGGACCTTGACGCGGTGCTGTGGATACGTGGGGTGGACTACCTGAGCGGCTGGCGGGACGCGCGGGAGGCAGCGGCCGAGCTGGGCGATGCGCTGCGGCTCGTCGGTGTGGAGTCGGCAGGGGTGCGGCTGCGTGCCGCTTCGGACGCGGACGGCACCGGTGTGGTGCGGCTGGAGTTGTCGGCGGCGGCTGCGCGTGAGGTGGCGTTGCTGGCGCGGGTGACGGCGGCCCGGTTAGGCAGGGCGAGTTGATCGGGGTGGCCTGTGTCGGTGGATTGGTGCGCTGTGGGCACGCCGCCGGCCGTAGCGGCTTTTGGGCGGGAGCTGCCACGGGGCGAGAGAACAGGGGGCCTTACGCTGGCCCGGCGAATCGGGCGGGTCTGTGATCCTGCCCGCGTCTGCGACCGATCGGCCCCCTGTTCTTGCGAGGCTGTGAGCGAAGTTCCCGGCTCACGCGGGGTCGTCGCCGACGTGGGTAGGGCCTGGAGTCTCAGGTGATGTCGCCACCCAGATGGCAGCTTCATCCAACGGGAACCGGCACCGGCAGCTGATCGTCATGCAGAGCATGCCTTCTGCTCTCATTCTTGGTTTCGACCCGCACGCAGTGCCTGGTATGGACGGGGACGCCATGCGCGCGGTCCTGGACAAGGAACTGGCCCGGTTTGGCGAACATGCCGTCGATGCTTCCGTGGCGCTGATTGCGCCGGACGAATCAGCCGAGTCCACGGTGGTCGCGGCGCTGTCCGAACGAGACTGGGACGTCGTTGTGATCGGGGGTGGGATACGCAAGCCTGAACCTCTGCTGACGTTCTTCGAGCAGGTCGTGAACCTGGTCCGGCAGCATGCACCGGGGGCCGCTATCGCGTTCAACACCAGCATCGGCGACAGCGTCGAGGCAGCCATGCGGTGGCTATGAGACCCAGCCCGGCAAAGATCAACGGGGATGGGGTGGAAGCCGGGCGTGACGTGGAGGCGGCCGCACGGGTTCCTCGTGTGTGACGACGAAGGAATGGGCCCGTGCGGCCTTGTCCCATCCAGCCTTCACGGGTATCTCCCATGCGCATCTCGGCGGTTTGCTCGAGGAGTTGGCCGCTCCATGGACTGCACGCTGTCAGTCCGCGCTGTAGGAGCGGCGAGGCGGAAAGCGCAGGCAGCAGCCGGGCGCCGGGCCGAAGCACGACCTGGTGTTCACCGACCGGGTGCTGGTCACCCTGGTCCACCTGCGTCACCGGCTCCCGCACGCCGCTCTTGCGGAGCTGTACGGCCTGGAGCGGTCCACCATCGCCCGGGCGATCGGGGAGATCCGCCCGCTGCTGGCCGAGCGGGGCTTCGCCGTCCCCGACCGGCCCGGGGTGCGGCTGCGCACGCTGGCAGACGTGTTCGCCTACGCCGCTGCCGAGAACGTCACCTTGCGGATCGACGGCACCGAGGCCCAGGTCCGGCGTCCCAAGGCCCACCGGCCTGGCCGGTGCGCGTTCGTCTCTGGCAAGAAGAAGCAGAACACCATGAAGACAACCACCATCAGCGACTCTCAGAGGGCGGTTCGTGAGTGTATGGGTGGTTCTGTTGTCGCCTGATGGTGTGGGTGTGGGGTGGATTCTTCCGGTTCGAGGGCTGTGGCCTGATGGGCTGGCCGGATGAGTGAACGCAAGCCGTATCCGAGTGACTTATCGGACGAGCAGTGGACCTTGATTGAGCCGGTGATCACTGCCTGGAAGGACCGGCACCGCTCGGTCAGCGGCCATCAGGGCGCCTATGACATGCGGGAGATCGTGAACGCGATCCTCTACCAGGGGCGGACCGGATGCCAGTGGGCCTATCTCCCGCACGACCTGCCGCAGAAGAGCGCGACGTACCACTACTTCGCCGCCTGGCGGGACGACGGAACCGACCAGGCCATCCACGAGCTCCTGCGCTGCCAGGTCCGTGAACGCGCCCGGCGATTAGAGGACCCGACGCTGGTGGTGCTGGACACCCAGAGTGTCCACGTGGCCGCCGGGGTTCCCGCCTCCACGACCGGTCACGATCCGGCCAAGCGGGTGCCGGGCCGCAAGCGCGGCCTGGCCGTGGACGTCCTCGGCTTGGTCATCGCGGTCGTCGTCCTCGCCGCGAACGTCCATGACAACACCGCGGGCATCGCCCTGCTGAGCGAGGTTGCCCAGAACGCGGGCGGCACCGTCAGCAAGGCTCTGGCCGACCAGGGCTTCAAGACCCAGGTCGTCATGCACGGAGCCGGCCTCGGCATCGACGTGGAGATCGTCCAACGCGACTCGCAGCACAAGGGGTTCGTCCCGCAGCCGAAGCGGTGGAGGGTCGAGCAGACCTACGGGATCCTGATACTGCACCGGCGCTTGGTCCGCGACTATGAACACCACCCTTCCTCCTCGTCCTCCCGCGTCTACTGGGCGATGACCCATGTGATGGTCCGACGCCTCACCGGCGCGAACATCCCCACCTGGCGCGAAGCGGCGGTGGCCGCGTGAACATCCAGCCTCTCCTCCAAGCACTGGACATCCAGGAGGAAGCCGCCCGGGCCCAGGCCGACGACCTGCGCAGACAGATCGACGGCCTGTAGAGCCGGCTGCGGGAGGCCGAGACACACCTCGAACACCTCGCGATCACCCGCAAGACCGTCACCAGCCTCGCCGACCGGATCCCCGCCTCCGCACCGGAACTGCCCGAGCATCCGGACTACGCCCGCATCCTGACCGTGTTCAACGAGGCGACCGGACCACTGCGGGCCAAGGACGTCTGCCAGGTCCTCGGCCACGAACTCCTGCCCAAGAACGTCGAGGGCATCCGAGCCAAGCTGAAGCGCCTGATCAAACTCGACATCCTCACCGAAGCCGACACTGGCAACTTCACCAGGAAGCAGTAGTCGACGCCACGACCAGCACCCAAACGGATTACCGCACGAACAACCCCCTCGCTATGAGGCGGCGACCACCGCGACGCTGTGGAGGAGGCGCAGTGCAAGCGGTGCTGGGCGTATCGGCGCCTGCGGGACTTCGCCGCCCGACGACACGCCTGTCATTCATCGCCGACATGGGAAATGCGGTCGTCGCCGAGTCGGTGCTGAACGTGCTGGAGCAGTACCCGGAGCAGTTCGGCGAGGCAGTCCTGCTGCTCGGACGTCAGGCCGCCGATCAGCTCGGCCTCCCGGCCCAGAACGTGGTCGACGGTGGCCTCGACCAGGTCGTGTCCGGCCTGGGTCAGCGAGACCAGGACTGTGCGAGGCCGCCCTTGCCCGGGCCGGCGGGTGACGAGGCCGTCCGTTTCCGCGCGGGCGACGCGCTGCGAGATGGCGCCCGCGGTGACCAGCGACCGCCGGCTGAGTTCGCGTGTGCTCAGCGTGTACGGCTCGCCGCTCCGTCGCAGAACACTCAGTAGGTCGAGGGTCGCGGCATCGACTCCGGCCTGCGCGAGGACCTGCCGCCGGTCGTCTCCCAGGAGCTTCGCCAGCCGCCAGATGGGCGTGACGATCCCGATCGACGTCACGGGCGTGCCGGGCCGCTCGCGCTCCCAGGCGGCAGCGATGTCCTGCACGGGGTACGTGGAGGCGCCGTCCGTCGGGTAGCTCATGCTCTTCGGCGTGGTGGGCTCATTTGCCATGCCGACCCTCCCTAGTGCTAGGTTTAGCTCTAAATTTAGACCTCAATCTGGAGGGTCATCGTATGTCACGCACGATCCTGGTCACCGGCGGCGGCACAGGCATCGGCCGCGCCATCGCCCGCCACTTCTCCGACCAGAACGAGACTGTCATCGTCACCGGTCGTCGCCCCGGCACCCTCGACGCCCTTGCGGCCGAAACCAGCGTCCGCCCCCTGGTCTGCGACCACACCGATCCCGAGGCCCTCCTGCGCCTCGTGACCAAACTCCCCGAGCGCGTCGATGTGCTGGTCAACAACGCGGGCGGCAACATCGCCTTCGACGCCGACGGCAAGACCGATCTCGCCGCCTTCGCCCGCGACTTCCGCGCCAATCTCGACGCGAACCTCATCAGTGCCGCCCTTACGACCCGGGCCCTCAACGACCACCTCGCCCCGGGCGGTGCGGTCATACACATCGGCTCCATCGCGGCCGACCAGGGAGCCGACTCCTACGGAGCGTCCAAGGCGGGCCTCGCCACCTGGAACCTGAGCCTTGCCGACGCCCTCGGGCCTCGAGACATCACCGCCAACGTGGTCGCGCCCGGCTACATCACCGACACCGAGTTCTTCCGCGACCAGCTTTCCGACGAACGCCGCGCCACCCTGATCGCAGCCACCTCCACAGGGCGTCCCGGAACCCCGGCCGACATCGCGGGCGCGGTCGCCTTCCTCGCCTCGCCGGCCGCCCGCCACATCACGGGGCAAGTCCTCAACGTCAACGGCGGCGCAAGGAAAACCCGGTAGCCGCACTGCCGGTGGCGGCTTCGCGACACGTGGCGAGAGTCGGTGGTCTCTACGCTGACCCGGTGGCCGCACCAGGTCAGCTCCTGCAGCAACGTCCCCGGGCCAGAGAGACCTGGCAGGCTTCGGCCACCAGGTTCAGCTCTCGGGCGACGGCGGCCACGGGGGCCAGTTCCGGCCCGCATAGCCCAACGCCATGGCGACCAGGCCGTCCCCGAGAAATGCAGACACGCGGTGATCAGCGACTATCTCTCGTCCGATAAGTCGCTGGGATACGGCATCCGTTCACTCGCCCGCCAATACCAGCAGACACCGCACCGCGGACCCACGGCTTCCGCTCACACCCCACGCCATCAGGCGACCACAAAACGACTCAAAAATTCACGAACCTCCCTCTCAGGGCCGCACCCTGTGGTCCGGGGCCGACCGGCCCGGCCGCATGCATGACCAGACCGCGATGCGCACCGAGGGCATCTCCGAGCAGCTCCGCCTGCACTCGCAGGTGAAGGCGGAGGTCGACGAAGGCTGCCGAGGGCTGGCCAACGAGTTCCCCGACCAGGTCAGCGGCCCGCCGAAGAAACCGAAGGAAGATGCCCCACTCGGCGAGCAGTACGCCTGGCGCGAGATGCGACGCCGTCAGTCATCAGCGCGGATCTGCGTCGAACACGCCAACGCCGAGCACAAGCAATGGCGCCCACTGCAACGCTTCCTCGGACGGCGCGAGCACTACCCAGCGACCCACCGTGCCATCGTCGGCCTGGTCTCCGACCGCGCCACCCAGCGCGCCACCCAGCGCGCCACCCGACGCAAGCCGAGCACCGAACTCGTGCCCGTCAGCATGACGGCCTGCTGAACCGCCCACCAGCCGAACGTTCAGGCCAGCACGCCCCAAACGCATTCGCTCACAACCTCGTTAGAGGTCGCCCCGTGGTGGCTGCCTAAAAGCCGCGTAGGCCGTCGGCCCCCGGCCACAACGCCCCGCCCCGAACGGCGGTCGACTCCTCGGCGAACGATCGCGGGTGCGCTGGGGAGGTGTGGGCGGTGGGCGTCCGCCGGGACCGGCGGCCACGCCGCAGCCCGGCGGGGCGGC
>NZ_JAHLEM010000092.1 GCF_018883605.1 Streptomyces niphimycinicus | reverse complement strand
CACGGCGCCGGCCGCGGGTGCGGCCAGGGCGCCCACGGCCAGGCTTGCCGCGATCGCCGCGCCCAGCGTGCGCCGGCGGCGGCGATCGGTCCGGTCAGGGGCGGTACGTACGCGAGGAGCAGAAGACAAGTCTCAGCACTTCCGAGGGTATCGGCGTCTTTTCCGTCCCTCAGAGGCTAAGAAAACGTCCTGGCCTGGAGCTTCGTACGCTTAGCCGAAATCCGGGTACCCCAGGTGACCGAGGATGGCCTCCTTCGATCGAGGTATCCGGGCAGGTGAGCCCGGGTGGCGGCGGGCCACCGGCGGGGGCCTACCAGCGGGCGAGGCCGGCCTGGAAGGACGGGTCGAAGCGCCGCATGTACCCGGTGTCATCGCGGTTGCGCTGTCCGCAGTGGACATACTGCTCATGCAGCCGCGCCAGGGCGTCGGGGTCCAGTTCCACACCGAGGCCGGGGGCGGTCGGCACGGGCACCGAGCCGTCGGTGAACGTCAGCGCGCCGTCCACGATCACGTCCTCGGTCTTCCAGGGCCAGTGGGTGTCGCAGGCGTAGGTGAGGTTCGGGGTGGCCGCGGCCGGGTGGGTCATCGCGGCCAGGCTGATGCCCAGATGCGAGTTCGAGTGCATGGACAGGCCCATGCCGAAGGTGTCGCAGATGCCGGAGAGCAGCTTGGACCGGCGCAGTCCGCCCCAGTAGTGGTGGTCGGAGAGGACGACCTGGACGGCGTCGGCGGCCACCGCGGGGGCCAGCTCGTCGAAGGCGACCACCGGGGCGGCGCCGAAGCCGCCGCCCCCGTTCCCGCGCGGACCGCCTCCGGGTGACCCCGGCCCGTCCCGCCCGGGGCCGTGTGGTTCCCGGGCGGGACGGGACCGTGTGGTTCCCGGAGGGACATGGGGCCGACGTGGTCAGCGAAGCCCGGAAGCCGGTGTGGGCACGGCACGTGTGACCTGGATCTTCTCCCGGAACATCAGCTCCTCGACCCGGGGGCCGATCTCCTGCTGCCACCGCTCGCTCTGGTAGACCGCCGCGTACAGCCGCTCCCGCTCCGCCTCGTCGGCGAAGCGCCGCATCCACACATAGCCGTCGGGATCCTCCTCGTCGATGAACGAGGCGATGACGTTCATCCCCATCGACTCCTGGAAGGGGATGATCACCTCTTCCATGAAGCCGACCCATTCCTCCCGGCGGCCGGGCCTGATGTGGTAGCGGCGGATCTCGTAGAACATGCGTGTCTCCTTCTGATGTGAGGGGTGGTGCGAGCGGGCCTCGGGCGTCCGCCGTCGGCGCGGAGCGGGTCAGGCGCCGACGCGGAGGACCAGCTTGCCGCGGGTGTGGCCGTCCTCCCCCTGGCGGTGGGCCCGTCCGGCCTCCTCCAGCGGGAAGACCTCCTCGACCTCGACCGCGACCTCACCCTTGTCGATGAGTCCGGCGACCGTGGTGAGCGCGGCACCGTCCGGCTCGACCAGGAAGGCGCTGGTGCGCACCCCACGAGCGTCGGCGGCCTGCCGCACCTCGGGGGCGACGCCACCGGGGACGGCCACCAGCAGTCCGCCCTTCCTGAGCACCTTCAGGGAACGGGTGCCGGTGGCGTCGTGCTCCTCGCCCAGCAGGTCGATCACCACATCGACGTCCTCGACCGCGTCCTCGAAGCGCTGCGCGGTGTAGTCGACCAGCTCCGCCGCCCCGAGCCGGGCGAGCCATGCGTGCCGGCTCTCCCGGGCGGTCCCCACCACCCGCGCGCCCAGGTGCCGTGCGAACTGGACGGCGAAGTGCCCGACGCCACCCGCGGCGGCGTGCACCAGAACCCGCTGCCCGGCCGTCACCTGCGCCGTGTCCACCACGATCTGCCAGGCCGTCAGCGCCGCCAGCGGCACGGCGGCCGCCTCCTCATGGCTCAGCGTGGCGGGCTTACGGGCGAACTGGCGGGCCGGAGCCGTGACGAACTCGGCGTAGCCACCGGCCTGACGGGGGAACCACGGCATCCCGTACACCTCGTCACCGGGGGCCAGCGTGGTCACCCCGAACCCGACTTCCTCGACCACACCGGAGACATCCCAGCCCAGGGTGAACGGCGGCTCGCCGAGCACGCCCGCCATGCCACCGCCCTGACGGGTCTTCCAGTCGACCGGGTTGATACCGGCGGCGCGCACCCGCACCAGCACCTCGGTGGGCAGCGGCTCCGGCCGCGGGACCTCCGCGACGCGCAGCACCTCCGGGCCGCCGAGCGCGTCCTGCACCACCGCACGCATCATGGACCTGGCCACGTGGGCCTCCTGAGCTCATCGTTCTCGTCACGCCCGCTCTCCGGGCGCGCTCGCACGCTAACCGCGGAGGCGTGGTTACCCACAAGGGACACTGCTATCTTTTGGGTAGTACCAGCGCCCGGAAGGTCCCTCCATGAGCACGCGATGCCACACAGGCCAGCACGACCATCATGATGTGTACGAGGCCCAGTGCCCGTGCCGCGCCATGCTCGATCTGCTCGCGAACAAGTGGTCGGCGCTTGCCATCGGGGCTCTGGAGGACGGCCCGCTCCGGTTCGGCGCACTACAGCGCCGCCTTCAGGGGATCAGCCCCAAGGTGCTCACACAGACGCTGCGCCGCCTCGAGGACGCCAGTCTCATCGAGCGGACGGTCTACCCCGCCGTCCCGCTCCACGTGGAGTACGAACTCTCTCCCCTGGGCCACAGCGCGTCCGTCCCGCTCAGGAACCTGCGCCTGTGGGTGGAGGACAACCTGGACCTCACCACCGCGCCCGTGAAGCCGGTGTGACGGCGCCGGTTCCCCTGCCGACGCCGCCCGCCCCCCCTCAGCGCCCTCCTGCGCAGACGGCAGTCGTAAGAGCGCCCTTTCCGGGTCCGGGCTCGTCAGGCGGCGGGGACGGTGCGGATGGCGGCGATGTCGAACTGGAGGCGGACCTTCTCACTCACCAGCGCGCCGCCCTCGGCCAGCCGGGCGTTGTAGGTCAGGCCCCATTCGGAGCGGTTGATGGTGGTGGTGCCGTCGAAGCCCGCCCGCTGGTAGCCGAAGGGGTCCGTGACGTACCCGATGTAGGTGAGCTCCAGGACGACGGGGCGGCTGATGTCTCTGATCGTGAGGTCCCCGATCATGCGGTAGACGTCCGGGCCCGCGACTTCCACGGCGGTACTCGCGAACCGGATGTGGGGGTAGGTTCTGGCGTCCAGGAAATCCCGGCCCATCAAGTGGTCGTCGCGCTGCTCGACACCGGTCTGGACACTGGCGGTGGACAGCAGGACCTCGGCCCGGGAGCGGCGCGGGTCACGGCCGTCGAAGTAGAGGCGGCTTTCGAATTCCGTGAAGGCGCCACGTACCGTGCTCACCATGGCGTGCCGCACGGAGAAACCGATCCGGCTGTGGGCCGGATCGACGATCCACTCTCCGGTGAGAGCCGCGAGGCCGGTATCCGGCACCGCGACGGCGCCGGACGTCGCCCGGGTAGGGGGGACCGCCGGTGCGGCGTTGGTGACCGCGCGACGGGAGGTACTGCGGCTGAACAGGTTCATGCCACCTGTTGTTACTTTCAACTTAGGGGGTGACGCAACCCTTGATCAAGAGCAGTTACTCAAGGATCTTGAGTAACTGCCTCCCACCGCCGTCCGAGCGCGCTCATCAGTGGCCCGCGCCAGGACGGCCGCGCCCGACGCGGGGCGGCGTCCACCGGGCCGGATAGGTCATCCTGGTCAACGCCCCCTGATCACCAGGATGTTCCCGCCCGAGGAGAAGTCCCCGTTGACCACCGACAGCTACTACGTGCCGATCGACGAGCACCGCTACAAGCCCACCGCCCATGTCAGTGGCGCCTGGAGCACCGACGAACAGCACTTCAGCCCGCTCGGCGGGCTCATCGTCCACGCCATCGACCGCCACCTCGCCACCCGTCCGGACACCGGGCTGCTGCTCAGCCGGATCAGCTTCGACATCCTCGGGCGCCTCGCCCTCGACGAGTGCGAGATCCGGGTGGAGACCGTCCGGCCCGGCCGCACCATCGAACTCATCGAGGCCGTCGTGCTCATCGCCGACCGCCCCGTGGTCCGGGCCCGTGCGTGGCTCCTCGCCACCGTGGACACCGCGGCCGTCGCCGGTGGCGCCGGGGACCGGCTCACCCATCCCGAGCAGCTCGCCCCCTGGTCGATGGCCTCCCTGTGGCCCGGCGGGTACATCGCCTCCCTGGACTCCCGTCCGCTGGCGCCGCCCCAGCAGGGCCGGGCGACCGTCTGGGTCTCCAGCCCGCTCGCCCTCGTGGCCGGGCAGACCAGCACCCCGCTGGCCTCGTACGTCGCGCTCGTCGACACCGCCAACGGGATCGCCGTACGTCAGCCGCCCACCGAGTGGATGTTCCCCAATGTCGATCTGACCCTCCACCTCCACCGCCGGCCCGAGGGCGGCTGGGCCGGGCTGGACACCACGGTCACCTTCGGTCCCACCGGCCAGGGCATCACCAGCACCGTGCTGCACGATCTGCGCGGTCCGATCGGACACGCCCAGCAGATCCTCACCGTCCGCCCGCTGCCCGGCGCCTGACCTCGTACGACACACGCCGCCACCGGCGAGGTGGCGGCCTCCCTGTACGATGGCGCGGCAAGCAACGAACCACTCTGCCTGACGCAGAGCTGGCGCGACCGCTCGGCGGCCGCGGTCCTTCTGCCTCCTCATCGGCGCGGACCCGGTATCTACCCCGGTCCAGCGCGAGAGGACAGCTCTCGGCGCACTCCGGCATGCCGGCCCGGGTGCGCTACCAGGCGGCGGAAAGGCGTCGGCCGTGGCATCCGCGGTCTCCAGCAACACCCCTCCTCCCGCACAGCGCGTCGGCTACCGGCAACTGCTGCGCACACCGGGCGCATGGACCTTCCTGCTGCCCGGCTTCGCCGCCCGGCAGCCGTTCGCGATGCTGACGATCGGCATCGTGCTGCTGCTGCGCCACACCACCGGGTCGTACGGGCTCGCCGGTGCGGTCGCGGCCGTCACCGGCGTCTCCATGGCACTGTTCGCGCCCCAGAGCGGCAAGCTGGCCGACCGCCATGGGCAGAGCGCGGTCCTGGTGCCGGGTGTGCTGCTCCACGCGGCGGCCGCCGCCCTGCTGACGGCGCTCGCCCTGGCCCACGCGCCGCTGTGGGCGCTGATCGCGGCCGCGGTGCCGACGGGCGCCTCCGTCCCGCAGGTCGGGCCGATGGTGCGGGCCCGCTGGGCGGCCGCTCTCGGGGACGGCGCTCCTCTCGGGGACGGTGCCCCGGGCGGATCCGGGCCGCGTTCGGGGCGCCATCCGCTGCTGGCGACCGCGGCCGCGTTCGAGTCCGTGACGGACGAGCTGACGTTCGTCATCGGCCCCGTGCTCGCGACCGGTTTGAGCACCGGTGTGCATCCGGCGGCCGGCCTGATCGCGGAGGCGGCGCTGACGCTGGTGGGCGGGCTGCTCTTCGCGGCCCAGCGCCGTACCGCGCCGCCGCTGAGCGTGGCGCGGGCGGACACCCGGGAGCGGCCCGCCTCGGCCCTGTCCGTACCGGGCGTACGGGTCCTGGCGGTGGCCTTCCTGGGCGTCGGCTCGGTCTTCGGCGGGATGCAGGTCGCCCTGACCGCCTTCGCCCAGGAACACGGCCAACCGGCCCTGAACGGTGTGCTGTACGGCGTCTTCGCGGCGGGCAACATGCTCGCCGGCGTGGCCTGTGGCGCCATCGCCTGGCGCACCTCCCCCAGGCGGCGGCTGCTGACCTCCTACGCCGCGCTGACGCTGATCTGCGGGGTGCTGTGGGCGGTGTCCGCGCCGCTGCCGCTGGGCGGGCTGGGACTGCTGGCGGGCCTGTGCATCGCACCGGCGCTGATCACCGGATACACCCTGGTGGAGGCCCTGGTCCCGGCCACGTCCCGGACCGAGGCGTTCACCTGGCTGACCGGTTCGGTCGCGCTGGGGCAGGCCGCGGCGGTGACGGCGGCCGGACAGATGGCGGACGGCTTCGGCGCGAGCGCCGCCTTCACGGTGCCGTTCGTCGGCACGGCGCTGGCCCTGCTGACGGTGGTGTCCCTGCGCGCCCGGATCGCACCGCGCGGCGTCTCCACGGTGATAGGCCATGAGCAGCCCACCGCCGAAACCCACTCCGCCTCACTCCGGACGGCGGACACTCCCTGAGCGACCTCCGGCCGCACGGTCCCGGCACGCCCTCATGCGAACGTCACCTGCGCCGTGGCGTGCCGGGCCTCCCGGTGAGTGGCGATGCGCAGGTCGGCGCCGCTGCCGGCGGGTGTGCCGGACGCCAGGAGGTGTTCCCCGGCGAACAGCGGCCGCCGCAGCCGGTAGGACAGCGAGGCCACCCGCCGTGCCGGGGCGTGACGGCGGACGAGTTCGAGCATCAGCAGGGCCAGCAGCGGGCCGTGGACGACGGGACCCGGGTAGCCCTCCTCCCCTCGCGCGTACGGCGTGTCGTAGTGGATGCGGTGGGCATTGGCGGTGAGCGCGCTGAACCGGAACAGCAGTGTCGGATCCGGGTGCAGCGGAAGCTGCCACGTCCCTTCGGGGTCGGGGGCGGCCGACTCGTCGAGCGCGGCCGGGTGGTGACGTACGGAGCCGCGCCCCGACCGGTAGACGATGTCCTGCTCCTCGACAAGGCAGGTCCGGCCATGCTGGCGGAGTTCCCGGCGCTCGGTGACGAACAGCAGCTCCCCCGTGCTCCCGTGTTTCGCCGCCACCGTGCCCAGGCTGCTGATGCGCTCGGCGGGCTCGCCGAGGCGCAGCGGTTCGGTGATCTCGCACCGCCCTCCGGCGATCATCCGCTGCCGGTGCGGGAGGGGTGGCAGGAAGTGTCCGTCCCGGAGGTGTCCGTCGGCTCCGAGCTCCCGCTGCGCGGGCCAGTGCAGGAAATAGAGCCAGTGCCACAGCGGTGGCAGGGGCTCACTGTCCTTCGCCACGGCCTCGGGCAGGTCGAGGACCGCCGACAGGGCCGCGACGGGGCCGACGGGCAGGGCGTCCTCGGCCGTGACCGGTCCCGGGGCCCATGCGGCGATGTACGAGCTGAGCGGGGGCGGGGTGGGTGGCATGGTTCTTCTGTCCCTCCTCATGGGTGGTCTGACCTGGTCAGGCCGGGAAGGGCTGCTCCGCCAGGAACGACGACACGATCGTCGCGGCCGCCGGGCGGCACTCCTGGAAATAACCGTGCCGCGCACCCTCGAAGATGTGCGTACGCGCCCGGGGGATGCGCGAGGCGAGCAGCGGTGCGTTGGCCGCCGGGGTGAGCCGGTCGTCCGCGCCGTGCAGGATCAGGGTGGGCGCGCTGATCTGCGGAAGGACGTCCCATGCATCGTGTCGATTGCTGGCCACCAGGTGGCCTCGCCGGGCGTGCGGGGGCATACCGGGGGCGCCGAGAGTCGTATAGGGCCCGGGGTGTGCGGACCGCCAGGCCGGGGTGTACATCAGGTCGATCAGCGCCTCGTTCGCCGCCCGCGCGTCGGCCTGGGCCAGCGAGCGCCGCACCGCCATATCGCGCTCCGTCGCATGGGGCCCGCCGGGCGAGGTACAGCCGAGCACGAGCCGCCGGATCCGGTCCGGATGGCGGGCGGCCACCCACTGGGCGGCCCGCCCTCCCATGGAGGTCCCGTACAGATCGGCGCGCTCGATGCCCAGATGGTCGAGGACGGCGATCACATCGTCGGCGAAGCCCGGCGTCGAGTAGGGCTGGTCGGGCTTTTCGCTCTCCCCCGTGCCACGCCAGTCCATGGTGAGGGTGGTGTGGGTGTCGTGGAAGTCCGCCCGTATGCCGTCCCACCAGTGGTGGTTGTTGGCCTGGCCCGCCAGGAGCACCAGCGGGGGCCGTCCGGTGCCCTGGTGCTGATAAGCGAGGAGGGTGCCGTCCAGCGCGCGGGCGTGGCCGCTGACCTGCTGATGGACGTCGGTGCTTGCCATGGGTGTTTCTCGCCTTCCGGGCTTCACGGGTCGTTTTCCGGGTTTCGGGCTTCAGGTGTCGGCCCCGTCGATCAGGCTGCGCAGGCCGTGCCCGGCCGCGGGGATGACCAGCGGATGCTCGGCGGCCCGCGCGAAGGGGACGGGCCGATCGCCACGCAGCCCCTCGGACGGCGGCGCGACCACCCACAGCCGCTCGCGCACCAGGGGCTCCAGGCCCACGGTGACGATGCCGGTCACCACGCCCGGGGTCGGCTGGACCTCGGCACGGGCGCGCTCCAGCTCGTCCAACGCTCGCTCTCCAGCCATCCGCGCCCGGCATGGACGTATCACGCTTTGCCATTTCACTGGCACGCCCATGAGCGTCCATGATGACACTCCCGGCGCTCCCGGCTGATCGCCCTGCTCTGCAAGACCGACCCCGGCGCCACCCCCGCGCACCAGGGCATCTCCATCCTGCTGGTCGAGCACGGACCCGGTCTGACGGTATCCCGCGATCTGCCCAAGCTGGGCTACAAGGGCGTCGAGAGCTGCGAGTTGTCGTTCGACGGCTACCGCACCCCGGCCGACGCCGTTCTGGGCGGTGCGGAGGGCAAGGGGTTCGCCCAGATGATGAAGGGGCTGGAGACCGGGCGGCTACAGGTCGCCGCCCGTGCGCTCGGCGTGGGCCGGGCGGCGCTGGAGGACTCGCTGGCCTACGCCCAGGAACGCGAATCGTTCGGCAAGCCGATCTGGCAGCACCAGTCGATCGGCAACTACCTCGCCGACATGGCTCCCTCGCTGACCGCGGCCCGTCAGCTCACTCTGTACGCCGCGCGGGAGGCCGACGCGGGGCGGCGCGTGGACATGGAGGCGGGTATGGCGAAGCTGTTCGCCTCCGAGACCGCCATGGAGATCGCGCTCAACGCCGTCCGCATCCACGGTGGTTACGGCTATTCCACCGAGTTCGACGTGGAGCGGTACTTCCGTGACGCGCCCCTGATGATCGTCGGCGAGGGCACCAATGAGATCCAGCGCAATGTGATCGCGGCTCAGCTCGTGAAGCGAGGCGGACTGGAGCGAGGCGGACTGGATTGAGGCGGACTGGAGTTCACACAGCACAGCCCGCCCGCGTTGGTCGCCACATTGCCGCCGATGGTGGACCAGGGCGCGCTCGCCGGGTCCGGCGGGTACCAGAGGCCCTGCTCGGCGCAGGCGGCCCGCAGATCGTCGTTGACCACACCGGGTCCGACGACCGCGAGGCGCTCCACGGGGTCGATCTCGTGGATGGTGTCCATGGCCTCGGTGGAGAGCACCACACAGCCCTCGACGGCGTTGGCACCACCGGAGAGACCGGTGCCCGCGCCCCGGGTGACCAGCGGAACGCCGTGCCGCGCACAGGCCCGCACCACGGAACGCACTTCGAGCGCCGTACGTGGCCGCACCACCACGAGGGGCGTGCCGTACGGCGCCCACTCCGCCTCGTCGTGGACGAAACCGGCGGCGACACCGGGGTCCTCGACCATCCGGCCGGCCGCGAGCTCCTGCCGCAGATCATCGATCAACACGCCCGGTCCCCTGCCTGGTCGTCGCGCACGGTGCTTCCGCTCGCACGGTACCCACCGCCCCGGGAAGACCTGATCACCACCCCCGCCACCAGGGCGGCCGCGGGCCGGCCCTTGCGCGAGAACCATCGTTCTCCTACTCTCGTACCCGAGGAGGAGAATGCTCGTTCTCCCCTCCACCGCCCCGCTCCACCGCCCACAAGGAGACGCTGTGACCGACGCTCCACGCCCGCCGTTCCCTCCGTTCACCCGGGAGACCGCCATCCAGAAGGTCCGGCTGGCGGAAGACGGCTGGAACTCCCGTGACCCGGAGAAGGTCGCCCTGGCCTACACCGTCGACTCGCGCTGGCGGAACCGCGCGGAGTTCGTCACCGGGCGCGACGAGATCATCGCCTTCCTCACCCGCAAATGGGCGCGCGAGCTGGATTACCGGCTCATCAAGGAGCTGTGGGCCTTCGACGGCAACCGCATCGCCGTGCGCTTCGCCTACGAATGCCACGACGACTCGGGCAACTGGTTCCGCTCCTACGGCAACGAGAACTGGGAGTTCGACGACGCCGGTCTGATGCGCCTGCGCTACGCATGCATCAACGACCTCCCCATCAAGGAGTCGGAGCGTCACTACCACTGGCCGCTCGGGCGCCGCCCCGACGACCACCCCGGGCTGAGCGACCTCGGCCTCTGACCGACCGGCACCAGGAGAACGGCGAAATGATCAGTCCCGAGACCGCGGAGCTCCGGATCCTCGACGCGGCCGAGACCCTGTTCTACGGACGGGGGCTCCAGGCGGTGGGCATGGACGAGATCCGCTCCGCCTCCGGCGTCTCCCTCAAACGGCTCTACCAGCTCTTCCCGTCCAAGGGGGAGCTGATACAGGCGTATCTGCGGCGCCGCGATATCCGCTGGCGCCAGCGGCTGGCCGCGTACGCCGATGCCCAGGACACCCCCGAGGAACGCATCCTGGCCGTCTTCGACTGGCTCCATGAGTGGTTCGGCGAGCCGGACTTCCGGGGCTGCGCCTTCAGCAACTCCTTCGGGGAACTCGGCGCCACCTCCTCGCCCGTGGCCGAGACGGCACGCGCCCATAAGGAGGCGTTCTTCGGATACCTCGCCGAGCTGACGGCGGCCGCGGGCAAACCGGCCTCGCTCTCCGGCCACTTGGCGCTCCTCGCCGAAGGCGCCATCACCACCGCGGCCATCACCGGCAGCGCCGAGCCCGCGCACGCGGCGAAGGAAGCCGCGCGCGTCCTGCTGGCGGCGGCATAACGGCTACCATCCTGTCTTGTGCGGGGGTGGTGGGAGCGGGGCCGGGCGCTGGGAGCAGCCCATCCCCAGGCCGTTGACCTGGGGATCGCGCTCCTGGTCCAGGCGGCCATGACGATGCCGTTCGTGGTGCCGCGGCCACCCGACGCGGAGCCGGCCACCTGGCCCGCCTATGGGCTGACCACGCTCACCGTCGTCCCCCTGATCTGGCGTCGGCGCGCTCCCCTCGCCGCGCTGATCGCCATCATCGCGACGAGCGCGCTGTACAAGCTGGCCGTGGAAGGCCCCGGACAGCCGCTGCCGTACACCGGGCTCGTCATCGCCATACGGTCGCCGTCCTGTCACCGCCGTGGAAGCGGCTGGTCACCGGGGGTCTGCTGGCGGTCGCCGTGCCGGTGTCGGTGTGGCTGAACACCCGGACGGCGCGCGAGCTCACCTTCTCCCTCTTCGTGTTCGCGGCGGCCTACGTCTTCGGCCGGCTGACCGATGCCCGGCAGCGGGCCGACCGGATCGAGGCGGAGCGGGCCGCCGCCCGCGAACGGGCCAGGATCGCACGGGAGATGCACGACATCCTCTCCCATGCGGTGAGCCTGATGATCGTGCAGGCGGAGGCCGGTCCGGTGGCGGTGCGGACGGCTCCGGAGCGGGCCGAGGCCGCCTTCGACGCCATCTCCACGACGGGCCGGGAGGCGATGGTCCAGTTGCGCCGGATGCTGGGCGTGCTGCGCACGGGCGACGAGCCGGGCCACGCCCCGCGTGAGCCGCAGCCGGGCCCGGCCGGTCTGTCCGGTCTTCTCGACCGGGTACGGGCGAGTGGCCTCGATGTCGCGTACGAGTCGACGGGGGCCGTGCGGCCAATGCCGGACGCCACCGGGGCGACCGTCTTCCGGATCGTCCAGGAGGCGCTGACCAACGTGGTCAGGCACGCGGAAGCCCGTACCGTCTCCGTTCAACTCACCTATGGTGAGGGAGCCGTGGACATCCGGGTGCTGGACGACGGGCGCGGACCGCGGTCCGGTTCCGGCGGTGGCCACGGTCTGATCGGGGTCCGCGAGCGGGCCGCGGCGCACGGCGGTACGGCGGTCACCGGGCCGGGCCCGGACGGCCGGGGCTTCGAGGTACGGGTCCGCCTCCCCGTAGTCTCCTCGGCGGAGGTGGCGCGTTGACGATCCGTGTGGTGGTGGCCGATGACCAGGAGCTGGTGCGCAGCGGCTTCTCCATGATCCTCGACGCCCAGCCGGACATCGAGGTGATCGCGGAGGCGGGCGACGGGGCCGGGGCCGTCGAGGCGGTGCGGCGGCACGCGCCCGATGTGGCGCTGCTCGACATCCGGATGCCGGGTATGGACGGCATCGAGGCATGCCGCGAGATCGGCGCGGACGGCACCTGCCGGACGGTGATGCTGACGACCTTCGACTCCGACGAGTATGTGTACGAAGCGCTGCACGCGGGCGCGAGCGGCTTTCTGCTGAAGGATGTGCGCAGGGACGATCTGGTGCACGCGGTACGGGTGGTGGCGCGGGGCGACTCGCTGCTCGCGCCGTCGGTGGCCCGGCGTCTGGTGGAGCAGTACACCCGGGCGACCGCCCGGCCACGGCGGCCCGATCCCCGTCTGGACATGCTGACCGCACGGGAGCGGGAGACCCTGCTGCTGCTCGCGCGCGGCCTGTCGAACGCCGAGATCGCGGCGGAGCTGGTGGTCAGCGATCACACGGTCAAGACGCATGTCGGCAATGTGCTCGCCAAGCTGGGGCTGCGGGACCGGATCCAGGCGGTGATCTGCGCGTACGAGACGGGCCTGATCACGGCCGGGACGGCCGGGGATCCCCCGCCCGGGGGAGCCTCCCGGCCCGGCTCCTCCCCCGCGTCGGCGAGGAACTGACGCCCGGAACACGCTCGCGCGGGCGATCCGCGACAGACCGCCGGTCACCAGGATGGAGCCATCGGGAGCAATGGCGAATACGGCGCTCATATCGCGCCCCCAGCACTGGAGTTGACCATGCAGAGCACCAGACGCACGCTGCTGGCCGCGGCGCTCGTCCTGGGCGTCGTGGCGGGCCCGGCGGTGCCGCCGGCCCTCGCGGCCACCTCGTCCGCGGCGGTCCCCACCCGGTCCGGGATTCCGGCGCTGGAAGCCGCCATCGCGGGTCTGCCGACGCGGGACGCGACGGCCGCGCTGGTACGGGTCGGGGGCTCCGAGGGCGTCTGGCGGGGCAGTTCGGGTGTGCACGACCTGAGGACCGACCGGCCGGCCGATCCGGCGGGCCGGTTCCGCGCCGGTTCCGTGACCAAGGTCTTCACGGCCGCGGTCGCCCTGCAACTGGCCACCGAGGGCACGCTCGACCTGGACCGCGGCGCTCGTTCGTATCTGCCGGAGCTGATCCCGGCGTCGTACGGGAAGGTCACCGTGCGGCAGTTGCTCAATCACACGCACGGCATCCCGGCCCCCGACTTCCCCGGGAACACGGTCGAGGAGCGGTACGCCGACCGCTTCCGGATCCATGACCCGAAGGAGATGGTCCGCTCGGCGACCTCGAAGGACCGCGAGTTCCCGCCCGGCGAGAGGCAGCACTATCTGAACATCGGCTACACCATCGCCGCTCTGGTCATCGAGCGGGTCTCGGGCGACTCGTACGAACACCAGGTGGCCCGCCGGATCCTGAAGCCGCTGGGGCTGCGCGACACCTATCTCCCGGGGGCCGATCCGCGCATCCTGGGCCCGCACAACCACGGCTACCAGACGATGCGGCTGGACGACGGCACGACCGGTCCGCGCGATGTGTCGGTGTGGGGGCCGACGGACGGCTGGGCGGCCGGTGACATCATCTCGACCACGGCCGACCTGGAGCGGTTCATCAAGGCCCTGTTCCGGGGACACGTGGTGCGCGGCCCGCTGCTGCGCGAGATGTTCACCCTGCCGAAGGTGGCGGACTGGGGAACCGGGGATCCGGCCGCGTACTCGGCCGGGCTGTCGATGAAGAAGCTGGGCGGCCGTGAGGTGTGGGGCAAGACGGGCGGCCGCTGGGGCTACAACACCGGCGTCGCCGCCACCCGCGACGGCTCGCGCACCCTGGTCTACAGCGTCAACTCCACGGACGCCAAGGGCCAGGAGATGAACGAGGTGGCGCGGAACATCATGGTGGCGGCCTACGGCAACCCCTGAGCACTCGGGCGGGCGGCCCCGGAGCGCTCGGGGGTATGCGCCGGGTGGCACGCGTGGCGGCGGTGGAACGAGTCCCACCGCCGCCCGGGTCCAAGCCGTCCCGCGCGCGGCTCAGTCCGCCTTGAGGGCCGTGAGGACGTTCAGCCGGGCCGCCCGGCGGGCGGGCCAGAGTCCCGCCACCACGCCGACGAGTGCGGCGCCCACGAGGGCCACGGCGATGCGGCCCCAGGGGATGACCATCTCGTACCCCTGGATGCTGTCGGAGGCGAGCTTGCCCGCGGCCCAGCCGAGGAAGATGCCCGCGCCGATGCCCAGCAGGGCCCCGAAGAGCGAGATCAGGACGGACTCCAGGTGGATCATGCGCTTGGTCTGCTCGGGCTGGAGCCCCACCGCGCGCAGCATCCCGATCTCGCGGGTGCGCTCGAACACGGACATCGCGAGGGTGTTGACGACTCCCAGGACGGCGATCACCACGGCCATGGCCAGCAGCCCGTACAGGACGTTGAGGAGCAGGGTGATGGACTCGCCGCCGGCGGACTCGGCCAGGTCGTCGGTGTTCCGCAGCCGGATGAGGGGGTTCTGGTCGAGGGCGCGCTGGAGGGAGCGCCGTACCGTCTCGCCGTCGCCGTCCTTGGTGTGCACCAGGACCGAGGAGTCCTCGATCTTCTTCAGATGGGGCTGGAGGGTGGCCAGCGGCATCATGGTGGCCGGGAGGAATTCGTCGCTGCGGTAGATGCCACCGATCCGCAGGGTGCCCCGGCTGCCGTCGGCGTAGACCACCGGCACCCGCTGCCCCATGGTCCATCCGTGCATTTCGGCCGTGGAGGTGTCGATCAGCAGGTTCTTGCCGCCGCCCGCGCCCAGTGCCGCGAGCGACCCCGATGCGAAGCTCGGGTCGAGCAGATCGGCGATGCTCCGGGCGTCCACACCGGTCAGGTTCACCTCGTCGCCGCGGATCCGGACGGCGCCCTCGCGCCGCGGGCTCGAGGAGGTCACGGCCGTGGACTTCGCCAGGGTGTCATGGACCGACGCGGGCAGGTGGCCGCTGCTCCTCGACGAGATCTCGAAGTCGGCCGTGACGGTGTTCTCGGCCCGCTGGTGCAGCGATGTCGTGGCGGACACCGCGACCACGGTGAGGCCGGTGACCATGGACAGCCCGATCATCAGGGCCGAGGCGGTGGAGGCGGTGCGCCGGGGGTTGCGCCGGGCGTTGCGCGGGGCCAGCGTGCCCGGGACCCCGAAGCGGCGCAGAAGGGGCCCGGCCAGGGCGATGGCCGGGCCGGAGAGCGCCGGGGTCACCACGATGATGCCGATGAGCAGCAGGACGGACGGGAAGAGGACGGTGGTGCGGCCCTCCTCGCCGCTGGACGCCGTGTACACCACGCCGAGCACACCGATCACGATCAGGGCGATACCGATGGCGTTGCGCCTGCGGAGGCTGCGGACCGGCGGGGGGGTGTGGAGCGCGGACATGGCGGCCACGGGAGGCACGGCGGCGGCGCGGCGGGCCGGCAGATAGGCGGCGAGCATGGTGACGACGACGCCCACCAGGAACGAGATCAGTACGGTGCCCGGGGCGACGACCAGCGGCCCGTCGGGGAGGCCGGATCCGGTGGACGCGAACAGTTGCCGGATGCCCATGGCCACGGCGATGCCGAGGAGGAACCCGGCGGCGCCCGCGCACAGCCCCAGCAGGGCGGCCTCGATGAGGACGGAGCGGGTCACCTGGCGGCGCTCGGCGCCGACGGCCCGCATCAGGGCCATCTCCTGCGAACGCTGGGTGACCAGCATGGTGAAGGTGTTGGCGATGACGAAGATGCCGACGAACAGGGCGATGGCCGCGAAGACGAGCAGCACCTGGCTGAGCCCTTTGGCCCCCTCGGCGGCGTCGGCCTGCTGCTGCGCGCGCAGTTGCGCCCCGGTGTGGATCTCGGAGTTCTCGGGCAGCAGGTCGCGCGCCTCGGCCGCGAGCCGCTGCTCGGAGGCGCCGCGGTCGGCCTCGAGCGAGACCGCGTCGTAGTGGCCGGGCTTCAGCAGCAGCTTCTGCGCGGTGGCGTCGTCGAAGAGCACCAAGGTGCCGCCGGAGCCGGAGATGTCGTCGGTGCGGACGATGCCGACGAGTTTCTTGTGCAGCACCGGTCCGTCGATGGCCAGCCGGACGGTGTCGCCGATCCGGTAGCCGCCCTGGTCCGCGGTGCTGGTGTCCACCAGCACCTCGTCGGGCCCGGTGGGAGCGCGTCCGGCGGTCAGCGGGTGGCGGTTGTCCTTGCCGTCGGCCTGGGGGAAGTAGTTGCCCGCCCTGGTCACATCCTCCTCGCCGAGGGGATGGCCGTCCTTCGCGGCCACGGCGGCGAACCCTTCGACGGAACCGGTCACGGACGCCACCCCGGACAGCCGTCGCAGGCTCCGCAGTGTGTCCTCACCCACGGTTCCGGGCTCGCCGGTCTTCTCGTCGTACGGCGGTGTGGCCTGGACCGAGACATTGCGCAGAGTGGTGAGGTAGCGCTCCTTGTAGGCGTTGCCGATGGTGTCGGTGAAAACGAGGGTGCCCACGACGAAGGCGACGCCGAGCAGAACGGCGAGCATGGTCATCAGCAGGCGGGCTTTGTGCGCGAGGACGTTGCGCAAGGCGGTGCGGAACACGGGGGCCTTCCGGGAAGGTGCCGGGTGAGGGGTGCTCAGGAGCAGGGCGTACGTGGGACGTGGCGAGCGGCCGTCAGACGCGAGGCATGGGCGTCAGACCTGGTGCGCGGGGGTCAGGCGCCCCATGCGCTCCAGGACGGCCTCGGCGGTGGGCGCGTGGAGTTCGTCGACGATGCGCCCGTCGGCGAGGAAGACGACGCGGTCCGCGTAGGAGGCGGCGACGGGGTCGTGGGTGACCATGACGACGGTCTGGCCCAGCGCGGTCGTGGAGTCGCGCAGGAACTCGAGGATCTCGGCCCCGCTGCGGGAGTCCAGATTGCCGGTGGGCTCGTCGGCGAAGACGATATCGGGCCGCCCGGCCAGCGCGCGGGCGACGGCGACGCGCTGCTGCTGGCCGCCGGAGAGCTGGCCGGGCCGGTGGTCGAGCCGGTCGGCCAGGCCGACGGTCCGGATGATGCTCTCCAGCCAGTCCCGCTCCGGCTTACGGCCCGCGATGTCCATGGGGAGGGTGATGTTCTCCACGGCGCTCAGGGTCGGCAGCAGGTTGAACGCCTGGAAGACGAAGCCGATGCGGTCGCGGCGCAGCCGGGTGAGCTGACGGTCGTTCAGGGAACTGATCTCCGTGTCGCCGAGGCGGACCGACCCGAAGGACAGCGCGTCGAGACCGGCCATGCAGTGCATCAGCGTGGACTTACCCGACCCCGAGGGACCCATGATCGCGGTGAACTGGCTCCGGACGAAGCCGACGGTGACCGCGTCGAGGGCCACCACGCGGGTGTCCCCCGTGCCGTACACCTTCGTCAGGTCGGTGGCGTGGGCCGCGTAGCTCTCGGGGGCGGAAGGGGGCAGGTTCGCGTGCATGCCGATCCTCGGTGGACGCTCGGTGGATGCCCTCGTGGCAGAGGGAGTCGCCGCTATTGGCGACCTCCATGAGCCTGCCGCTCGGCCACCCGCCTGCGGATCCCCCGAACATCCGGCACCGCATCCCCCGATCGGGGGAGATCGCCGCGGCACCGCCATTCCGGCCGGACGACTGCCACGACGGCCGGGCCGCTATTCCACCCGCCCCGAGCGGAAGGCCCAGGCCGCGACCTCGACCCGGTTGCGCAGGCCCAGCTTCGCCTGGACGGACCCCAGATGCGTCTTGACCGTACTGGGCGCGATATACAGCTCGGCGGCGATCTCCGGGTTGGTCAGTCCACGGGCGATGCCCTGGATGACCTCCTCCTCGCGGTCGGTCAGCGGCTCGGCCGGTTCGGACGCGCCGCGTCGCCGCGCCTTGGTGAAGTGCTGGAGCAGACGGAGGGTGATCTGCGGGGCGACCATGGCGTCCCCGCGGACGGCCGCCCGGACGGCCTCGGTCAGCAGTGCCGGACCGGCGTCCTTGAGGAGGAAGCCCGACGCCCCGTTCGACAGCGCCGTGTACACATATTCGTCGAGGTCGAAGGTGGTGACCACGACCACTTTCGGCGCTCCGGGATAACCGCCGCCGGCCAGTCGGCGGGTGACCTCCAGACCGTCGGGCGGAGGCATCCGGATGTCCACGAGACACACGTCCGGCCGGGTCTCGCGGGCCAGCGACAGGGCCGAGGCCCCGTCGGCGGCCTCGGCCACCACCTCCATGTCGGACTCGGCCGACAGCACCATGCGGAACCCGGCCCGCACCAGGTGCTGATCGTCCGCGACCAGGATGCGTATGGTCATGCCGTCCTGCCCTCCCGTAGCCGCAACCCGGATCGTACGGCGTGCCGCCCGCGCGCCCGGGCGTTGCGTGAAGCCTCGTCGGGGTGCAGCGGTACGGAGGCGCGGACCCGCCACCCGCCTTCCGGGCGGTGCCCCGCCTCGAAGGCGCCGCCGAGCAGCTCGATCCGCTCCCGCATGCCCATGATGCCGAAGCCGCCGCCGAGCCGGCCGAGGCCGCCGCGGTGTCCGGACGGGGAGCCTTGTCCGTCGTCCTCGACGACCAGTTCGGCGTGGCGTGCCGCGACCCGGGCGGACACGTCCACCGACCGGGCTCCGCGCGCATAGCGCTGGGCGTTGGTCAGGGCTTCCTGGAGGACGCGGCTCAGCCCGCCGGTGACCTCCGTGGGGACGTCCTCCGGCAGGTCCTGTCCGAGGTCCAGCCGGATCGGCAGCCCCGTCGCCCGTGCCTCGTCCACGATGCGGGTCAGCACCTCGCCGAGGTTCTCCGGATGCCGCGGGGTCTCGTCACCGCGCATCGAACCGACCAGACGCCGCATGGACGTCAGCGCCTCACCGCCCGCGTTCTCGACGGCGTCGAGCATCTCGTTCAGCATCCGCGGGTCGGGGGTGCCCCGGCCGGTGACATGGCGCACGGCCTGCAACTGCACCACGATCGCGGTCACCTGATGGGCCACGGTGTCGTGCAGGTCGCGGGCGAGCGCGAGCCGTTCCTCCTGCCGGACGAGCTGTCCGGTGCGTTCCTGCTGGATGTCGTAGAGGCGCAGTACCAGACCGCAGACGAAGGCCAGGGCCAGGGCCAGCACGATGCTGCCGGAGAAGTCGCCGGGATCCGCGTCCCGCAGCAGCGGGACGGAGAACACGCTGATGCCCAGGGCCGCCACGATCACCGGGGCCCATCCGGGCGTGCAGCGGCGCACCGCCACGGCGAGGAGGGCCAGCAGGCCCATGAGTTCGGTGCCGCTGCTCTCGCTGGTCACCATGTTCACCGGCAGCAGGCGGTAGGCCAGCGTGGCCGCGAAGGTGCCGGCGCAGGCCACCAGCGCGGCCCGCGGGACCCAGCGGGAATCGCGCATCGCGGCCAGCACGGCCATCGCCCCGGCCAGGGCTCCGGAGCAGACCGGCGCCCAGTCCCCGACGTATGCCTCCGTGTCGAAGGTCGGGTCGAAGACGATCCGCTCCGTCACGTCCTGATAGACGGAGAAGAGGAACAACAGCGCAAGCCCCGAGATCAGGATCCGCCCCGGCCAGCTTCGGTAACCGGCACGGCGGCCGGAGGACACAGCTATTCGCACCCGCGCCACCCTACGCACCTACGGCGGCGATTGCCGCCCGCCTCCCGTGTGCGGGTCGGTGGGCATGGGCGCGGGCCGGGCGTCGCGCACCCGCTCCGGGGTCCAGTA
This sequence comes from Streptomyces niphimycinicus, assembly GCF_018883605.1. GTDB lineage: Bacteria > Actinomycetota > Actinomycetes > Streptomycetales > Streptomycetaceae > Streptomyces > Streptomyces niphimycinicus. The sequence continues at coordinate 35,920 of NZ_JAHLEM010000092.1, read as the reverse complement.
CGAGGGGTCCGGCGGATCCGCCCGGTGGCTCCGCGGGGTGTCCGGGGCGGTCCGTGGGGTGTCCGGGGCGGTCCGTGGGGTGTCCGGGGCGGAGGGATCGCCGGTGTCCTGGCCCCGGGCGGCGACGGCGAGGGCCGCGACGATGCCGGTGGCCGCGATCGCCGCGGTGAGGAGGGCTGCGCTGAGCGGGCGCATGGCGTTGTCTCCCGATGCCGAAGGCCGGGAACCCCTGACTGCGGGGCCCCGGCCGAGTGCGGTGTGGTACTGAACCGCCTGCGGTGTGGTGCTCAGCCGTTGGCGGTGTTGTTGTAGATCGTTTGGATCTTGTTGTCGAAGTAGGGGCTGTCGATATAGGCGGGCGGATCGGTCCGGGTGCTGGTGACCCCGATCTCGGTCCCCAGGCCGGTGGTCTCGTTGTAGTCCCGCAGCCAGGGGCCGCCACTGGCGCCCTCGACCATGGTGCATCCGTTCTGCACCCGGGAGCCGTCCTGCCAGGTGCCGACGTTCTGGCACACGTAGGGCACCTCGCCGTTGTGGCCGAAGGCGGCCGGGTAGCCCCAGACGGTCACGGTGTTGGCGTACCCGTAGTTGTAGCCGAGCCCCATGCCGCCAACGGTGTTGACCAGCTTGCTGGAGCCGTTGTCCCAGACGTTGGCCACGCCGATGTCGTAGTTCAGGTCACTGCTGTTGATCCAGCCGTTGAACGAGGTCAGCGTCTTGGCGGACCAGGTTCCGTACGGCCGCGAGCCGTTGTAGTAGGCGGGGACGAACACCCAGTTGGTCGCCCAGGTGCCGCCGGCGCCACCGTGGACGCAGTGTCCGGCGGTGAACACCATGTTCTTCGTGGGATTGTTGACCGCCGCGGCGGAGCAGGCGTAGTCGCCGCCGTTGGTCGGGTTGTGGAAGAAGACCTTCCCCTGCACGATCGAGGTCGCGATCCGGATCCCGCGGGCCTTCTGCGAAGTGGTCGCCTTCTGCGGTTTCGCGAGCTGAGAGGGTTTGGCCGCCGCGTCGACGGCCGCCTTCTGTGACGCCTTGGCGTCGGCGGGCGTGTCGGCTTCGACGGCTCTGCGCATGCGCTGCGGAGTCCAGTAATTCTCGGCGGACTCAACGGATGAGCGGGATGCCGCACTCTTGTGTGTGGACACCGCGGAATCCGCGGTACGTGTGACGGTGCTGTGCGAGTCGGCGGACGCGGCCGCCGGAATTGTCAGGGCGAACGCGAAAACCACTCCGCTCGCGGCTAAAACGACCTTGCGTATCTGCACCAGTCCCCCCAAATCCTGATCGGGACGGGGAGCGGATGCCCCCGGTGAAATCCCGGCCGCACCGTATCGCGCGGTGAAGTGCGCACGGCAAGTGCCTGCGGGCGGCGAGAACGGTATCCGGTCAGGCATTACAGCCCAGCCGGTACGGAAAATCGCTTCCCGGCTCCTGGGCTGCCCTCCCCGGCAAAAGCGGAATGAGTCTTGCACCGCATTGAACGAGGAATTCCGAAGTGTCGACGCGCGTCAACGCACGACACGTCCCACCACCGCCTCTGTGGCGACGTCCGCCCCACTCCCACAGTGTCCGGAATCCGCATCCGCATTTATCCGGCTGAATTCATGGAGGGGCCATTCATATATGCACAGCAGCCCCGCACAGCGTTATTCGCACCGCCCGCCGCAGCGGATACGGGAGCACGGCGGACCGCCCGCCGCCCCACCTCGTCCACGACCCGCCCGGCGCACCACGGCGATCCGGCGAGGAATCGTCACCGCAGGGAAGTTGGCCTGACGCGATCACTTCGTTAGCCTCCCGGCAGCCCCGCAGATCCACCGCTCCCGAGGAAGACAATGCAGTGACGAACCCCCAGGACGACCAGGACACGCAGGCCCCGCACCCCACACCGGAGGCACCACCCCCGGGCTGCCCCGCCCACGCCGCACGGCTGTACGGGCCGGATTTCCGGCGCCGGCCAACCGAGACCTACCAGCGGATACGGCACGACAGCGGACAGGTCGCGCCCGTCCTGCTCGAAGGCGACATCGACGCCTGGTTCGTCCTCGGCTACCGCGAGACGCGCCAGGTGCTGTCCGACGTCGAGACCTTCGGCCGGGACCCGCGCCGCTGGAACGGCTGGGACAGCGTGCCGCCGGACTGGCCGCTCATGCCGTGGGTGGCGTACAGCCCGATGCTGGCCTTCACGGAGGGGGAGGAGCACCGGCAGCGTGCGGCGGCCGTCAGCGAGGCCCTCGCCACGATCGACCCCTTCGTGCTGCGCGGGCACTGCGAGCGCTTCGCCGACCAGTTGATCGACAAGTTCGCCGTGAGCGGCAAGGCGGACCTGGTGTACGACTACATCTACTCGGTGCCCACCCTCGCCACGGCCGAGTTGTTCGGCCTGTCCGACGACGAGGCCGGGCTGGAGGCCCTGGCGGGCGGGCTGACCGTCTCGTTCCTCTCCAACGAGGAGGCCATCGCCGGCCAGCAGCAGGTCGCCGCGTATGTGGCGGAGCTGGTGAAGGCCAAGCACGAGGCGCCGGGCCCCGACCTCACCTCGCAGTTCATCCTGAACACCCCGGACCTCACCGAGGAGCAGCAGACCGCCGACCTGATGGTGCTGATGGCGGCCGCGCTGCCGCTCACCTCGTACTGGATCGGCAACACCCTGCGGCTGATGCTCACCGACGAGCGCTTCGCCATGACCCTCTCGGGCAACCGCCGCAGCATCGGCGAGGCCATGAACGAGGTGCTGTGGGCGGACTCCCCGCTCCAGAACCTCATCGGGCGGTACGCCACCCGCGACACCGCACTCGGGGGGCGGCGCATCCGCACCGGCGACCTCGTCGTCCTCGGCCTGGCCGCCGCCAACGCCGATCCGCTGCTGTGGCCCGACACCCCCGTCGGCCACGGCGGGAACCATTCGCATGTCAGCTTCAGCGGCGGTGACTACGGCTGCCCGGTGGGCGGCCCCGAGACGGCCAGGATCATCGCGGAGACGGCGATCGAGGTGCTGCTGGACCGCGTGCCGGACCTGACGCTCGCGGTCGCGCCCGACGAGCTGAGGTGGGCGGACTCCTTCTGGTACCGCTGCCTGGAATCGCTGCCCGTCACCTTCAGCCCGACGGCGGTCACCGCGGGCTAGCACCCGGGGTTCCCCCGGCGCCGAGCGACGCCGGGGGCCGTGAGTGTCCGCCGGTGTCAGTGGCCGGGCGGCTGCTGGAGCATGGCGAGGGTCAGGACGTTGCCGCCGATGCCCCAGCCGCCGTCGGTGACCTCTTCGACCACGACCAGGGTGTTGGCACGGGCGCGCTCACCGTAGATGTCGACGTACAGCTCGGTGGTGCGGGTGACGATCTCCTGCTTCTGCTTCTCGTCGAGGGATCCGGCGGGGACCTTGAAGTTCGCGAAGGGCATGGTCGTTCTCTCTCCTGGTGGGGAAACGGGGTGGAAAGCGGTCGTGCGGGGGCGTCGTGGCGGTCAGACGATGCCGCCGTTGGCGCGGATGACCTGGCCGTTGACCCAGTGGCCGGCCGGGGAGGCGAGGAAGGCGACGACCTCGGCGATGTCGGTGGGGGTGCCGAGGCGCTCCAGCGGGGGCTGGGCCGCCATCCGGGCGATGGTCTCCTCGTCCTTGCCCTCGAGGAACAGATCGGTGGCGGTGGGGCCGGGGGCGACGGTGTTGACGGTGACGTCCCGGCCGCGCAGCTCGCGCGCCAGGATCATGGTGAGTGCCTCGGTCGCTCCCTTGCTGGCGCTGTAGGCGCCGTAGCCGGGCAGGGCCAGGCCCACGATGGACGTGGAGAAGGTGATGAGCGCCCCGCCGCCGCGGATCCTGCGGGCGGCCTGCTGGGCGACGACGAAGGTTCCGCGGATGTTGGTGCGGTGCAGCGTGTCCAGCTCCGCCAGGTCCAGCTCGGCGATGGGGGCCAGATACAGCCGGCCGGCCGCGTGGACGACGACGTCGACCCCGCCGTACTCGGACTCCGCGGTGTCGAAGAGCGCGGCCACCTGCCGCTCGTCGGCCACGTCGGCCCGGACGGCGACGGCCCGGCCACCGGCGGCGGCGATGTCATGGGCGGCGGCTTCGGCCGGCTCCCGGTGGCCCGCGTATCCGACCACGACGGCGTATCCGTCGGCGGCCAGCCGCTTGACCGCCTCGTGGCCGATACCGCGGGAGCCGCCGGTGACGATGGCGACGCGGGGCCGGTCGGTGGGGTGCTGGGGCGCGGTTGCCTGGGGTGACATGGGGACTCCTGGAACAGGGTGCTGGCTGGCGGATGCCACATGGTGTGGCCGTGGCCCGGGGCGCCGGCGGTGTCGCCGCCGACGCCTCGTCGGTGTCTCCACTCTGGGCCGGGGTCTCCGGGCCGGCCAGGGCTGTCCGCACCCGGGGGTTGTCAGCCCCTGGCTCGGCCCACCGGTACAAGCGACCATGGAGGGCGTGAACCACTCCGAATTGGCCGCGTTCCTCAAGTCCCGGCGCGACCGCGTCCGCCCCGCCGACGTCGGCCTGCCCACCGGCCCGCGGCGCCGGGTGCCCGGGCTGCGGCGCGAGGAGGTCGCCCAGTTGGCCGGGCTGTCCGCGGACTACTACACCGAGCTGGAGCGCGGACGCGGCGCTCAGCCCTCGGCCCAGGTGTTGACCGCCCTCGCCCGGGCGCTGCGGCTGGGCGGCGACGAGCGCGACCATCTGTTCCACCTCGCCGACCGCCCCGTTCCCCCGGTGACGCACGGCCCGGCCGCACAGGTCCAGCCGGCCCTGCTCGGTCTGCTGGACCGGCTGGGCACCACCCCCGCCCAGATCATCACCGACCTGCACCAGACCCTGGCGCAGAACGAGCTGGCGGCCGCGCTGGTCGGCCGTCCCCCGGCGGTCCGCGGGCCCGCGGCCAGCCTCGTCCACCGCTGGTTCACCGACCCGGACGCCCGTGCGCTCTACCCGCCCGAGGACCACCCCCACCACTCCCGGGTCTTCGTCGCCGACCTCCAGGCCGTGGCCGCCCGGCGTGGCGGCGACACCGAGGTGCGGCGGATGGTGGCCGCGCTCCGACGCCGCAGCGAGGAGTTCGCCACCCTCTGGGACACCCATGACGTCGCCCTCCGGCGGACCGACCACAAGCGCATCGTCCACCCCGCGCTGGGCGTCATCGAGCTGGACTGCCACTCCCTGTTCAGCGAGGACGGCCGCCAGCGCCTGCTGTGGTTCAGCGCCCCGCCCGGCACCGAAGGCGCCGCCCAGCTCGAACTTCTCTCGGTCATCGGCACACAGGACCTGACGGCCGACGAGAACAGCACCTCACCGTGATCCCCTGGCATACGGCGCCGGGGCGGCGGCCTCCGGGGCCGGGCACGGCGCCCTGATCGCGCCAACGTGGTGACGTTCGGGGTACGGAGCGAGCACCCGGCCCGTCATCGGGAACCCCTGTCGCAGTACGAGCGGGCTTCACCCCGTGCCGGGGCACGGCACCGGGCGGGCCCGCCGGTCTCCGACGCACCCAAGGATCCCGTATGAATGGACCAGCCCCCCTTCTGACCCTGAACAACGGCGTGCGGATGCCCGCTCTGGGCCTCGGCGTCCACCAGAGCCCGCCCGACGAGACCATCCCCGCGGTGACGACCGCGATCGAGAACGGCTACCGCCTCATCGACACCGCGGCCGCCTACGGCAACGAGAAGGAGGTCGGTGAGGGCATCGCCCGCTCGGGCATCGGCCGTGCGGACATCTTCGTCATCACCAAGCTCTGGATGTCCGACTACGGCTACGACGCCACCCTCCGCGCCTTCGACACCAGCCTCACCGAGCTGGGCCTGGACCGGCTCGATCTGTATCTGCTGCACTGGCCGGCCCCGTCCGCGTTCGACACCACGGTGGCCTCGTACAAGGCGGCCGAGAAGCTGCTGGCCGACGGCCGGGTGCGGGCGATCGGCGTATGCAACCACACCCCCGCGCATCTGACCGATCTCATGGCGCGCACCGACGTGGTGCCCGCGGTGAACCAGGTCGAACTGCATCCGCTCTTCAGCCAGGCCGAGCTGCGCGCCTTCGATGTCCGCCAGGGCATCGTCACCCAGTCCTGGTCGCCCATCGGCGGCGTGAACCGCTACGGGGGCGAGAGCCCGGACAAGGTCGGGGATCCGCTCCAGGAACCCACCATCACCGGCCTCGCCGATAAATACGGCAGATCCCCGGCCCAGATCATCCTGCGCTGGCAGGTCGAGCACGACCTGTGCGCGATCCCGAAGTCCGTCAAACCCCACCGCATCGCGGAGAACATCGCGATCTTCGACTTCTCCCTCACCCCGCACGAGGTGGCCGCCATCGACGCGCTCGACACCGGAGCGCGGGGCGGTCCCGACCCCGACCAGGTGGGGCCCGACACCTTCTCCTGAGACCGCTTCCCCTTAAGACACCGCGCGGGGCGGCCACCGAGCCGCCCCGCACCCACCTGATCTGGACCGGGTCAGGACTCCAGGTCGTCGACGAAGTGGCGGAAGCCGTGTCGATCCTGGTGCAGGGTCCACAGGGTGTCCGCGCGCTCGGGGTGCGGCACCACGGCGGTGCCCCGTTGACGACGAAGAGCACCGTGTCGCGGTGGCGGGATGTGGCGAAGGCGGTCGCCGGTGACCGGCTCGCCCCTCGTCACCGGGGTACGAGCCGCAGCGTCGTGGCGCGCGCCGTGTCCGCGACCATGGGCTCGACATAGGTGCCGCTGTAGCGGCCGTACTTGGAGCGGTACGCGTCGTCGACCCGGTCGTTGACACCGGGGTCGCCCTCCTCGATCAGGGTGACGTCCCGGTCCACGCCGCCGGAGCGGATGTGGCCCTCGTGGCTCCCATGCGCGGTGCGCCACCAGGAGCCGTCGGTGCCCCGGAAGGAGCGGACGTAGAGGTCGTCGCCGTCACGGACGACCCAGATCGGCACCGCCGTACGCGGTGTGCCGTCGCCTTGCAGCGGCGCCATTTCCAGTTCGTCCGTCGTGGCGATCCGGTTGAGTTCGTCGCTGGTCCATGTCGTCATCGTCTGCCTCCTTCACGAATAACCGAAAGGGGAGAATTCCATCTCGGGAGGAAAGCAACCAGGGAGAAAACCTTCCCCCTGGGCGGCCGGCGAACGATGCCCCACCAACCAGTATGCCGAGCGGGAGGTCACCCGGCGAGGGCGGCGAACGCCTCGTCCAGGAGGGCGGTGAGGTCGGGGCGGCCGGGCCGCCGGCCGTTCTGCATCTCCAGCAGCCGGGCGGAGAGGGCGGGGGTGTTCCGGACCAGGCGGGTCGTCGCGAGGGCCGCGCCCGGGTCCCGGCGGTGGTACGCGATGACGACGCCCTTCTATGACACCGGGTTCCATGCTAGGAATGCTGATTCACGGCGATCCTTCGGTTCCAGACCTCTGTCAGCGGGAGAGCGGCATGCGGGGACTTCAGGGCAAGAGGATCGTCGTCGCGGGCGGCGCCACCGGGATCGGCGCCGCCACGGCCGAGCGGCTCGCCGAGGAGGGCGCCTCGGTCGTCGTCGGCGACATCAACCTCGTCGGCGCGAAGGCCACCTCCCAGCGCATCGCCGAGGGCGGCGGCACCGCGGTCGCCGTCGAGTTCGACCTCGCCGACGAGGAGTCGATCGGTGCGCTGGTCGACCGGGCCGCCGCCGAGTTCGGCGGGGTCGACGGGCTCTACAACGTCGGCGCCGACCTCTCGGACGACCATCTGGGCCGGGACACCGACCTGCTGGAGATGGACCCGGCACTGTGGCGGCGCACCCACGAGGTGAATCTGCTCGGCTACGCCCTCACCTGCCGGGCGGTCATCCCGCGGCTGCTGGCCCAGGGTGGCGGCGTCATCGTCAACACCTCCTCCGGCGCGGCCTGGGGAGGGGAGCCCCGGCGGCCCGCGTATGCCGCCTCCAAGGCCGGGATCAACGCGCTGACCCGCCATATCGCCTCCCGCTGGGGCAAGGAGGGCATCCGCTGCAACGCCGTGGCGCCCGGGCTGGTCATGGGCGACACCCAGAAGCAGCGGGACGACCAGCGGCTCCAGGCCATGGCGCTGAAGATCGCCCGTAGTCCGCGGCTGGGCGAGCCCGCGGACGTGGCCGGCACCGTGGCCTTTCTCCTCTCGGACGACGCCGAGTGGGTCAACGGCCAGGTGTGGTCGGTCTGTGGCGGCATGAGCCTGCGCGACTGAGACTCCGCCGGCTCACCTCATCGGCCCACGACGTGGCCGGTCACCGCTTTGCGCACCGCCACCGGGATCCCCGCCCGGGACGGCATTCGGGGAGGAGTAGTCTCCTGCGCAGCGGCTCTTACGGTTCGTTCGCCCCACACCACAACGAGGAGAGACCGGTTGTCGACGTTTGTCGTGTTCGACCTTGAATTCACCTCATGGCCGGGATCGCTCGAGCAGGACTGGTCGGAGCCGGGGCAGCTTCGCGAAATCGTCCAGATCGGCGCCTTGCGCATCAGCACGGGCACTTCCGCTGACGACCACTGTGTTGTCGAGGAATACGAGGCGCTGGTCAGGCCGGTGGTCAACCCGCGGCTGTCCCCGTTCTTCACGGGTCTCACCGGCATCGACCAGGAAACCGTGGACCGTGAGGGAGTCGCCCCCGCCGAGGCGCTCAGTGACTTCCTGGCGTTCTGCCGGGGCCAGTCCGTGCTCTCCTACGGCAACGACATGGTCGTCCTCGGGGAGAACGTGGGATGGGCCCGGGCGCGCGGCGAGGAGATCAAGAACGGCTTTCTCTCCGCCGGCTTCCTGAATATCCGCCCCTGGCTGAATACCGTCGCACCGATAACGGCATCGGCCAACTCCGGTCGGCTGTGGGAAGCGCTCGGCCTGCCCAAACCCGTGGCCGGCAGGGAGCATTCAGCGCTCTTCGACTGTTATTCGATCGCCGCGGCGATCAGACATGTACGCGCCGGTGGGGCCGCCCTGCCCGAGGGATGGCTCTAGGGTCCTTCTGGCGGCCCGAAGATCTTGGTCGGCGGCGCCCACGCGCGTCGTCCAGTACGTAGGAAAGGAACTGCCCTATGACCGCAGTGCGCGGAACAGCCGTCGACATCCCCACCCGGGACGGCATCGCCGATGCCTATCTGGTCCATCCCGACGACACCGACCGCCACCCGGCCGTTCTGCTGTACATGGACGCCTTCGGCCTCCGGCCCCACCTGCGGGGGATGGCCGACCGTCTGGCCGCGGCCGGTTACACCGTGCTGGCGCCCAATGTCTTCTACCGCCACGGGCGGGCTCCCGTGGTGGAGTTGCCCGACTTCATCGACTTCGCGGCGCGCCCGGAGATCTTCCAGAACATCATCCCGATCACACAGGAGCTCACTCCCGAGCGCGCGATGAGCGACGCCGGCACCTATCTGGAGTGGCTGGCCGCCTGCCCGCAGGCCACCGACGGGCCCGTGGGCATCACCGGCTACTGCCTGGGCGCCGGGCTGGCCCTGCGTACCGCCGGAAGCTACCCCGACCGGGTCGCCGCGGTGGCCGGATTCCACGGTGGCAACTTGGCCACCGACGCACCGGACAGCCCGCACACGGTGGCCGGACAGGTCACCGCCGAGCTGTACTTCGGACACGCGGACCAGGACCACTCCCTTCCGCCCGAGCAGATGGAGCGCCTGGACAAGGCCCTCACCGAGGCCGGTGTCCGCCACCGCGCCGAGGTCTACACGGGCGCGCAGCACGGCTACACCCAGGCCGACACCGTCTCCTACAACGCCGAGGCCGCCGAACGCCACTGGGAGGCCCTGCTCGAACTCTTCGGCCGCACCCTCTGACCGTGGCCGGCACCACCTCCGGCGACCGGGGCTAGGGTCCTTCTGACGGATCTCCGTGGGAGAAGGAGCGGCGTCAGGGGGCACCTCCCAGCGGTAGCTGGGGGAGCGTGCTCTCGGCGTGCCGCGCGGAGGCCCTCGTAGCGGAGCTACTTGGGTTTTCGCACGGTGCGGCGAGAGGGCGTGCCGGGCGTCGCGACGCCGCGGAGATCCGTCAGAAGGGCCCTAGAGCTGCCGGAGGTGGTCACGCAGGGTGCGGGCCACCTGCGCCATGAGGGCGTCGGCACCGGGCTGGGTGCTCGCGGGCACGAGTGACTCGGTGAGCACGGCGATGGCGAACGCCTGGCCGTCGGAGTGCTCGACGATGCCGATCTCATGGCGGAGGTTGAGGAGGGTGCCGGTCTTGGAGGACCAGGTGGTGGCGTCGGAGCTGAAGTCCGGGGCGAGCCGGTGCCGCAGTACGTTGTGGGCCATGAGGTCGCGCACCTGGAGGGCCACGTCGGGGTGGATTTTCGACGGTGTCCACAGGGCTTGGAGCAGGTCCGCCCAGGCGCGTGCGCTGCCGGTGTTGGCGCGGGTGGTGTCGAGTTGCGGCACCCGGTGGCCGCGGCCACCGGTGCCCGCGTCGATGGCCAGGGCGTGGGCGAGATGCACCTGCTCGGCGTCGAAGCGCTCCACGGGGGTTTCGCTCAGTTCGCGCATGCCGTGCCGGACGGTGATGCCACGCAGCCCGAGTTCCTGGAGGATCTCGGCCACCTGGGCGGGCGGGGTGAGGTCGAACAGCGCGTCGGCCGCCGTTCCGTCACTCACACAGGTGCTCAGGTAGAGCAGATCCTCGATCGCGATCCGGGCGGGGTGGCGGAACCGGCTCAGCCCGGTGGGGCCGGGCGTGGTGATCCGCCCCGGGGCTACGTCGAGCATCGTCGCCCCGTCGAGGTCGCCGCGCCGGATGCGCTCCGCCGTCGCCAGCGCGAGCGGGACCTTGACCAGGGAGGCGGACGGCAACTGGGTGTCCGGGTCGATTCCCAGCTCGTCCCCCGTGTGGAGGTCCCGTACGAGCAGGCAGCCGTGCAGGCCGCCGTCGCGCAACTGCTCGCGCAGATCGCGCAGCAGTGTCTCGGTGCTCACGCTTGCGTTCCTTCCTCGGTGTCCGCCCGGGTGTCCGCGCCGAGGCAGCGGGCGATGGCGCCGCCCAGGCGCCCTTCGATGGGCTGCGGATTGCCGTCCGCGGCGGCGGCGAGAGCGAACCCCCGGCCGAGTGTGATCTCGCCGATGGGCCGCCACTTCAGGGCGAGTTCCGCTGCCTGCGCGGGAGAGCACAGCAACAGGTCGTGGGTGCTGAGGACTTCGGCGGCGGCGGTTGTCAGGTCGGTGGCGGCCACGAGCTGGGCGGGCCGCAGACCGACCGCGTCGCGCAGCCGGGTCAGCGGGTCGCGGATATGCGGCACATCGTCCTCGGGCTGGATCCAGATACGGCGGGCCGGGCCCGGAGCGGCCCGGCCGACCCGCAGCGTCTCGAGATAGACCCGCCGCACACCGGGCTCCTGGACTCCGGCGAGCCCGAGCGGCACGGACCAGGTGGCCTCGTCCGCGGGCACCGCGAGCAGGGCGGCCCGCACCTGCTGCGCGTGGATGAGCTCCAGGCGCTGCGCCGGTGCCGCGACGCGCAGATCGAGCGTGATCCCGTGCCCGCGTGCCTCGGCGACGAGTCGTGCGAGACCGACCGTCGAGCAGATGCCGGGCACCGCGAGCCGCCACGGTTTGCGCTTGGCGGCCTCGGCCTCGTGCAGCAGCACATCGGCCGCCTGTACGAGCTGTCTGGCCACCGGCAGCATCTCCCGCCCGAAGGGGGTGAGTACGGCCCGCCGTGAGGTGCGTTCGAAGAGCTGCTCGCCGAAGCGCTCCTCCAGAGCGGCCACCCGACGGCTGGCCACCGACTGGGACATCCGGGCGGCGGCCGCCCCGACGGTGAAGCTCCCACGCTCGCTCACACTGACGAACGCCCGGCACGCTCCCACCAGATCCACATCCGTACTCTATGCCAGATCAGCATGAAAGAGCGCAGGAGCGTATTGGACCGCATAGCCGCCCGACGGCGAAGGTGATCCCGATGCCCACGGCCGCGCCCCGGCGAGGGGCCCGGTCGTTCCATCCCCTGTGCCCCCCTGCGTTTCGGGGGCCCAACCGGAGGTCAGGATCATGCGATTCCCCCGTGCCCGGCACACCGCCCTCGGCGCGCTCACCGCGCTCACGCTTCTCGTCCCGCTGACGGCCTGCGGCCAGGACGGATCCTCGGACGCATCGGGGTCGTCGAGCACATCCAGCTCGCCGTCCACGTCCACGGATCTGGCCGCGAAGGCGGGCACGGACCCGGCGTCGTTCACCGGCGAGTTCAAGAAGCTGGAGCGCTCCTACGACGCGCGGCTGGGTGTCTACGCCATCGACACCGGCACCGGACACGAGGTGGCCTATCGCGACGGCGAGCGGTTCGGCTACGCCTCCACGTTCAAGGCGCTGGAGGCCGGTGCCGTGCTGAAGAAGGTCAAGCTGGGCGGGCTGGACCGGGTGATCAAGTACTCCAAGGACGATCTCATCGACAACTCCCCCGTGACCGAGAAGCATGTCGACACCGGGATGAGCCTGGGCGCGCTGTGTGACGCCGCCGTCCGCTACAGCGACAACGCGGCGGCCAACCTGCTCTTCGACGAGCTCGGCGGGCCGAGGGGCCTCGACGCCATGCTCGAGAAGATGGGCGACGATGTCATCCAGATGGAGCGCCGCGAGCCGGAGTTGAGCCGCTGGGTGCCCGGTTCCACCCAGGACACCAGCACCCCGCGGGCGATGGCCAAGGATCTGCGCGCGTTTGTGCTCGGCGATGTCCTCGGCGACGGAGAGCGCGCACAGCTCACGAAGTGGCTGCGGACCAACACCACCGGGGACGCGCTCATCAGGGCCGGGGTGCCCAAGGACTGGCAGGTCGGCGACAAGACCGGAAGCGGTAGCTACTACGGTGGCCGCAATGACATCGCGGTGGTGTGGCCGCCCGACTCCGCTCCCATCGTCGTGGCGATCATGTCGAACCGCGGTGACAAGGACGCCAAGTCCGACGACAAGCTGATCGCGGACGCGGCGCATGTCGTGGCCGACACACTGTCGTAGCACCCCTCCTCCGCTCCCCCGCGGCGCTGACTGCTCAGTTCCGGAGGAAATACAGGACGGTCATGGTGACGGCGGTGGTCAGCACGACGCCGCGCAGCAGCCACGCGGGGAGACGACGGGCGATATGCGCTCCGGCCACCCCGCCGGCCACCGCGCCGACCAGCATGGTGATGAGCACGAACGGTGCGCTCAGCGCGTCCGAGGCGATGAGGAACAGCCCGGTCGCGCTGAGGTAGACGGCCGCGATCTGGGCGACCCGCATCGGGTTGCCGGCCGAGGGGTCGAGGCCGAGGCCGATGCTCCACACGGCCAGCATCATGATGCCGACGGCACCGCCGAAGTAGCCGCCGTACACGGCGAGGAGGAACTGGCCGATCAGGACGGCCCGGGGGCTCATGCCGACCGCATGGCCCTTCGCTTCGCTCACCACTCGGGAGACATGGCGCCCGAAGGCGAGGATCACCGTGGCGAACGCGAGCAGCCAGGGCACCGCGGCGTCGAACGACACCGCGGGCAGCGTCAGCAGCAGACCCGCACCGAGCCCGCCACCGATCACACTGACCCCGGTCAGCGCCCGTGTGGACGTGCCGCCGACCGGGGCGAGGTCGCGCCGGTAGACCCACGCGCTCGCCACGGTCCCGGGTACGAGGGCCACGGTCGAGGACGCGTTCGCCGTCACCGGGGACAGACCGGCCGCGACCAGGGCGGGGAGCGCCACGAACGTGCCCCCGCCCCCGACGGCGTTCAACGCCCCGGCGGCCACGCCCGCCAGCAGAACAATCACCATCTCGGACACCCGCCGAGCATCGCCCCACGGCCCGTGGGCGCACAATGCGTGATCCGCGTAGCCTGCGCAAGGCTGTGCCATAGGCTCGTCAGGGTGCGTTATGACCTGGACGACCTGCGGCTCTTCCTCCACATCGTGGCGGAGGGCTCGATCACGGCGGGCGCCCGCCGGATGCATCTGAGCCTCCCGTCGGCCAGCGCCAGGGTGCGCTCGCTCGAACACCACGCGGGCGTGGCCCTGTTGATCCGTGGCCGACGGGGGGTGCGCCCCACTCCGGCGGGGACCGCGCTGGCCCGCCACGCACGGGATGTGCTCGCCCAGACGGCGCGCCTCGAAAGCGCCGTGGCGAGCTACGCCCGGCCGCCGACCGCGCCACTGACCCTGCTGAGCGGCGGCTCGGCAATGCATCACCTCGTACCGAGGGCCCTGGTCTCGTTCCTCCGCGCGCACCCGGACGTCGATGTGACGGCGTCCGAGAGCCGCACCCCACGGACCGTGCGGCTGCTCGCGGATGGCGACGCGGACCTGGGCGTCGTTCTCGACACCGAGGCGCGCGACTGCGGTCTCACCATGGAACCCCTCTGCGATGACTCCCTGGTGGTGATCGGCCAGTCCGGCGGGATCCTCGCGGGGCGCGGCGCGGTGGCCTACCGCGAGGTCGCCGAGCATCCGCTCGTGGGGCTCGACGCGGGCTCCTCGCTGCGGCGCTCGATCGAGAAGCACCTGGGTCCGCACGCTCCGGCGGTGCGGTACCGCACCACCGTCGCCCACCTGCCCACCCTTGTCTCCCTCGCGGCCGCCGGTGTGGGACTCGCGGTCGTGCCACGCCGCGCCATCGCCCCCGGCCGGCCACTGGATGTATGCGAGCTCCAGGATCCCTGGTCGCGCCGCACTCATCTGCTGGCCTGGGGCGAGAAGGCGCGGGCCGCGTCCACCGCCACCGCGGCACTCGCCGAGCATCTGCGCCGGGCGGCGGTGTCCGAGCCGGACGGGGGCACCGGCGTTCCGGCGATGTGAAAGCGGGCCCGGGGCGGCGAATCAGCGCTGTCGTGCGCGTCCCGCGTCGAGGCGGCGCAGTTCCCGCACACTGTCCGCGAGCGTGCGGTCGCCCAGCGATTCGAGCACCGCTTCCTCGGCCTCCGCGGTGAGCGCGGTGAAGTACTCACCGGCGTGTGCGGTCACCTGGCACTCGGGCTCCACCCCTGGCGAACAGGCCCACAGGGGCTTGTCGCCGACGGCACAGCGGTAGATCTCGGCCAGGGTGATCCGGCCGGTCGGCCGCCCCAGCCTGGCCCCACCGGTGCGGCCCTTGACGCAGACGACCAGCCCCTCCTCCGTCAGCGGGACGAGGAGCTTGCGGACCAGGCTCGGGTTGGTGTTCAGCACCCGGGCCAACTCGGCGGAGCTCAGCGGTGCGGAGTCGTCCTCGGCGGCGACCGCGAGGAAGAGCATCAACGCGTCGCCGCCTACTACGCGCGCCGGGCCGCGGCGGGCACCGGCCTGATCATCACCGAGGGCACCACCGTCGACCACCGGTCCGCCGGTTTTCTCGACGGCATTCCCCGGTTCCACGGCGAGGAGCAACTCACCTGATGGCAAGGGACCGTTGACGCCGTGCACACCCACGGTGGCGCGATCATGCCCCAGCTCTGGCACGTCGGAATACAGCGGCCCGCGGGAGCTCCGCCGTTCCCCGGCTCGCCGAGGACCCCAAGGAACTGGAGGCCGTGCTCACCCCGCCGGCGGAGGCCGGGGGCGACGCGTTCCACGCGTCCGGACGCCGCCACTGGCAGGCCGAGTTCCCCGACCCGGGATCGGACCTGAACATCGCCGGATGGGCGAAGAAGGTCACCGGCAAGCCGGTCATCACCGTCGGCTCGGTCGGCCTGGACACCGTCTTCCAGCCCGGCTCCCTCTCCGGTGCGAACGCGGCCGTGGACACCATCGAGCGGCTCCTCGACCCTCTGGAGCGGGACGAGTTCGACCTCGTCGCGGTCGGACGCGCACTGCTCGCCGACCCCGAGTGGGCCGACAAGGTCCTGAACGACCGGATGAGCGAGCTGATTCCGCTCAGCAAGGACTCGGTGGCGTCCCTGCGCTGAGCCGAGACCCCGCCCGGGCGAGGCGGCGGGAGGGAATCGGCGCCGGCCGGCACGGGGGAGTCCGACCGGCGCCGAGCATGGGGTGTGCAGCTAATTTAACATTTCACCACCGCCCCGCATTCCCGGCGTGGGCTCGGCCCACGGACGCGCGGTACGTCGAAGGATGTATGGACGGTTTCATCACTGGCTACGAGCTTCGTGGCGAAGTGGGACGTGAGGATGGCTGGAGTCACCGCACTCCCCGGAGGACCTCCCATGACCGAGCCGCACACCGGTACGCCCGCCCCCTCGACCGCCGCCGCCCTGTTCCGGGCGCTGACCGGTGGTCTGGTGATGGCCACGGCACTCGGCGTCGGCACGGCCCTGGGTCCGGTCGGCGCCGACGCCTTCGGCCTGACCGGCTTCGCGGCCCGGGTGCTCCCGGGCGTGCTGGTCACCGCGCTGGCCGTGCCACTCGTACTCCTCCTTTTGAGCCGGGGGCGCCGGTCCCCGGCGTGGCTCGGGTTCGGCGGGGCGGGCCCGAGCCTGCGTGCGCTGCTGACCGGGGCGGGGGTGACGGCGGCCTCGGCCGCCGTCGTTCTCGGCGCGGGTACCGCCGCGGGCATGCTGCGCTGGTCGCGTATCGAGCCCGTCACCCTCGCCGGGTTCATCCTCTCGAACGGGGTGGTCGCCTTCCTGCTCGAAGCCCTGCCGGAGGAGACGACCCTGCGCGGCTACGCCTGGACGTCACTGCGCACACGGTTCGGCGCCACCGCCTCGGCCCTCGGCACGACGGCGGTGTTCCTGCTGGTGCCGGGGGCATCGACCGTGATCGGGGCCGCCACCGCGCATCTGGTCGGCGGCGATCCGGAACCGATCGGGTTCGCACCGGACGGGCAGAATCCCGCCGACTACCTGATCCTCCTGACCGTGTTCGGGCTGACGCTCGTGGCGGCCCGGACCGTTCTCGCCCGGGCTCCGCTGTGGGCCGCCATCGGCACCCATCTGACCTTCCTGACCGTCAACCGGATCGCGCTGGAGGGCGACCGGCGCGGCGCGGGCTGGCACGCCGAGCAGACGACACCGGACGCGGTGCTGCTCGTCCCCGTCTATCTGCTGCTGGCCATTGCCGGTTTCGCGGTGTGCCGACGGGTCGCACGACGGCGTGGCGCCGAGCCGCGGCATGGCGCCACGCCGCCCCGGGCGGTGGCGGAGCGACTGGAACGCCCGGCGCCACACGCGTGACGCGTTGACCAGCCCTGACGGGATCGCTGTCAGGTCGCGGCCCAGCCATCGGGCCGCATGGTCGTGGCGGATCAACCGTGCTGGTACGGGGAGTAGTTGTGTCCCCGATGCCATCGCTTGGCCGATACCCCCGAAGCGTGGACCCGTTACGCCCGGTGAGACGATGCGCTCGCCCCATCTTCAACAATCGAAACGGAGGGCGAATGCATAAACGTCGTGGAATCGTGACCCCCCGCTGGAGAGTCGCGGCGGTCGCGTCCACGGTGGCCGTAGCGATCGCGGTTCCGGTGGCGATGGCCCAGGCTTCGGCCGAGCCGCCACCGGAGGTCAGCGCCCAGGGCGCGTACCTGCTCGACACCGGTTCCAACAAGGAGCTGATGGCCAAGGACGCCGACACCAGGCGTCCGATGGCGAGCACCACCAAGATCATGACTGCCCTCGTGGTGCTCGAGACCCGGGGTCTGGACCTCAACCAGCAGGTCACCGTCAAGCAGGAATACCGCGACTATGTCACCAAGTCGGGCGCCAGCACGGCGGACCTTCAGACCGGTGACAAGCTGACCGTCAATCAGTTGCTGTACGCGTTGATGCTGCCGTCCGGCTGTGACGCGGCGATGGCGCTGGCCGACACCTTCGGCACCGGCGACACCACCGCCGAGCGCACCAAGTCCTTCATCGCCAAGATGAACGCGAAGGCGAAGGACCTGGGGCTGGCCAACACCAACTACGACTCCTTCGACGGTGTCTCGGCCGACAGCGACAACTACTCGACGCCCCGTGACCTGGCGCAGGTGACCCGCCGCGCCATGGAGAACGCGACGTTCGACACGGTTGTCAAGTCGGTGTCCACCAAGCAGGAGGCACCGGCGGCCAACGGCCGCACCCGGTACTACTCCTGGGACAACACCAACAAGTTGCTGGGTTCGTACCAGGGCGCCATCGGCGTCAAGACCGGGACCACCACCCCCGCCGGACCCTGTCTGGTCTTCGCCGCCAAGCGCGGTGACAAGGAGGTCGTGGGAGTCGTGCTCAACGACGCGGACCGCTACCCGGACGCGAAGAAGATGCTCGACTGGACGTACGACACCACCACCGAGGTGAAGTGGCGCCAGCTTCCCAAGGACGCCCAGCGGGACTGATCCACAAGCCCCGCGAAGGCGACAGCACGGTGCCCCGGCCGGACTCGTTCCGGCCGGGGCACCGGTGCTTGGGCGCCCGCACACCCGGGGTTTCCCTGGAGTACGGGAGCGGAGGCGGGGAAGGCGCTGGTCGGGAGAGCCGAGGGGCAGGGGCGGGCGCACCGATGGGAAGGGGCGCCCGCCCCGAGGGTTCCCGCCGTGCCACGGCCGGCTTGCTGTGGCCGCCACTGGGCTGCTGTACCGGCACTCAAGCGCAACACAGCAGTCTTTGAGGACAGTTGGGGTAGCCGCGCCGCCGCCCCGCCGTCCTCGAACGGAGTCGACCATGGCCTTCACCCTCGACCCTGAGCTCGCCGCGGTGCTACAGGCCCTCGCCGAGCAGGGTGGCCCCACTCCTCCCCCGCCCACACGCGACGACTGGCGGACGCTGCGCGCCAGGGGCACGGCCTCGATGCGGTGGCTGGCCTCCCTGCTCCCGGCCTACCCCTCCGGCTTTCCCCTGGTGAAGGCGGGCTCGCACAGGGTGCGGTCCGCGGACGGGGCGGAGATCCTCGTCCGCTGGTACGAGAAGGCCGACTCCGCGCCGGGTTCCGCGGTCGTCTACGCCCATGGTGGAGGGATGATCGCCGGCAGTGTCGACCTCTACGACTCCGTCGTCGCCGGATATGTCCAGGCCACCGGGGTGCCGTTCCTGTCCGTGGGCTACCGTCTGGCCCCCGACGCGGCCACCGGCACCGGCCCCGTGGAGGATGTGTTCGCCGCGCTGACCTGGTTGCGCGGCCAGGCGGCCGAGCTGAGGGTCGACCCCCGCCGCATCGCCGTCATGGGCGACAGCGCCGGGGGCGGGCTCGCCGCGGGCACGGCGATCCTCGCCCGTGAGCGGGGCGTCCCCCTCGCTCGCCAGGCGCTTCTGTATCCCATGCTGGACGACCGCACGCTCACCCCGGATCCACGGCTGACCCCGTATGTCGCCTGGACCTGGGACGACAACTGGACCGGCTGGCACGCCCTGCTGGGCACGGCGTTCGGCACCGACGCCGTGCCGCCGGAGGCGGCGCCCGCGCGCGTCGCCACCGTCGCGGGCCTGGCACCCGCCTATGTCGAGGTCGGAGAGCTCGACATCTTCCGCGCCGAGGCCGTCACCTACGCACAGCGGCTCGCCGAGGCCGATGTCCCCACCGAACTGCATGTCCACAGCGGCGCCATCCACGAGTACGACCGCCTCGCCCCCGCCTCGCGGCTCGCCCGCCGGGCCATGGAGGACCGCAGGCGGGTGATCTCCGCGCTCTGAGAGCCCCGGGACGCCCCCGCCACGGGCCGCGGCCCTCCATCCGTGACCAGAGCGATCCGCGCGCGATTCCGGCCGTTCGCCGTCTCCCTGGTCCGCTGAACCTCCGCGCACCAACCGCAGAACCTCAAGCCACCATCGTTCGTCTTCTCCTTCGAACAGCCGCCGGACGAAGGACGCGCATGACAGGCAGAGTCGGGGAGACGACGGGGAGCCCTGGCACGGGGTCGGCCGACGCGGACGGGCAGCGCAAGGGGCGCCGCCCGCTGCGGATCGCTCTGCTGATCGTGGTGTCGTTCCTGGTGCTGCTCGGTGGCGGGGTGGGCTGGATCTACTTCAAGCTGAACGGCAATATCACCACCTTCGGGGCGGACGGCCTCTCGGACAATCGGCCCGAGGGCAACGCCGCCGGTCAGAACCTGCTGGTCATCGGATCGGACACCCGGTCGGGCGACAACAGCAAGCTGGGCGGCGGCACCGGGGACGTGGGCCGTTCGGACACCGCCCTCCTGCTGCATGTCTACTCCGATGGCAAGCACGCGGTCGGGGTGTCGATCCCCCGCGACACCCTGGTCGACATCCCGCCGTGCCGGCTGCCCGACGGCAAGTGGACCAGGACGCAGCGGAACACCATGTTCAACTCGGCGTTCTCGGTGGGCGAGACGGCACAGGGCAACCCGGCCTGCACCCAGAACACCGTCGAGAAGCTGACCGGGCTGCGCATGGACCACACCGTCGTCATCGACTTCGAGGGCTTCGCGCGGATGACCTCGGCGGTCGGCGGGGTGCAGGTGTGCGTACCCCAGAACGTCTATCAACGCGATCTGAGCCCCAACCGGAGCACCCGCGGCAAGCGCATCTTCAGCAAGGGGGTGCAGACGGTATCCGGGCAGAAGGCGCTGGACTACGTCCGCATCCGCCACGGCATCGGTGACGGTTCCGACATCGGGCGCATACAGCGGCAGCAGGCGTTCATCTCCGGTCTGCTCAAGAAGGTGAAGGGCCAGGGCTTCGACCCGACCACGCTGTATCCGCTGGCGGACGCGGCCACCAAGTCCATGACCGTGGACCCGGGGCTCGGGTCGGCCAAGAAGCTGATGTCCTTCGCCATGTCGCTGAAGGACATCGATCTGCACAACACCAAGTTCCTCACCATCCCCTGGCGCTACCAGGGCGAACGAGTGGCCGTGGTCCAGCCCGACGCCGATGCGCTGTGGGCCGACATCAGGGCCGACCGCACCATCGACGGGAAGGCGGCCGGTGGGAGGAAGGACGGGCGTCGGGCCCCCGCCACCCCGAGCGGCACCCCGAGCGCCACGTCCACCGTGGCGGGCGAGAGCATCAGCGTCACCGTGTACAACGGCACCACCACCCCCGGGCTCGCCGCACGTGCCGCGCACACCCTCACCACACATGGCTTCACCGTGGCCGGCGCCACGAACGCCGGCAGCCAGGACCACGCCACCACGGTGATCGGCTACGGCCCCGGCGAGCGGGACGAGGCCAAGACCGTGGCCCAGCTCTTCCCCGGCGCCGGACTGCGGCCCGCCACCACCCCGGGCATCAGTCTCACCCTGGGGCAGACGTATCTCACCGCGCCCTCGCCCGGCGCCTCCACACCCGCCACGCCCTCCACGCTGCCCTCGAAGGTGGCCGAGGACGCCCGCTCCGCCGACGACGACCCCTGTTCCCATCTGTCCTATGGCTGACCAGCGTTCTTCACGCGCTGTTCAGGCATGGCGCCCGCTCCCCTGGGCATCCGCAGATCAAGCCGCTCACCCCGGCACGGCACAACCGCACCAGAGCACAACGAAGGGGACGACAACGTGGGTATCGTGAGCTGGATCATCCTCGGCCTGCTGGCCGGAGTCATCGCCAAGATTCTTCTCCCCGGGCGTGACCCGGGCGGGCTGGTCGGCACCACGATCATCGGCATAGCGGGGGCCTTCGTGGGCGGCTGGATCTCCGCGCAGTTCTTCGACCGGGAGGTCCAGAAGGAGTTCTTCGACCCCGCCACCTGGGGCGCGGCGATCGGCGGCGCGTTCGTTCTCCTCGTTCTGTACCGTCTGCTGTTCGGCAATTCACGGAACTGACGGCGCGCAGGCCACGCCTCAGAACGCCGCCGCGCCCGCGAGCCGGCGGATCGTACGGGCGGAGGGCGACCCGGGGTCGGCCGTGATCAGGACCACCTCCTGGTCGTCCTCGGGTACCAGCAGGACGTCGCAGTTCAGTTTGAGCGTTCCGGCCGTGGGGTGGTCGATGGTCTTGGTCCGGTGGCCGGGCGCATGGACCGGACGCTCGTCCCAGATCTGCCGGAACTCCTCGCTGCCGGTGCGCAGTTCGCCCAGCAGCGTGGTGAGCGCCGTGTCATGGGGGTAGCGGTCGGCGGCCCGGCGCAGCCGTGCGACCACGATGCGGCCGAACTCCTCGGCGCTGGAGCTTTCGTACGCGTGGCCCCGGTCCAGGAAACGGCGGCGGGCGAGGTTGCTGTGCCGGCCGAGGTCGTCGCCGAGCAGGGCCTGCGCCAGCGGGTTCCACGCGACCACGTCGTAGGCCGCGTCGGTGACGATCGCCCCGGTGTCGGGCAGCCGCCGCAGCATCTGGACGATATGCGGGCGGACCCGCCGCACCGCCCGCACGCCCGGGGGCGCGCTCGTCCCCGCGAGCCGGAACAGATGGCTGCGCTCGGCGGGCGTAAGCCGCAGCGCCCCCGCCAGCCCGTCCAGGATGCGCGGCGAGGGCCTCGGGCCCCGGGCCTGTTCCAGGCGGGTGTAGTAGTCGACCGACATATGGGCCAGCTCCGCCACCTCCTCCCGCCGCAGACCCGGCGTACGGCGGTGGGGATCGGCGGGCAGACCGATGTCCTGGGGGCGCAGCCCCTCGCGGCGGTCCCGCAGGAAGCGGGCCAGTTCGTGCCTCGCCATGCTGCCTCCTTCGGCTGCCTGGTACAGGTTGTCCCTGGCAGGGTGGCCGTGGCCGGGGAACCCTTGATGTCATGAACAATCGCACAGCACTGGTCACCGGTGCCAACAAGGGCATCGGCAAGCACATCGCACATCAGCTCGCCGCCGAGGGGCTCACCGTGTATGTGGGCTCGCGCGACGCCGAGCGGGGGCGCCGGGCCGTCGAGGAGATCGGCGGCGGCGCCCGGCTGATGGTGCTCGACGTGACCGACCCGGAAAGCATCGCCACGGCCGCCGCGCAACTGGACCGGCTGGACATCCTGGTCAACAACGCGGGCATCATGGTGGACGGCGCCACGGCGCCCGACGCGGATCTCGATGGCTTCCGCCGGACGTATGAGACCAACGTCTTCGGTGTTCTCGCCGTCACCAACGCCTTTCTTCCGGCCCTGCGCCGCTCGCCCGCGCCCCGGATCGTGAATGTCTCCAGCGGCACCGGTTCGCTGACCTGGAGCGCGGACCCGGAGCATCAGTTCGTCTTCTCCGCCGGATCGGGCGCGGCCTATCGCTCCTCCAAGACGGCCCTGAACGCCCTGACCCTCTACACCGCACAGGCCCTGGCGTCCGAGGGCTTCAAGGTCAACGCACTGGCTCCCGGGCTGCGCAAGACCGATCTGAACTCCCGGGCCGCCGAGAGCGACGGGGATCCGGCCGAGGCCGCGGCGGGCGCGGTCCGGCTCGCCCTTCTGCCGGACACCGGGCCCACCGGTGGGTTCTTCTCCTGGGACGGCACTCCGGCGCCCTGGTAGGCCCCGGGTTTCCTACGGGCCGTGCGGTGGCGCCCCGGGCGCCCCCCCTGTCCGTCCCCGCTCGTCGCCTCGGTGTCCGCCCGCTCTCCGCCGACCGGGTCAGTCGGCGGAGAGCTGGGTGTTCGGCACCCGCCAGGCGGCGATCACGAGGGCGATCAGGCCCACCGCGGCCCCGGTGAGGAACACCACGCGCAGGGCACTGACATAGCCCTCCAGGAACGGCTGCGCCACGCCCGGATCGAGGTGGCGGAGGAAGGCCGAGTCCTCCAGGTTCACTCCACCGTCGGGCCGCAGGACGCCCTTCAGCGCCTCCGCGTTCCCCGGTTCATCGGCCATCCGGCGGAACGACGCGTCCTCGGAGGCCACCGCGAGGCGCTCGCTGATCCGCGAACCGGCCAGGGAGAAGAGGATGGACAGGAAGGCGGCGGCGCCCACCGTGCCGCCGTTGGAGCGGAAGAAGTTCACCGACGCGGTGGCCGCTCCCATGTCCCGCCCGGGCACCTCGGACTGGGCGAGTGTGGTGATCGTCTGCATCGCCGCGCCCAGCCCGGCCCCCATGAACACCATGCCGATGGCGACGTACCACAGCGGGCTGTCGTCCCTCAGCGTGGCGAACACCAGCATGGCGACGGTGAGGGAGCCGACGCCCGCCACCAGATGCACCTTGAACCGGCCGGTCCGTGACATCAGCCGGCCCACCACCAGGGTCACGGTCACATTCGCCACCATGGTGGGCAGCGTGGCCAGGCCCGCCTTCATCGGACTCATGCCCTTGGCGAGCTGGAGATACAGCGGCAGCGTCGTCATGGCGCCGAACATGGTGATGCCCACCGTGAAGTGCAGCACGGTGCCCAGCCGGAACGCGCGGATGCGGAACAGTTTGACCGGCAGCAGCGCGGCGTCCGCCATCCGCCGCTCCAGCAGCACGAACGAGACCAGCCCGACCACTCCCACCGCGTACATCACCAGCGCCCGGGGCGAGCCCCAGCCCCAGCTCCGCCCCTGTTCGGCGACGATGAGCAGGGGCACGATCCCGAGCGCCAGCGTCAGCGCCCCGCCATAGTCGAGGCGGTGCCGTACGGGCTGGTGGGGCACGTGCAGCACCCGCAGGATCACCACGATGGCGAGGGCCGCCAGCGGGATGTTGACCAGGAAGATCCAGCGCCAGCCGTCCAGCCCCACCAGCGTGGCGCGCCCGGCGAACACCCCGCCCACCAGGGGGCCGACGACACTGGAACCGGCGAAGACCGCCGTGATGTAGCCCTGGTAGCGGCCGCGCTCCCGTGGCGAGGTGATGTCGGCGATGATCGTCATGGCCAGGGACATCAGTCCGCCACCGCCGAGGCCCTGGACCGCCCGGAAGGCCGCGAGCTGGTGGATGGACGTGGCGAATCCGCACAGCAGCGACCCGAAGGTGAACAGCACGATGGCGGTCAGATAGACCGGCCGGCGGCCGTAGATGTCGGAGAGCTTCCCGTACAGCGGGGTGACGATGGTGCCGGTGACGAGATAGGCGGTGGTCACCCACGCCTGGGCGGTGAGGCCGTGCAGATCGTCGGCGATGGTGCGCAGCGCCGAGGAGACCACGGTCTGGTCGAGCGCGGCGAGGAACATGCCGAGCATCAGCCCGGACAGCACGGTGACGACCTGGCGGTGGGACAGCCGGGCGGGGCTCTGGGGCTCGGCGGGCTCGATGGGCTCGGTGGGCTCGGTGGGCTCGATGGGCTCGGTGGTGGTGGATGAGGACGACATACGTACCTGCGAACCTTCTCTGCCGCGCGTGGGGAGCCAGGGAAAGCCGGGGCCTCGAAGCCCGGAGCGGGGCCCGGAGCCCGGGCGCACGGCCCGGGCTCCGGAAGCCGGTGTTATCCGGCGATCTTCTCCAGGTCGGCGACGGCACTGTCGATCTCCGGCAGCGCCAGCATCTCCAGCCGCGCCCGGCGGGCCACGGCGCGGCAGTCGTCGTCTGCCAGCAGCTCACGGCAGACGGTGGTGATGCCGTCCGGCGTGGGGTCGGTGATGTGCCGGCCGAGGCCGAGTTCCTCGACCCGCTGTGCGTTGCCGGGCTGATCGCCGAACTGCGGCAGCACCGCCATCGGTGTCGCGGTGCGCATCGATTCGCGGATGCTGTTGAAGCCGCCGTGGGTGAGGAAGAGATCCACGGATTCCAGCAGCAGGGGCTGTGGCAGCCGCTCGGTGATGTGCACATGCGGCGGCACCCCGTCGGTGTCCACGGGGATACCGGAGGTGGCGAGGACGACGGTGCACTCCTCCAGCTTCGACAGCCCCTGGATCATGGCGCGCAGCGTGTCCACCGGATCCGGCACCGGCATGGGCGACGCGGGGACTTCCGCCTCCTTGTTGCCGTGGAACATGGGGATCGCGGTGCCGATGGCGGCGAACACCAGGGGCCGGTCGGTGGGCAGTTCGGCGACCCAGCGCGGCAGCGCGGCGCCACGGTCCACGTCCACCGTCTGCCGGTAGGACCAGGAGGCCGGCAGATGCCGGGCGAAGGAGAAGGCGGGCGGTACGTAGTCGACGCGCCCGTGCGGGATGAGCGACAGCGGGTCCTCGACGGTGGACAGCCCCTGCCGCTTCCGCAGGGTGTTGAGGCCCGGCAGGATTCCGGCCGGGTCGAAGGTGTTGGAGGCCCCGGAGGGGGTGGAGAGCTGCGGTATGGCGAGCGCTTCGGCGATGACGCACGAGGCGAGGTCCATGCCGTCGCGCAGGATGAGGTCGGGGCGGAAGTCGTGTGCCACGGGGAGCAGGGTGTCCAGCAGCATCGTGGCCGTCGGGCCGGAGAGGGCCTTGGTCATGAGGCGCAGTATGCGCGCCTGCGGCTCCTCGCCGGCCATCTCCGGCGGAGCGCCCTGGGCGTTCTCCTCGGCCAGGACGGTGCCGAGGTAGGCGGACGGGCTGAAGTCGCCGATGACGCTGGTCACCCGCACCTCCTCCCGTTCGAAGACGAAGGCGAGGGCCGGGGTGGTGACGACCAGCACCTCATGGCCGGCGGCCGCGAGGGACCGGGCCAGGGGAAGCTGGGCCCGGCCGTGGGAGGGGCTGCCGAGCGTGGTGAACATGACCCGCAACGCAGGGGCCTTTCTGTGGGAAGGGTCTCGTACGGCGAGAGGGGGGGTGGTGGGGCGAGAGGGGGCTGGTGGGGCGGTCAGCTCGCCATCGCGGGCGTGCGGCCGATGCCCTCGCAGGTGAGCCCGGCGCGGCGGAGCCGCTCCGGGTCGAGCAGATTGCGGAAGTCGTAGACGTGCGGGGATCCGAGCAGTCCGGCGATGTGCTCCCAGTCGAGGTCGCGGAACTCCGGCCACTCGGTGAGGACGAGACAGGCGCGCGCTCCCCTCAGGGCCGCTTCGGGGGTGTCGGCGAGGGTGAGCAGATCGCTGAGGTCGGGGCGGGTTTCGGTCAGGGCGGGGTCGTAGGCGTGGAGTTCGGCGCCCCGCTCCTTGAGCAGCCGGGCGATGGCCAGGGCCGGTGAGTCGCGCAGGTCGGAGGTGCCCGCCTTGAAGGCCAGGCCCAGCACGGCCAGTCGTACGCCGTGCAGCGAGCCGTCGCCCGGTGTGCACCCGGCCACCACGCGCTCGACGAGCCGCCGCTGGTGCTCGACGTTGGTCTCGATGGTGGCGCCCAGCAGCGGGAAGTCCACGCCCGACTCCTGGCAGATCGTCAGCAGGGCGTGGGTGTCCTTGGGCAGGCAGGAGCCGCCCCAGCCGGGACCCGGCCTGAGGAACGCCGAGCCGATGCGCGGGTCGTGGCCGATGCCCGCGAGCACATGGTCCACATCGGCGCCGAAGTGCTCGCACAGCGTGGCGAGGTTGTTGGCGAAGGAGAGCTTCATGGCCAGGAAGAAGTTGGCGGCGTACTTGGCGAGTTCGGCGCCCGCGGCGTCGGTGAGCACCAGCGGGGCATCCAGTCCGGCGTACAGACCGGCCACCCGCCGTGCCGCGTCCTGGTCCGCGGCGCCGACCACGATGCGGTCGGGGTGGAGGAAGTCGCGCACCGCGTAACCTTCCCGGAGGAACTCCGGGTTGCTCACCACGGCCACGTCCGGACGGTCCAGCAGCGCGGCGACGCGCTCGGCGGTGCCGACGGGCACGGTGGACTTGTTGACCACCACGCTGCCGTGCGGCAGTTCGTCACGGATCTGGTCCGCCACGGCCTCGACGGCGGCCAGGTCGGCGGCGCCGCCGACGCCCATCGGGGTCGGCAGGCACAGGAACACCACATCGGCGTCGGCGACCGCGGCCCGGGTGTCCGGGACGAACTCCAGCCGACCCAAGTCCAGTCCCTCGCGGACGAGTTCGGGCAGGCGGGGCTCGAGGATGTCGACCTCGCCCCGCCGGAGCCGCTCCACCTTGTGGCGGTCGGTGTCCGCGCACACCACTCGATGGCCGAGAGTGGCCAGACAGGCGCCGGTGGTCAGTCCGACGTATCCGGTGCCCACCACGGCCACGCGTCGTATCTGCACAGGGGTTCACCACTTCTGCTGGGGGTCAGATGCGGGCACGTGGCAGGGACCGGCCCGGCGGCCACCCGGCTGGGAGACGAGTATGCCGGGCATCCTCGTCCGGCGGGACCGCGCGAGCCGGCGACCAAAGTCACCACGCGTTGACAAAACATAACGCGTTGACCCCGATCTTGGTCAACAATCGATGACAACGGTGGATGACTTCTGGACATGCGAGGCTGAATCGACAGCATGTACGACACGGTCCAGGCGGAGGTACGACAGGTGAATCGGGCAAGCGACCCGCGAGGGTGCGACGATCTCCCCCCGCGGACCCGCAGATATGACGCGGCGGGCACGCGCAGCGCACTGCTGGGGGCCGCCGCGCTGCGTTTCGCCAGGTACGGCTACGACCGCAGCAGCGTGCGCGACATCGCCAAGGACGCGGGGGTGGACGCCGCCCTGGTCTACCGCTATTTCGGCTCAAAGGAGGCGCTGTTCGACGCCGTGTCGACCAGCACCGGGCTGTTCGAGCCGCTGTGCCATCTGCCGCTGGACGAGGTGTCGGCGTGGATCTGCGAAGTGGTCTCGATGGGGCCCACCGAGGAGGAGGCCCCGCATCCGCTGCTGACCAAGCTCCGCTCCTCCAGCCGGGAGGAGACCGTGGGGAGGCTGCGCGAGGAGGTCACCGAGGTGTTCTCGCAAGGATTCGCGCGGCGCCTGGAGGGCGAGGACGCCGAGCTGCGGGCCGAGTTGCTGGCCGCGTGGCTGATGGGCATCACCCTGCTGCGGCTGGCCATCCGCTCACCGGCGCTGGCCGCCACACCGGACGACACCCTGCTGCGCTTCCTGCGGGCCGGTATCGATCCGCTGCTGGACGCGGAATGCCCCGGGCGCGGAAGCGAGGACCGCTGACCCTCTGCTCGCTCCGCCCCGGGGCAGGGGAAACCTATGCCGCGGCTGGGGCTCTTCTGGCTGATCTCCGCCAGAAGGACCCTAGACGTTCGGCACGCGCAGCTTGTCCCAGCTCGTCTTGCCGGGGATGCCGTCCGCGTCATCGCCGGAGTAGCCCAGTTTGCGCTGCCAGGCCGCGTAGGACTTGCGGTCCGCCTCGGTCCACTCGGGGCTCGGGCCCTCCTCGTAGCGTCCGCAGCCCTCGGCCACCAGCCGCTTGCCCATCGCCGTGATGATCTTGCTGTCGCGGCCGGCGCGGAAGAAGTCGGTGCCCGGGAACGGCTCATAGGCCGCGGGCGGCTTGGGGGCCGGGCCGTCCGGCTTGGCGTCGAGCCGCCCCGCGATGCGGCCGCGCATGGAGTCCATCGTGAAACCACGCGGGTCGACCTTGCCCGGCTGCCACTCCAGATGGCCGATCACCGACCGCTGGGTCCAGCCATGGGCGCGGCAGATGGCCGCGGACACCTTCTCGATCGCCAGCTTCTGCGCCTCCGGCCAGGGGTCCTCGCCATCGCCGAGGTTGATGCACTCGAAGCCGTAGAAGTGGCGGTTGCCATCGGTGTCGGCCTCGTTGTCGGGGGGCAGCGTGGATTCGTCGACAACGGCTCTGAGCACGTCGCTGTCGCCCAGGCCCGCGTGGTTGGCGCGGCCGTGGCCGACCATATGGACCGCGCCTGCCTTGTCGATGACGCCGTGGCACAGCGGCCCCGGCAGCGCGGAGTGTCCGTCGTAGCACAGCGCCACGGAGGAGTCCGTGCCCTTGGTGACGGTGTGATGGATCATCACCCCGTTGACCGGGCCCCAGGGGCCCTTGGAGTTGCGGTTGTGAGTGCGCCAGTCGCGGTACTCATGAACTTCCAGTCCCTCGTCGCGAAGCGCCTTGAGCAGACGGTCGGCGGTGAGCGGCGTGGCCATGGATATGCTCCTCAGGGATTCGGCATGGTGATGTACGGATGCCACGGTCACGGAACTCAATCGGCTCCGGACGGGCCTACGCTTCGCGCTCGGCGTCCTCCCCGGCCCTGGTCTCCGCCGCCGCCTCGGCCTCCGCCGCGAGCGCCCGCGCGTCAGCGGCCGGGGCAGGCGTGGCCAGCGGCCCGAACACCATCCGCAGATCCAGCTCCGCCTGCTCGGCCGTCACCCACGCCAGCGGCGCGTAGTGCACCTGGATCCCGGCCGGGGCCCGGAGCAGCGGGGTGCGGGCCGCGTTCACCGGCCACTCCACGGTGCCGGTGGCGGTGCGGGCCGGGATCAGCCAGTGGTCCCCGGAGCGGTAGGCGCCATCGGCGGCGAAGTACACCTCGACACCGTCCTCCAGCGGCAGCCAGCGGCCCTCCTCGACCTTGAGCGCACCGTGCCTGAGCCGCGCCGCCGCGCCCTTGCGCGGGCGCCGGGCGCTCTCCCGGTGGTCCCAGCGGCGCAGGAAGGGCCGCAGCTCGGGGCGGCGTCCGACGCCCGGCTCCGGCTCACCGGACAGCCGCACCCGCCGCCCCGGCAGGTCGACCTCCTCCACCCGCAGCAGCGGCAGCGGTTCACCCCGGCTGGTGTAGGCCGTGTCCACGAACTCCACCAGGTCCCCGACCCCCAGATCCAGCTTGTCGTCACCGCCCAGCGACGCCAACTCCACCCAGGTGCCGTCGAGTTCATCGACCGGGAAGACCACCGAGCCGTTCTCCCGGGACCATTTGAAGGTCGCCTCCTTCGCCGTACCGCCCTCGTGGATCTCCACCCGGTAGAGCTGGTTCTCCGGCCCCCGGTAGCGCGCGTCCGGCCGCACCAGGCAGGGGTCCTCATCCGCGTGTTCCGGCCGCTCGCCACGGGCCGCCAGCCGGGACCCGGGCGCCGACGCCTTCCGCGCCCACGCCTCGAACGCCTTGCCGACCTGGTCCTTGTTCGCCCCTTCCGGGTTCTCCAGCTCCAGGGCCGAGCCTTCCAGCGGCAGCACCTGCCAGACCAGCTTGACCCGCGCCGCGGTGTCCGGCATCGCCGAGCCGAGGGCCACCTCGCGCAGCGCCGGGTCCTCGGCCGCGGTGACCGACCGCTCCCACACCTTGAGGCAGACCAGGAACGGCCGCTGCTCCGGCAGCCGGTCGCCCGGCCGCTCCGGGTCCCGGTAGGCGTCGGGCTGGTCCCAGTAGGTCCAGGTGGCGGGCGGCTCGTCCGGCTCCGGCGCGTCGGCCTCGCCCTCCTTGCCGGTGGCCCCGTCCGTCGCCTCGTCGTCGACCGGCACACCGGGCAGCGGCCGGGTCGCGTCGCACAGGATGCCGTCGACGTAGTAGCGGCCGCCCTCGATGATCAGGTCGTCCAGATCGCGGCTGCCGCCCTTGAAGGTGATGTGGAAACCGGCGTCCGCGGCCGGGCCGCCGTGCTGCCCGATCAGGTCGGCGGCCAGCGTACGGGCCTGGTGGAGCTGGATCGCGGTCTGCTCGTTGGCGTCGGCGTCGAGCTGTACGCGGCCCTGCTGGGCGACGACGGCGGAGTAGCGCCGGTCGGGCCGGAAGGTGAGACGGGAGAGATCGGCGTGCATGGAAGGGGTCCCCCTCGGAAGGTTCGGAAGTCTGGCGGGCGCGGGCTCGGGCCCGGACGAGTGGGCCGGGGTCGGGGTGACGTCGGGTCAGGTCACGGCGATGACTCCCGCGTCCGTGCCCGCCGGGGCGTACTCCGCGAGCCGCGCCCGCAGGCTGTCCTCGCGCTGCGGCTGGTACAGGTCGTGGAAGGCGCCCATCTCGGCGCCGTCCTCGGCGCCCCGGCGGATCTCCTGCGCGCATCCGGCCGCCAACTGCCCGTACACCGGGGTGCCGTACCGCTCGCCGCTGAACAGCGGCCGCACTCGCCACGCCTCCTCGGCCCCCACCAGGTCCGGCTGGCAGCGGTAGCGGCGCGGGGTGCGCGAGCCCGGTGGCACATGGCTGAACCGCAGACATCCGACGCCGCGCCGGGCCACGTGCATCCGCCCGGTGAAGATGCTGTTCTCGCCGATCTGGACGGCGTGGGTGCGCACTTCGCCGATGACGGTGGTGCGGTGGGCGTGCAGTACGGCGTGGGCGTGGCGGCAGTCCGGGGCGGACAGCGCCGGGCGGTCATGTCCGGTGGCGTCCAGGATGGAGTCGCGGATGTGGATGGCGAGCGGGTCGGTGTGCACCTCCTCGCCGATGACCTCGATGGTGCCGAGGATGCTGCGCTCGATCTGGACGCATGCGGTGGTGCGCTCCAGGACCAGACTGGGTTCGTCGGGCGAGCGGGGTTCGCACTCCGGCTCCAGGGACCAGCCGGGGACGAGGGTGCAGTGGCGCAGCACGACGGTGCCGACCGGCCCGGTGACATTGAGGCCGCGCCCGGCGATCAGCAGCCCGTCCAGCACGATGCGCGGCGCCTGGCCACCGGTGTGCTCCGGTTCCTCCCGCGCCCGGATGTTGAGCGCGTCGGGGCGGTTGCTGTACCAGTCCAGCAGCCGGATCACCGGCCGGGTGCCCTCGGCGGCGCGCAGTTCGAGGCGGTCGCCCGGGTCCAGGTCGAAGTCGAGCTGCTCCTGGTAGGCGCCGCTGTGGGTGATCTCGATGATGCCCTCGGGGCCGCACCGCCCGCTCCGCCGGTCGTGCTGCCACTGCCGGTAGGCGTCCATGATCCGCTGATGGGCGCAGCCCGGCCCGACCCGGTAGACCTCCGCGGCCGGGGAGGTCTCGCGGTCGTCCCGCTCGTACTCCCCGCCGCCCATGTCGTCGGCGTACGCGTAGTGGTAGGTGACCCAGACGCCGTGGCGCGGCGCCGCGCGCGAGCCGAAGGCGATCCGGCCGCGCTCGGGGTCAATGACCACCTGGCCGCGCTTGGCCCGGTAGCGCCAGTCCGTCAGATCGGCCACCACGATGTCCGACGGCGGCACGGGCTCGTCGTGGCCGTCCCGCCAGACGGTGAAGCTCTTGCCCGGACCGTAATAGTCGAGAAGGTGGTCCGCGAGCTGCCGTCGGCGGATGTACGCGGGCACGTTGTCGATGGCGGCCGGGGGTCCCCCCGCCGAAGGCAGGGGGCGGGCGGCGGACGGCTCGGATTCGGGCCGGGTCACCAGCGGGGTGTCATTGCCGAGGATCGAGAAGGTGTAGAGGTTGCGGGCCCGGTCGATGCAGTACGCGGGCGCCTTGGTCACGCGGTAGGGCTTCAGCCGCCAGACGAACAGCCCGACCCCGGCCGGGGTGTGGCCGCCCTGCCTGCGGCGGGAGCCCGCGCGCCGTACGTCCACCGAGCGCGCCACCGTCCCGAACGGCCCGCCCGCCAGGTCGAGCGCCGCCCCGTCGCGCAGATCGGCGAGCCGGCCCCGGGAGAGCCTGCGCAGGTCCGCCGCCGCGCCGCCCGTCCCGCCGTACAGCTTGACCGGCTGCTGGTGTGCGGTGAGCCGGGAGAACTCCACGGCGCGGGCGGGCCATCCGGCCACCGACGCGGACAGCTCCTCCAGCAGCGCGAGCGTGCCCTTGCGCCGCCGGTTGGCCACGGTGGCGGCGACATCGCGGCGCGGCGCCAGTGCCTCGGCCAGCCGCGCCCGGGACGCGTCCGGCGGCCCGCCGTCGCGCAGTCCGGTGGCCAGGACCCGTTCGTAGCCGGGCAGCGGGCGGTAGCCCACCAGATCGCCGAGGTAGGGCAGCACCCATGCGGTGGCGGTCTCCACGAACCAGTCGTCATAACTCCGCTCGGCCCCGTCGCGTACCCGATCGACCTGCTCGGCGATCACGGCGAGCAGGGCGCGCAGGGGCTCGCCCGCCTCGGCGTCCCTGAGGCGATGCCACTGCGGCAGCAGCTCGGCGAGCCCGTCCGGCTCCCTGCTCATGAGGTGACCTCCGTAAGGATCAGCGTGTCCGGGACATCGGGTGACAGCAGCGCGAGCCGCGCCGGGCGGATGCCACGGAAGACGGACACCGAGCGGCCCTTGGCGAGCCGGCGGGTGTCGGTGATGTCGGGGTTGAGGCGCAGCAGTTCGGCGAGCGGGATGCCGTGGTGTGCGGCGATGTCCGTGAGCGTCTCGCCATCGGTGGCGGTGACCCGGTAGGTGTCCTCCGCGTACTCGGCGGGCCGGGCGGGGACCACGGCGCTGGGCTCGGTGAGCCGGCCTGCCAGGTCGGCCAGCTCCTGCGGGGTGCTGGAGGCCGGGACACCGGTGAAGGCGTCCACGTCCACATAGTCCACACCGGGCACCGACTGGGCGGTGGCCAGAACCTCGGAGAGCACGGCGGGCTGTCCCAACTCGCGGCCGGGATAGCCCAGTTGCCGCAGCAGGGCCTGACGCAGCCGGGGTTCGACCAGCTCCCAGGAGTGGTCCGGCGCCACCTTCACCCGCGCCACCAGCACCAGCAGCACCAGCTCGCGCACATCCACCCGGACCGGCAGCCGGGTGTCCCCGTAGGCGGCCAGCGAGGTGCGCAGGGCGCGCAGCACCTCCGCGTCCTCGCCGATCGGCGCGTCGTCCACCCCGGCCACGGTGACATGCAGCACCTTGCGCCGCCCGTCGAACAGGTCGCGGGCCAGGGCCCGGCCGATGCCCGCGCGGGATCGGGCGAAGTCCTCGTAGTCCTGGAGGGAGACCAGCCGGTCGAGCGCGGAGACCGCGAGCGGGATGGTGCGCCGGGTCATCCCCGGGCCGTCGCCGTCCGCGCCACCGGTGGCGGGCTGCGGGTTGGTGACGGCGGTGACGCCCAGCGGCCGGGTCAGGGCCTGGGTGACGCGGTCCGCGGGAACGTTGGCGGCCTTGCCGGTGCCGAAGCGGTAGCGGGCCCGTACGTTCTCGTGGCCGCTGGGCAGGCGGGCGCCGTGCACCCCGTCGCCGAAGGTCACCGTGGTCCGCCCGTCGCCGGTGGTCCCGGTGACGTAGACGCGCTCGTACGGGCCACGGCCGGCGAGGCTGTCCACCCGGTGCCACAGCAGCCCGTCGACGCGTATGTCGAGGGCGGGGGTGGCACCTAGGGGGTTGTCCGCGGGGAGCCAGGTCAGTGGCGACTGCCACAGTGCGAAGGTCTGGTTGGCCAGGGCGGGGTCGCCGCTGCCGATGGGCTCGTCACGGCTCTCGCCGTGGGTGGCGGGCACCACATTGCCCTGGACTCGGACCGTCTCCCGGCGGTAGCGGTAGGCCAGATCGGCGGTGAGGGTGAGGGTGGTGTGGACGTGGTCGCCGGGCAGTTCGGGGTCGACACGCTGGTCCACCGCGGCGATCACCGCCAGCTCCGTACCCCGGACCGGCGTCGGACCGCCCGGCCCGGCCGGGCCCGGGATGTCGGCGCGCTCACCGGAGACGACGATCCGGCGGCCCGGCCGCAGCCCGTCGTACAGCTCGGCCAGCTCGATCTCGTTGCCGTGCACGTCCTCGCCCAGCGGCTCGTCCGCCGGGCGCAGCGGCTCACCGCCCGCGTGCACGGTGGTGTCGCGGATCGCCGAGAGCAGCACATCGTGTTCGTCGAGCCACGGGTCGGCGAGCGTGAGCTGGGTGCCGCGGCCGGTGATGCCGTAGTTGGTGTACGCGGCGGTGCGCACGGCGACGACACGGGTGGTCACGGAGGCGAGGTTCTTGTCGCCCGGGATGCCGTCCGGCTCGCCGGAGCCCTTGCGGGGTCGCTCGATGGCCACCCAGCTTCCGACGGTGACGGAATCCTGGACCGAATCCAGCGGCAGCACATAGCGGTTGGCGGGCTCCGGCACGGTGGCGATCCCGATCTCGACGGCCGGGGGCTCGCTGCCGGGGGTGAACCGCAGCGTCAGTTCGTAGCTCCCGTAGGTGATCTGCTTCGGGGGTTCGCCACGGCTCAGCATCCACTGCTGGGTCTCCCCGTTGTCCACGACCACGTGCACCCGGCCGTCCTCGGCGGGCCGGGACACGAACAGGGTGAGCGGGGGCAGTCCGGGCAGCAGGGTGGCGGTGACACCGGGCTCCTGCGAGTCGGTGGGACGGCTCCTGAGCCAGCCCAGGTCGTGGTCCTGGCCGAGGCGGGTGGAGAGTTGGACCTTTCCGGGGCCGAGGTCGAACTCGGCGCTCTGCGGCAGGTTCTCGGTGCGCTGCCACGACGTCCCGGTCTCGATGTGCTGGAACTCCGCCTTCACCGGCACCTTGCCCGCCGTGTCGTACACGATCCGTACGGCGGTCAGCTCACCGCCGGTCAGCGGCCAGTCGGTCTGCCGGATGACCCGGCCCCGGTCGTCCTGCACCGGCTTGAGCGGCGCCATCGCCCCGAAGGGCGCGGCCGTCACCCGCATCGCCAGCAGCTCGCGCAGCAGCGGGAGGGTCCCCGGCGGGGCGGTGGCGGCCGGGGCGGCCCGCCGCCACGCCGCGTACATCCCGCTCGCCACCCTCGGGTCGAGG
>NZ_JAHLEM010000919.1 GCF_018883605.1 Streptomyces niphimycinicus | reverse complement strand
GCCGCCGCACTCGCGGCCGCGGCACCGCCCGGCCGAGGCCACACGGACGCGGAGTCCTCGCGGGTGCCCGCCCCGGCGGGCGAGGAGCGGCGGAGCGGCCCGCGC
Source organism: Streptomyces niphimycinicus (assembly GCF_018883605.1). Classification (GTDB taxonomy): domain Bacteria; phylum Actinomycetota; class Actinomycetes; order Streptomycetales; family Streptomycetaceae; genus Streptomyces; species Streptomyces niphimycinicus. The sequence goes on along the minus strand of NZ_JAHLEM010000919.1, from coordinate 5,824 downwards.
CCCGCCATGGTGTCGGCGCCGGTCCGGATCGCCGACGCGGCGGCGGTGCGGCTGCTGCACCCCGGTGACCGCGTGGATGTGCTGTCCACCCCGCTCCCGGACGCCACCCGGGCCGGGACGTCCGGTGCCACGGCACGGGTGGTCGCACGTGGGGTCAGGGTGGCCGAGGTGCCGGGCTTCCGGAGCGGCCACGCGGCAGCCGGTCCGGAAGCGGAGGCGAGTGGCGACAGCGCGCTGGACGGTGATGGAGCGCTGGACGGCGGCGGCGCGCTGGTGGTGCTGACGGTGCCGCGGGCGGACGCCACCGCCCTGGCAGGGGCCGCGGCCGGCTCCCGGCTGGCGGTGACACTATGCCGCTGCTGACTCCCCCGACTCCCCTGATGCCCCTCTCACCTGCGGGTGTAGGTTGCGGAACCGTCCGCACCAGCACCGACGCGGCGAGAGAGAGGCAGTGGGTTGAGCCAGGAGAAGGTAACCGAGGAGAAGAAGAGCGTCATGGAAGGGTTCAAAGCCTTCCTGATGCGCGGCAATGTGATCGATCTGGCCGTCGCGGTCGTCATCGGAGCCGCCTTCACCGCCGTCGTGAACTCGATAGTGAAGGGCCTCATCAACCCCATAGTCGGAGCCTTCGGCACGAAGGATCTCGAGAAGTACCGCTCCTGCCTCAAGGCGCCCTGCGAGACCAACGCCGCGGGCGATGTCATCCACGGCATTCCGATCCTCTGGGGAAGCGTGCTCTCGGCCGTGCTCACCTTCCTGATCACCGCGGCGGTGGTGTACTTCCTGATGGTGCTGCCGATGTCGCGCTATCTGGCGCGCAAGGCCGCCAAGGACGCGAAGGCGGAGGAGGAGCAGGCCGTCGCGGAGGCGGAGGAGATCCTTCTGCTGCGCCAGATCCGCGACGAGCTGGTGGCGCGGCGCGGCGCGGCCGTCGAGGGTGGCGGCAGCGGCTCCAGCGCCTAGGGACCCGTCAGAGGTGGTGGGGCGGCTTCTCGTCGAGGAACCGGGCCAGACCGGCGGCATCGTCGGCGCTGTCACCGCCGGGAACCCGCTCACCCCACCCGTGGTCCGTATCGTCCGATGACCGCTGCGCCAGTGGATCGTCGAAGATCAGCGCGGCGGCCGGATCGCGCGGTCCAGGGGCAGGGGCGGTGTCCATGCCTCAAGAGTACGGCCCGGGCAGCGGCTCGGTGTATCGGCCGAGCTCGTCGTGCCACCACAGATCACGCCCGGGCGTCCAGGACACCGGGCAGGCGAGCCGGTGGACGACCAGCACGGACCGCACCCCGGGGCAGCCTGTCAGCGCCCGGTCGACCTGCCGCTTGAGCGGCTGGAGCTCCCCGCGGTGCTGCCCGGCGTCCGCGGTGATGACGACCTTCGCGTCGACCTCCCTGATCCGCTGTCGCAGCTCATGGGGGCGCAGCCCCACGGGGAGGCTGGCGCGGACGACGTCGAGCCGACCGCAGGCGAGCGTCGCGATCACGGACTCGGGCACCAGCGGCAGATGGACCGCCACCCGGTCCCCGGCGCGGACACCGAGCCGGGTGAGTGCGGCCGCGGCCCGGGCCGCCTGGTCGAGCAGCTCTGCATGGGTGAGCTCCTCGGTGCAGTCCGGCTCGCTGATCCAGCGGAGGGCGACCCGGGCGGCCCGCCGAGTGTCGGCGGCCAGTGTCGGGAGCTCCTCCGTCCGAGACGTACGGGGCACGGCGGTCTTCTTTCGGACGGGGGCGAACGGCATACAGCCCAGACTGCTGCCACGCCATCAACGTCTGATGAACGCCCTCTATATGAGAGGTCCTCATCCCGTCCCGCGCCCTTCGCCGGCGATCGCGGGCGGGCGGATACGGGAGTGGTTCGCGCCTCGGTACCCGACCATGCCATGGCTTCCCGTGCTACGCATAGCTTCCATGGATGCCGAGCGGACAAACTCCGAATCACCCCTCACCGGTCCGGCCGACGGCCTGACGGATGTCCACGGACTGCGAGTGGGCCATGCCCAGCGGTCCGGCGGCGGCCGGCTGACCGGGACAACCGTGGTGCTGGCCCCCGAGGGCGGTGCGATCGCCGCGGTCGATGTACGCGGCGGTGGTCCCGGCACCCGGGAGACCGATGCCCTCGATCCGCGGAATCTGGTCCAGCGCGTCGATGCCATCGTGCTGACCGGCGGCAGCGCGTTCGGGCTCGACAGCGCCTCGGGAGTGGCCTGCTGGCTGGAGGAGCACGGCCGGGGCTTCCGGGTCGGTCCCGATCCGGCGCAGGTCGTTCCGGTGGTCCCGGCCGCCGCCCTCTTCGACCTGGGCCGGGGCGGCGACTGGCGGGCCCGGCCGGACGCCGCGCTGGGGCGCGAGGCGATCGAGGCGGCGGCCGGTTCGGAGGCGGGCGCGCCGGTGGCGCAGGGCAATGTGGGGGCTGGCACGGGCGCGGTGGCCGGTGGGCTCAAGGGCGGCACCGGTTCGGCCTCCACAGTGCTGCCGTCCGGTGTCACGGTGGCCGCGCTGGCGGTGGTCAACGCCGTGGGATCGGTCGTCGATCCCGGTACGGGTGTGCTCTACGGGGAGCACTACGCGCCGTCGGACGAGGGCGGGCCCCGCAGGCCCGGTGCCACCGAGCACGCGGAGGCGATGCGCCGGCTGACCGCCGCACGGGCGGAGTCGGAGCGGCGGCAGGCCGCGTCGGTGCGGCCGCCGCTGAACACCACGCTTGCCGTGGTCGCCACCGATGCCGTGCTCACCCGGGCCCAGGCGCACAAGCTGGCGGGTACGGCCCATGACGGTCTGGCGCGGGCCATCCGGCCGGTGCATCTGCTGTCCGACGGCGACACGGTCTTCGCCCTGGCCACCTGCGGGCGGCCGCTGATACCGGAGGGCGGCCCCGAGGGCACCGACGATCCGGCGTTCGGGGTGCACCGGGAGAGCGGTGCGCTGAACGAGGTGCTGGCGGCCGGGGCGGATGTGCTGACCCGGGCGGTCGTCAAGGCGGTGCTCGCGGCGGAGACCGTGGACGGCCCGGGCGGTGTCTTCCCGGCCTACCGGGACCTTTACGGCCACTGATCGGGCCCGTTGCTTTCCCGACCGGGGAAGGGAAGGAAGCGTCCGGCCGGGAGAAAAACGGGCCGAAGAGACGGAGAGAAGGGGGGCTTCATATGGACACCGATCTGCTGATCGTCGGGGGTGGCCCGGCGGGCTGCGCCGCCGCCGTGATGGCGGCGAGCGTGGGGATGCGCTCGATGCTGATCGAGTCGGGCGACGCGGTGTGCGGGGCGCTGCGGCGTATCCCGGTGGTGAGCAATGTCCTCGGAGTCGCCAACGGCCCGGATCTGGCGGCGGCGATCGAGGCCGATCTGGCGCGATGTGATCTGTGCCGGGTGGAGCTGGGCAGCCGCGCGACGTTGATCGACGCCTTCGACGATCGCGTCGAGGTCACGGTCGAGCCCGTGGCGCCGATGGGGTCCGTGCGGGGGCGGGGAGCACGGCTGACCGCTCCGTACGCGGTCGTCGCCACGGGGGTCGGGCTGCTGGATCCTGAGGGCGCGGGATGGCTCGGGGGCGTGGCGGGCCGGGCGCTGCCGCCGCTGTGGGAGGCGGATCCGGCGGCGATCGACGGCCGGACGGTGCTGGTCCTGGGCGCGGACCGGCCACTGGGCACCATGGCGCGGGCTCATCCGGAGCTGAGGACCCGCTTTGTGGTGGCGTATCCGCCCGAGGACGCCTACAAGACCGAGGAGATCCGGCGGGATTCGCGGGTGGAGCTGGTGGCCGTGCGGCGGCTGGAGTTGGGGCCCTCCTCGGCACCGGTCAACGCCGAGATCCGGACGGTGGAGGGCGAGCGGCGGGTCCTGACGGCCGATCTCGCCTTCCTCAACCTGGGCAGCGCCCCGGCGCCCCCGGCCGGGGCCGTGGCCGCCGACCGGTCCGGGTACTGCCCTCCCGGGAGCCAGCATCCCCGGGTCTTCACCGCCGGTGATCTGCGGTCGGTTCGCTTCCAGCGGATCGCGACCGCCATGGGGTCGGGTGGCGAGGCCGCGCTCGGTGCCTACTACGCCTCGCGCGGCCTGCCCACGGAGACCGGGGATCTGCCCACGGAGACCGGCGGCGCGTCCACAGAGTCCGGCGGCCCGCCCAGGGACGTGGGCGGGCCGCCGGACCCGGCAGGGGGTGGCTGAGATGCGGTCAGGCCGCGACCGCCACCTTCGACTCGTCCTCGGTGGCACCGCCCTGGGCCGCCTTGTCGCCCGCCTGGCCGGTGGCCTCCGCCTCCGCCGTCTTCCGCATCCCCTTGAGGAAGACCACCAGACCGGCCGAGACCACCGTGCCCGCCACGATGGCCAGCAGGTAGAGGAACGGCTCGCCGATCAGCGGGACCACGAAGATGCCGCCGTGCGGGGCGCGCAGTGTGCAGTCGAAGGCCATCGACAGCGCACCGGTGACGGCACCGCCCACCATCGAGGAGGGGATCACCCGCAGCGGATCCGCCGCGGCGAACGGAATGGCGCCCTCGGTGATGAAGGAGGCGCCCAGCACCCAGGCGGCCTTGCCGTTCTCCCGCTCGGTCTTGGTGAACAGCCGTCCGCGCACGGTGGTGGCGAGGGCCAGCGCCAGCGGCGGGACCATACCGGCGGCCATCACCGCGGCCATGATCTTGAGGCTTCCGGTGGAGGGGTCCGACACCGCGATACCGCCGGTCGCGAAGGCGTATGCCACCTTGTTGACCGGACCGCCGAGGTCGAAGCACATCATCAGGCCGAGGAGGACGCCGAGACCGATGGCGTTGGCACCGGAGAGGCCGTTGAGCCAGTCGGTCATCGCCTCCTGCGCGGAGGCGATGGGCTTGCCGATCACCACGAACATCAGGACGCCGACGATCGCCGAGGAGATCAGCGGGATCACCACCACCGGCATGATGCCGCGCAGCGCCGCCGGGACCTTGAACCGCTGGATGGCCATGACGACCGCGCCCGCGATCAGACCCGCGACCAGACCGCCGAGGAATCCGGCCTTGATGGTGGTCGCGATGTAGCCGCCCACGAAACCGGGGACCAGACCGGGCCGGTCGGCCATGCCGTAGGCGATATAGCCCGCCAGGACCGGCACCAGGAAGGTGAACGCCGCACCGCCGATCTGGAAGAGCAGCGCGGCCCAACTGCTGGTCTCGGTCCAGACGAAGTGGTCCGCCACGGACTTGGCGCTCGCGATCTCGTAGCCGCCGATCGCGAAGGCGAGCGCGATCAGCAGACCGCCCGCGGCGACGAACGGGACCATGTAACTGACACCCGTCATCAGCCACTTGCGCAGCCGGGTGCCGAAGCCGTCACCGGCGGGACCGTCCTCGTCCATCGGCGCCGAGCGCCCCGCCGCGCCGTCGGCCGGTGCGCCGACCTCGCCGCGTGCGGCCTTCGCACGCGCCTCGGCGATGAGTTCGGCGGGGCGGTTGATGCCCGCCTTCACTCCGACGTCCACCGTCGGCTTGCCCGCGAAGCGGGCCTTGTCCCGGACCTCCACATCGTGGGCGAAGACCACCGCGTCGGCGGCGGCGATGGTGGCCGCGGGGAGCTTGTCGAACCCGGCCGATCCCTGGGTCTCGACCACCAGCTCGACCCCGGCCTCACGACCGGCGTTCTCCAGCGCCTCGGCGGCCATATAGGTGTGGGCGATACCGGTCGGGCAGGACGTCACGGCGACGATCCGGAAGGGGGCCACCGGCTCCGAGGCAGTGGCCTCAGCAGCGGCGGGCTCAGCGGTCGCGGACCCGGCAGCGGCGGGCTCAGCGGTCGCGGGCCCAGCCGCGGCGGGCTCCTCGGCCCCCGTCGGCTCGGCCCCCGTCGGCT
>NZ_JAHLEM010000918.1 GCF_018883605.1 Streptomyces niphimycinicus | reverse complement strand
CGCCGACGGCCGTTCTGGCCCGCGCCCTGTCCGGCCTCGGCTTCACGGCGGAGGCGCTGCCCACCGGCACGGGCGACTCGCCCGGCCCCTCGGCCGAGCGGATCGAGGCGGCGGTCGCGGCGGCGCGGGGGCGGGACGCGGTGATCGTGGCGACGTACGACATCGCGGCCGGATCCACCCAGCGCACCCTGGTGGCGCGGCTGGTGGCCACCGGGGTGCCGGTGGTGCATCTGGCGCTGCGCGATCCGTACGACATCGCACGGCTGGGCGGACGCGGCACGGAGCCCGCCGCGTCGCTGGCCACGTACTGCTGGACGAATGTGGAGCTGCGCGCCGCCGCCCGGGTGATCGCGGGGCGGGTCACTCCGCAAGGCAGGCTGCCGGTCGCGGTGCGGCGCGCGGACGACCCGTCCCGGGTGCTGTACCCGATCGGGCACGGGCTGGGGTATTGAGCGCCGGTCAGATCACCGAGCGGATCGTGCCGCCGTCCACGCGGAGCGTGGCGCCGCTGACGTAGGCGCCGTACGGACCGGCCAGATAGGCGACGGCGCCCGCGATCTCCTCGGGGCGGCCGAATCGGCCGATGTCGTTGGGCACGAAGTCGCGCGCGGCGTTGGGCTCGATCTCCTCCCAGGACACGCCCCAGCCGTGCTCCGGCGCGAGATCGGTCACCAGCTCCTTCACCGAGTCGACGAGAATCGCCCCGGGAGAGACCACGTTGGACGTCACCCCGGTGTCCTTCAGCTCGCGCGCCAGCGAGACGGCGAGGTTGTGACGGGCGGCGAGCGTGGCGTTGTAGTGGGGCTGCTCGGGCATCGGCTGCGAGGCGAGGCCGCCGCCGATCTGGATCACCCGGCCCCAGCCGCGCTCGCGCATCCCCGGCACCAGCCGCTGGATCATGCGTACGGCGGAGATCACGTTGATCTCGTACAGATGGGCCCACATGGCCGGGGTGGCCTCGGACCAGCGGTGCGGATGGCCGTACGCACCGGCGTTGTTGACCAGGATGTCGGCCTCACCGGCGACAGCGGCCACCGCGTCGGCGCCCCGGTCCGTGGCGAGGTCGCCGACCGCCGCGGCGGCCGCGCCGATCTCCTCCGCCACCCTGTGGGTCCGGGCCTCGTCCCGGCCGTGCACCACGACATCGGCGCCCTCGGCGGCGAGCAGCCGGGCGATCGCCGCGCCGAGCCCGGAGCTGGAACCGGTCACGAGGGCCCGGCGGCCCGTCAGCTTCAGGTCCATCGCGGTGTCCTTCGATCATGTCCACGGATATGGACCCAGTTTGCCCGCGAAGAGGGTGTCCGCCGGGGCGGACACCCTCTTCGCCACGAATGGGCTCGCTTACGGCCGCAGGGCCGGTCCGCGCTCGACCTCATGGCGGTCCAGCCTGGCGTCATGCCGGGCGAGCGGCCGGCTGGTCGGGCTGACGCCCGCCCACCGCTGCACCTCCGCCGTGGCCTCGGCCTTCTCCTCGCCCGTGAGCTGGGCGATGCTGGAGCCGTGGTTGCCACCGGCGACCGTGTAGACGTAGGAGTCCTTGGCGCCCTTGCCGACCCGGAAGCGCTCGGCGCCCCACGGGTCGTTCTGGCCGTAGACGAAGAGCATCCGCCGTGCGTCATGCCGCACCCAGTTGTCGACGTCCCGCATCACGCCCTGCTTGAAGCGCATCGGGATGTCGCGCGGCACATAGTTGCGCGGGGCGTAGATGCCGGGGTAGCGCAGCAGCCCGTCCAGATGCGGGGTCTTGAAGGTGGGCGAGCCCAGCTCGGTGCCCGCCTGGTAGTAGTACGGCGTGTAGGTCTCCAGGCCCTGGTCGGTGTAGGCGGAGAAGCCCGAGATCTCGTCGATGAAGCCGTACAGCTCGTCGGTCGACGCGGTCGGGGCGGGGACGTCCGCGCAGTCCTTCAGCAGGTGGTACTGCCAGAAGGCCCACACCAGGTCCAGGACGACGTTCTCGTACGCCTTGTCGGCGCTGCCGACGACGGTGAAGGTCTGCTTCTCGTCGTCCGCCCACTTCTGGTAGCGCTTCACGATCTCGTCGCGCCGCACCAGCGCCTCGCGCTGCACCGCGTTGAGCTTGGTGCGGCATTCGGCCGTGCCGACGCCCGCGAAGAAGCGGTCGTAGGCGGAGTCCTCGTTGTTGACCACGTCGTTGGGCGCGACATACGCGACGGTGCCGTCCATGTCGTGCGGGTAGAAGCGGCGGTAGTAGGTGGCCGTCATACCGCCCTTGCTGCCGCCGGTGGCCAGCCACTTCTTGCCGTAGATGGGCTTCAGGGCCCGGTAGAGGCGGTGCTGGTCGCTCGCGGCCTGCTGGATGTCCAGCTTGGACCAGTCGGCGGGCTGGGGCCGGGAGGGAGTGAAGAAGCGGTACTCCATGGACACCTGGTTGCCGTCCACCAGTTGCGTCGGCTCACTGCGGCGCGGTGCGGTGGTGACGTTGTAGCCCGAGGTGTAGAAGACCGTGGGCCGGTCGGTGGCCTTGTGCAGCAGGGTGAACCGCTGCGGATAGGTGCCCTTGGAGGGATGCCGGTGGTCCACCGGCTGGGCGTAGGTGAAGACGAGGAAGCGATAGCCCTCATAGGGCTGTTCCGCCACGAAACGCATCCCGGGAATCGCCAGGACGCGCTCCTTGATGTCCGGCTGGGCGGGGGCGGCCTGCTCCGCGGACGCGCCTCCGGCGCCCGCACCGACCGCCCCCATCAGTATCGCGAGCGCCAACAGCCATCTGAGCATCTTGCGCATGCACCCTCCCCTTGTTGCCGTCATGACCCTTACGGCCCGAAAATTCGCACAGGCCGTCGAGAACCTATCCGGGCACACACTCGGGTCGCCAGAGGTCGTCGGTGCTCCAACAGGACGCCGAATACGGAGAGTTGTTACCGTCGCCCTCTTTCGTAGCGGGCTGTGATGGCTCATGCTTCCTGTATGGACCGAGACGAACGGCACGACCGGAGTGAACGGGCCGAGCGGCTGACGCGGTATCTGAACGAATTGCAGGAACGAATCGATCCCCGCTCGCTCGAGCTGCTGATGCGGCTGCTGCGCGAGTTGAGCACCTCACCGGCCGTCCGCGGGGGGACATACGAGCTCGGTATGGGGCCGGAGGAGAAAGAGCTGTTCACCCCCGCCCTCCAAGCCGAGCTGCTGGTGCTGTTCGGCCTGCTCACCTCCCAGGACGAGCGGGTGGTGGTCGACCTCGGCGACAGCCCGCACGCCAAGGGCATGAAGGTGCTGGTGCCTCAGGAGCGGGCCGGGGACCCCGATTTCCTGCACCGCCACAAGCAGCGGGTGGCGGCCGAGGCGGAGCAGCGGGAGCAGGACCGGCGGGAGGTGGAGGCCATCGCGAGGGCCAGCGGCATGGAACCGTGATGTTACCGTACGTAACAGCGGGCGAACGCTGAGCGTCACCGCCGTACGGCGGATGACCGGTGCACA
>NZ_JAHLEM010000917.1 GCF_018883605.1 Streptomyces niphimycinicus | reverse complement strand
GGGAGCAGGACCGGCGGGAGGTGGAGGCCATCGCGAGGGCCAGCGGCATGGAACCGTGATGTTACCGTACGTAACAGCGGGCGAACGCTGAGCGTCACCGCCGTACGGCGGATGACCGGTGCACAGCGCCCCGAAGGGGCGCGGGGCTGTGTCGATATGCGGCTCCGCCGTGGCTGTGTCGATATGCGGCTGCGCCGCGTGGGCGACCGGCCACGACGGCGCCGCAGACGGTCGACGGCAGGTCGGGGCACTTCCAGCCGCGCGCTCAGACGGTCGCGGGGGCCATCTCGCCCATGAACGTGCGCCACAGCGCGGCGTACCGGCCGTCCCGCGCCACCAGCTCCTCATGAGTGCCGTCCTCGACGACCCGGCCGTGGTCCAGGACCACCACCCGGTCCGCACGAGCGGCGGTGGTCAGCCGGTGCGCGACAACCAGCGTGGTGCGCCGTCCCGTGAGGCGATCCGTGGCCTGGTTGACCAGGGCCTCGGTGGCCAGATCGAGCGCGGCCGTGGCCTCGTCGAGCAGCAGGATGTCCGGGTTCACCAGCTCGGCGCGCGCCAGTGCGATCAACTGCCGCTGCCCGGCGGAGAGATTGCGCCCGCGCTCGGCGACCTCGTGCAGATAGCCACCGTCGAGCGACGCCACCATGGCATGGGCGCCGACCGCCCGCGCGGCGGCCTCCACCTCCGCGTCGCTCGCCCCGGGCCGTCCGTAGGCGATGGCGTCGCGCACCGTCCCGGCGAAGAGATACGGCTCCTGCGGGACCACCCCGAGGTGGCCGCGGTACCCGGTGAGGTCGAGTTCGCGCAGATCCGCGCCGTCCACCCGCACGGCGCCCCCGGTCGGGTCGTAGAACCGGGCCACCAGCTTGACCAGGGTGGACTTACCGGCCCCGGTCTCCCCGACGAACGCCACGGTCTGCCCCGCGGGGATCGTGAGCGAGATGCCCGCCAGCGCCTCCTCGTCGTCCCCGTAGCGGAACCGCACATCGTCGAAGGCGATCTCGCCGCGCGTGGTGCGCACCTCGCGCGGATCGTCGGCGACCGGTGTGGTGGTGGGCTCGCGCAGCAGTTCCTGGATGCGGCCCAGGGACACCGATGCCTGCTGATAGCCGTCGAAGACCTGGGAGAGCTGCTGGACGGGGGCGAAGAACAGGTCGATGTAGAGGAGATAGGCCACCAGCGCGCCGGCCGACAGCGTGTGGTCCCCGACCCGTCCGGCGCCCACGATGAGCACCAGCGCGGAGGCCACGGACGACAGCAACTGGACGAACGGGAAGTACACCGAGATCAGCCGCTGACCGCGCATCCGCGCCCGGCGGTAGGCGTCGCTGCGCGCCGCGAACCGCTCCCGGCCGGACCGCTCGCGCCGGAACGCCTGCACGATCCGCAGCCCCGCCACGCTCTCCTGGAGATCCGCGTTGACCACGCTCACGCGCTCGCGGGCCAGTTCGTACGCCTTGACGCTCAGGCGCCGGAAGACGATGGTGCCGACGATGAGCGGCGGGAGGGTCAGGAAGACCACCAGCGCGAGGCCCACATCGATGATGAGCAGCGCGACCAGGATGCCGAAGAAGGTCAGCAGGCTGACGACGGCGGTGACCAGGCCGGTCTGGAGGAACGTGGACAGCGCGTCGACGTCGGTGGTCATCCGCGTCATGATCTTGCCGCTCAGCTCGCGCTCGTAGTAGTCGAGGCCGAGCCGCTGCAACTGCGCGAAGATCTTGACGCGCAGTGCGTAGAGCACCCGTTCACCGGTCCGCCCGGTCATCCGTGTCTCGCCGATCTGGGCCGTCCACTGCACGAGGACGACCAGGAGCGCGAGTCCGGAGGCGGCCCACACCGCCCCGAGCGAGAGCTGTTGGACGCCCTGGTCGATCCCGTGCCGGATGAGCACGGGCAGCAGCAGCCCGGCGACCGCGTCCACGGCGACGAGCAGCAGCGCGACCGCCAGTGGCGCCCCGAAGCCGCGCAGCAGCCGCCGCAGCCCGTAGCTCTCCTCGGGGCGGGCGGCCTGCTTCTCGTCGATGTCGGGGGTGTCGGTGGCGGGCGGGAGGGCGGCGACCTTGGCGAGCAGCTCGGGCGTGGCGGGCATCCCGGACAGCGCCCCGGCGACCCCGGGCCCGGCCACGGCCGCCGTCCCGGCTCCGGCCGCCGTGTCGTCCTTACGGCCGTCACCACCGGGCCGTACCCATAGCTCCGGGGTCACCCCGCCCCGGCTCGGGCCCGGTGGGCGGCCCATCCCGGCCCCGTCCGGCGCACCGACGGTGCTGTCCGCCTCGCGAACGGCGTGCGCGGGGTCGTCCCCGCCGTACGAGCGGCTCGGCCCCTCCCCGTCGGACGGCATCCAGGGTTCGGGCGCCACCCCGTCGCGGGCCGCCTCACCAGCGGCGTGCTCGGGATCGTCCCCACCACGCGCCCGCAGACCCGTCGCCGGGCAGGGACACTCCTCGCGGCCATGCGCCGCGCCGTCGCCGTCGCCGTCGCCGTCCACGGACGGCCCGCCGTCGATACCAGGCTCGGCCGGCCCCGTCGCGGCGGACTCCCCGCCGAACGCCCCGG
>NZ_JAHLEM010000916.1 GCF_018883605.1 Streptomyces niphimycinicus | reverse complement strand
CACCCTCAACCACCACCACGCCAAAGAACTCCTCACCGACCTCGGCGAACCAGCCCGCCAAGTAGGCATCGCCGCCGTCAACGGCCCCGGATCCGTCGTCGTATCCGGGCCACCCGAACAGGTCGCCCACGCCGTGACCGCATGCGAAAAGACAGGCCGCCGAGCCCGGCTCATCGACGTCGACTACGCCTCCCACAGCGCCCAAGTGGATCAAATCGCGGATGAGTTGAGGAAACTGCTGTCGGGGATCGAACCCGTCCAGGCGGAGGTGGCCTTCTACTCGACGGTCACCGGCGCCCGCATGGACACCAGCGGGCTCGACACCGCCTACTGGGTCACCAACCTCCGCGAACAAGTACGGTTCGCCGACGCCGTACAAGCACTCCTCGACGACGGTCACCGCGTATTCATCGAAGTCAGCACCCACCCCGTCCTCACCATCGGCATGCAGGAGACCTTCGAGGAAGCCGGTGTGCCCGCGGCCGCGGTGCCGACTCTGCGACGGGACCACGGCGACCACGCCCAGTTGCTGCGATCGGTGGCCCAGGCGTTCACCGCGGGGGTCGCGGTCGACTGGACCCGCTGGTTCCGCGCCGACCCCGCACCCCGCGCCGTCGACCTGCCCACCTACGCCTTCCAGAGACGGCGCTACTGGCTGGACGGGCGGGGTGGCCACAGCGGTGACCCGGGCGACCTCGGGCTGGGGTCCGCCGGTCATCCGCTGCTCGGCGCCGCCGTGGAACTCGCGGAGGGCGGCACCCATGTACTCACCGGTCGGCTGTCGCCGCGGACCCACCCCTGGCTGAACGACCACCGGGTCCTGGACACCGTCCTGCTGCCGGGCACCGCCTTCGCCGAACTCGCCCTGCACGCCGCCGCGCGGACCGGCTGTGACCAGGTGTCGGAGCTGACCCTGCACGCGCCACTGGTGATTCCGCAAGGTGAGGCGGTCGATGTGCAGATCGCCGTGGCCGCTCCCGATCACATCGGGGAGCGTCCCATCACGGTGCATTCCCGGCCGGCGGCCGACGCGGGCGACATGGCAGACAGTGGCGACGCGGCCTGGACCCGGCATGCCACCGGGGCGCTCGCCACCTCCTCCGCGGCCGACTCTCCGGCCCTGGACGGCGCCTGGCCGCCTCCCGGGGCCACACCACTCCCCGTCGAGGACTTCTACCGTCAGCTCGCCGACCACGGCTACCACTACGGACCGTCCTTCCAGGGCCTCACCGCCGCCTGGCGGCTGGACGGCGCCGTCTACGCCGAGGTGTCCCTGCCCGAAGGGGAGCGCGACGGCGCGGCCGGGTACGGCATCCATCCCGCCCTCTTCGACGCCGCGCTGCACGCCCGGGCCCTGGACGTCGCCCCCGGTTCCGAGGACGCGCACCGGGTCCTGCTCCCGTTCACCTGGAGTGGTCTGCGGCTGCGCGCCACCGGGGCGGACACCCTGCGGATCCGCATCACCCCGACGGCACCGGACCGGCTCACGCTGTTCGCGGCCGATCCGACCGGCGCCGCGGTGGTCGTCGTGGACGATCTGATCCTGCGCCCGGTGCCGGACGGGCAGTTGGGGCGGGCCCGGGCGGCGGGCAGGAACGCGCTGTTCCAGGTCGCCTGGACACGGCTGACACCGGCCGAGTCCGCCCCCGCCTGCCGTTCGGCCGTAATCGGTCCGGACGGCGGCCTCCTGGCCGATGCGCTGCCCGGCGCCACTGGCCTTCCGGATCTCGCCGCCGTACGGGCGGACGTGGCGGACGGGGCCCCGGCCCCCGATGTGGTGTTCGCCTTCTTCGGCTCTCCCGGCGATGGGCGCGGCGATCCGGTGGAGCACACCCATGGCCTCGGCAAACACGCCCTCGGGGTGTTGCGGGAATTCCTCGCGGCCCCCGAACTCGCCGACGCTCGGCTGGCCGTGGTCACCCGTGGGGCGGTCGCCACGCGCAGCCATGACGATGTCCACGATCTGCCCGCCTCGGCCGTGTGGGGTCTGGTGCGCAGCGCCCAGTCGGAGAACCCCGGCCGGGTCCTGCTGCTCGACCTCGATGAACGGGACGCCTCACTACGCGCCGTGGCGGACACCGTGGCCTCGGGCGAGCCTCAACTGGCGCTGCGCGACGGTGTGGCGTATGTCCCGCGGCTGGTCCACGACGACGTGGCCAAGCGGCTCGCCGCGCCGGAGGGGTCGGCCGCGTGGCGTCTGGGGCTGACCGGCCACGGCAGTCTGGACCAGCTCGCGCTGGTCGACTGCCCGGACAACACGCGCCCGCTGGGCCGTGGCGAGGTCCGGGTGGCGCTGCGGGCCGGCGGGGTGAACTTCCATGACGTGGTCGTGGCGCTGGGCATGGTGGAGGATCCCAGGCCGCTGGGCGGCGACGGTGCGGGCGTGGTCGTCGAGGTGGGGCCGGAAACCGACGCGTTCGCGGTGGGCGACCGGGTGATGGGGCTGTTCAACGGCACCGGGCCGCTGGTCGTCACCGATGTCCGGATGATCACCAGGATCCCGGCGGGGTGGTCGTACGCCCAGGCGGCGACCACACCATCCGCCTTTCTCACCGCCTACTACGGTCTCGCCGATCTCGCGGGACTGCGGGCCGGGGAGAAGCTGCTGTTGCACGCGGCCACCGGCGGAGTGGGCCTGGCGGCCGTGCAGTTGGCACGCCACTGGCGGGCCGACGTGTATGCCACGGCGGGTCCCACCAAGTGGCATGCCCTGCGAGAGCGCGGATTCGACAACCGTCACATCGCCTCCTCCCGCACTCTCGACTTCGAGGAGGGGTTCCGCACCACCGCGGGTTCCATCGATGTAGTGCTCAATTCGCTGGCCGGTGACTTCGTGGACGCCTCCTTGCGGCTGCTGGCGCCCGGCGGTCGCTTCATCGACATGGGCCGGACCGACGTCCGCGACCCCGAGGAGGTCGGCGCCCGCTATCCGGGCGTGGTCTACCGCGCGTTCGACCTGGTCGGCGGCGCGGGCCCGGACCGTATCCAGCGGATGCTGGCCGAGTTGTCCGCCCTGTTCGAGGACGGGACGCTGCGGCCGTTGCCCACCACCCTGTGGGATATCCGCCGGGCCCCCGAGGCGTTCCGCTACTTCAGCCAGGCCCGCCACATCGGCAAGATCGTGCTGACGCTCCCCACCGCCCTCGACCCGGACGGCACGGTCCTCATCACCGGTGGCACGGGCACCCTGGGCGCCGCCACCGCCCGCCATCTGGTGGCCCGGCACGGCGTACGGCGGCTGCTGCTGATCAGCCGCCGGGGCCTCGACGCCCCGGGGGCCACGGAGCTGGCGGCCGAGCTGACCGGGCTCGGCGCACGGGTCTCCATCGCCGCGTGTGACGCGGCCGACCGGGCCGCCCTGGCCAAGTTGCTGGAGACCGTTCCCGAGCGCCATCCGCTCACCGCCGTCGTCCACGCCGCCGGGCTGCTGCGCGATGCCACGGTCGAGGCGCTCACACCCGATCAGCTCGATGAGGTGTTGTGGGCGAAGGCCGACGGGGCGTGGAATCTGCATGAGCTCACCCGCGGCGCGGGGCTGTCGGCGTTCGTGTTGTTCTCCGCGGCCGCCGGGCTGCTGGGCGCCGCGGGGCAGGGCAACTACGCGGCGGCCAACACCTTCCTGGACGCGCTCGCCGCGCACCGTCATGCCCAGGGCCTGCCCGCCACCTCCCTGGCCTGGGGATACTGGGCGCAGGCCACCGGGATGACCGGAGGGATGACCGACGCCGACCGGGCGCGGCTGGTGCGGGCCGGGATGGTGGGCCTGGAGACCGAACAGGGTCTCGCGCTGCTCGACATCGCCCTCGACAGCGGCCTTCCGTCCCTGGCCCCCATCCGGCTCGACCTTGCCACCCTGCGGCGGGAGGCCCACGCCGACGATCTGCCGCCCCTCTTCAGGAGCCTGGTGCGCGGCGCCGCCCCGCAGGCGGCCACCGGTGCCGCCGGCCCGGGCGGCGCGGCACCGGCGGAGGCGTTCGCCACCCTGTCCGAGGAGGACCGGCAGCAAGCACTCCTCAAGCTGGTGCGCAACGCCACGGCGACGGTGCTGGGCCATGACACGGCCGATGCCATCCACCCCGCCCAGAACTTCCGGGAGCTGGGCTTCGACTCGCTGACCGCCGTGGAGCTGCGGAACCGGCTGGGCGCCGCCACCGGTCTGCGGCTGCCCGCCACGCTGGTCTTCGACCACCCCACGCCCACCGCGGTGGTACGGCTGCTGCGGGAGCTCCTCGTCCCGGCCGAAGTGGCGCCGGGGGCCGCCCTGCTCACCGGCCTCGACACCCTCGACGCCGCCTTGACCGGGGGGATCGCCGACCGCGAGCAGCGGGCCCGGATCGCGCTGCGGCTGCGCGAGCTGCTGCGCAAGGTGGACGGCCCGTGGCATGGCGAGGACGGTGACGACCCCGCCGAGGAGGATCTGGAGTCGGCCAGCGACGAGGAGTTGTTCCAGGCGCTCGACAACGAGCTGACCGTCCCCTCCGACGACAGTCTCCGACGAACCGCTGAATCAGGACCGCCGAATCAGGACTCCTAGCAGGGCCCCATACAGAGCCCCTGACAGGACCGCCGAAATCAGGACCGCCGTGACGATCGGGTTGATGCGATATGACGGATGACGAGAAGCTCCGCAGCTATCTCAAGCGGGCGACCGCCGATCTGCGTCTGGCCAGGCGGCAGTTGCGCGAGGTCGAGGACCGCGCCCGGGAGCCCATCGCCATCATCGGGATGGCCTGCCACTTCCCCGGCGATGTGGCGACCCCCGAGGACCTGTGGCGGGTGGTGGACGAGGGTGTGGATGTCATCTCCTCGTTTCCCGAGGACCGTGGCTGGGACCTGGAGAACCTCTACGACCCGGATCCGGAACACGCCGGTACCAGCAGCGCCCGCGAGGGCGGGTTTCTGCGCGATGTGGCCGATTTCGACGCCGAGTTCTTCGGGATCAACCCGCGTGAGGCCGCGGCGATGGATCCGCAGCAGCGGCTTCTGCTGGAGACGGCATGGGAGGCGTTCGAGCGCGCGGGGCTGACGCGGGACGCGCTGAGCGGCAGCGGCACCGGGGTGTTCGCCGGGGTGGACTCGTACCACTATCTGTCGCTCATCGGCCAGACCACCGGCGACTCGGCGGGCTATGTGGCCACCGGGAACCTCGGCAGCGTGGTCTCGGGCCGGGTGTCGTACTCGTTCGGCCTGGAGGGGCCCGCGGTCACGGTGGACACGGCGTGCTCGTCGTCACTGGTGGCCACGCATCTGGCGGTGCAGGCGCTGCGGCAGGACGAGTGTTCGCTGGCGCTGGCGGGCGGGGTGACGGTGATGGCCACGCCGGGCGGGTTCACCGAGTTCTCGCGTCAGCGCGCGCTGTCCCCGGACGGGCGGTGCAAGGCGTTCGCCGCGGCGGCGGACGGCACGGGCTTCTCCGAGGGCGTCGGCCTGGTGCTGCTGGAGCGGCTGTCCGACGCACGCCGCAACGGGCACCGGGTGCTGGCGGTGATCCGGGGTTCGGCGGTCAACCAGGACGGCGCAAGCAACGGACTTACGGCGCCCAACGGGCCCTCGCAGCAACGGGTGATCCGGCAGGCGCTGGCCAACGCGGGGGTGTCGCCGTCCGAGGTGGACGCGGTGGAGGCACACGGTACGGGTACGACGCTGGGTGACCCGATCGAGGCGCAGGCGCTGCTGGCCGCCTACGGCCAGGACCGGCCGGAGGGACATCCGCTGTGGCTGGGCTCCGTCAAGTCCAACATCGGGCACACCCAGGCCGCCGCCGGAGTGGCGAGCATCATCAAGATGGTCGAGGCGCTGCGGCACGGGGTGCTCCCCGCCTCGCTGCACATCGACGAGCCGACACCGCATGTGGACTGGGGCGCGGGCGAGGTGCGGCTGCTGACCGAACCGGTCGAGTGGGCGGCGAATGGACGGCCGTGCCGTGCGGGTGTCTCGTCGTTCGGCATCAGCGGTACGAATGCCCATCTGATCCTTGAGCAGGCCCCCGAACCGCCCGAGGCCACCACCACACCGGACACCTCGCCAGGCGGTCTCGCGGCGGGTGGTGTAGTGCCGTGGGTGGTGTCCGGACGTG
>NZ_JAHLEM010000915.1 GCF_018883605.1 Streptomyces niphimycinicus | reverse complement strand
CGGTGCCGGGCCCGGGCCGGCGCCGGCACGGGCGCGCGCATGACGGCCCCATGGCGCCCGGCGGCCGGACCGGTGGTCTGCGTCGGCGAGACGATGGCCGCGCTGGCCCCCGAACCGCCCGACTCCGTGGAGACCGGCGAGAGTCTGCGGCTGTCCGTGGCGGGCGCGGAGTCCAATGTGGCGATGTACCTCGCGGACCTGGGCCTCGCCGCCGTATGGCTCTCGGCCCTCGGCGACGACCCGTTCGGCCGGCGGGTGCGGGCCGCCGTGGCCGCGGCGGGCGTCGATGTCTCGGGCGTACGGTCCGATCCGGACCGGCCGACGGGCCTGCTCGTGAAGGAGCCGGGGCCCACCGGCACCCGTGTCCACTACTACCGGCGCGGTTCGGCGGCCTCGGCGCTGGGGCCCGGCATCCTGGACGATCCGCGACTCGGTTCGGCGGCGCTCCTCCACCTCACGGGCGTGCCCCCCGCGCTCTCCCCGTCCTGCGCCGCCCTGGTGGAACGGGCGCTGGCCATCCCCGCGCCCGACCGCCCGTACGCCATCAGCTTCGACGTCAACCACCGCCCGGCGCTGTGGCCGGACGGCACGGCCGCCACGGTCCTCCGCGAGCTGGCCGACCGCGCCGACATCGTCTTCGTCGGCCTCGACGAGGCGCAGCACCTGTGGGGCGCGGACCTCGATACGGGCGGCGTCCGCACGCTGCTGCCGCATCCGCGTCTGCTCGTGGTCAAGGACGGCGGACGGTCGGCGACCGCCTTCGGCGACGGCACACAGGTCACGGTGGCGGCCCTGCGCACGGAGGTGGTGGAGCCGGTCGGCGCGGGGGACGCCTTCGCCGCCGGTTTCCTGGCGGGACTGCTGCGCGAGAAGGACCTGGCCTCGGCACTGCGGCTCGGTCACATCACGGCCGCGTCCGCGCTGAGGGTGATCGGGGACCACGGCCCGCTGCCGGACCCCGCCACGGTCGAGCGGCTGCTCGGGCTGACGGACCGGGCCTGGGCGGAGCGGGACATCCCCGAGCGCGCGGGGCAGGCGCCGTCCGCGCCGCCGCTCACCGGTTGACCAGCGGCCGGAACGCGGCCCGCACATCGGATGCGGCGGCGCTGACGTACCTGTTCGACGCCGGGCCCGGGCCCCGGCCCGCGTCCCGGCCCGCGTCCTGTCCCGCCTTTCCGCCCTTCCGCGCTTTCCCTGCGCCGGGAACCACCCGTGGCCGATGGCGGCCGTCCACCACACGCCCACGGCGGCCTCGTACGAGGGACTGGCGGTCGAGGCCGGCAGGGAGACGAGCACGACGCTCCCGCGAAGAAAGCAGGAGGTGAGATCGGGGTTTTTCTGCCGCAAACAACCGATATGGAGCAAACACACCCATCGGGCCCTAGGTCCCGCCAAGAGTGGTCCACGGCCCCTTCCGGCACTATCGTCCGCTTCATACCGTCAAGGGCCGCGGTACTCCGTTTTCACGCCGACCGACTGGACCCCTTCCGTGCCCGATCCCTCCCACGCCGCCACCTGGCGCTTCGCCCTGCCGCACACGACGGCCGCCGTACCGCTGGCGCGCGCGCTGATCCGGAACACCCTGGCCGACATCGGGGCGCCCGTGGACGGCGACACGGCGGAGCTGCTGACGGCCGAGCTGGTGGCCAACGCGGTGCGGCACACGGACGGCGACGAGCCGATAGAGCTGGTGGTGGAGCTGGTGCCGACCGGCGGCTGGCAGGTCGAGGTGCACGACCAGGACCCGAATCCGCCCGGCGGGCTGGACTCGCTGGGGCGCCCCGAAGGGCCCAAGAGACCCGACGGCCTCGCCGAGGGCGGACGCGGACTGCTGCTGATCCGGACCCTCAGCGCGGACGCGGGCTATCGGCCCACCCCCTACGGCAAGGCCGTCTGGTTCATCCTTCCGCCCACGGGAGGCCCGGCAAAGCCCGCTGCGGACGGCCCGGCAAAGCCCGCCGCGGAAGGCCCTAAGGAGCGCTGAGGGTCGCGACCAGCACCGCCTTGATCGTGTGCATCCGGTTCTCCGCCTCGTCGAAGACGACGGAGTGCTCGGACTCGAAGACCTCGTCGGTGACCTCCAGCTCGGTCAGCCCGTGCCGCTCGTGGATCTCCCGGCCGACGTCGGTGCCCAGGTCGTGGAAGGCCGGCAGGCAGTGCAGGAACTTCACGGCGTCGTTGCCCGTCGCGCGCAGCACGTCCATCGTCACCGCGTACGGCCCGAGCAGCGCTATCCGCTCGTCCCACACCTCTTTGGGCTCACCCATGGACACCCACACATCGGTGGCGACGAAGTCCGCGCCGCGCACACCCTCCTCGACGTTCTCGGTGAGCGAGATCCGGGCGCCGGTGGACGTGGCGAGCTGGCGCGCCAGCTCCACGATGGTGTTGTCGGGCCACAGCAGGCTGGGCGCGACGATGCGGACGTCCATGCCCAGCAGGGCGCCGGTGACGAGGTAGGAGTTGCCCATGTTGTACCGGGCGTCGCCGAGGTAGGCGTAGGCGATCTGGTCCATCGGCTTGTCGCTGTGCTCGCGCATGGTCAGCACGTCGGCGAGCATCTGGGTGGGGTGCCACTCGTCGGTGAGGCCGTTGTAGACGGGCACCCCGGCGTGTGCGGCGAGCTCCTCGACGACGCCCTGGCCGTGCCCCCGGTACTCGATCGCGTCGTACATCCGGCCGAGCACCCGCGCCGTGTCCTTGACCGACTCCTTGTGACCGATCTGCGAGCCGACCGGATCGAGATAGGTCGTGGAGGCGCCCTGGTCGGCGGCCGCGACCTCGAAGGCGCAACGGGTACGGGTGGAGGTCTTCTCGAAGACCAGGGCGATGTTCTTGCCCCGCAGCCGCCGCTCCTCGGTCCCCGCGCGCTTGGCCGCCTTCAGCTCGGCCGCCAGCTCGATCAGGCGGCGGAACTCGTCGGCGGTGAAGTCCAGCTCCTTGAGGAAGTGGCGGCCGGTGAGGTCAATCGCCATAGGGGTGGCTCCTAGGTCACGGCGAACACGGCGGATCGGGGGCTACGGCGAGGCCGCCGCGGCCAGGAACCATGGAAGCATATACGATGCTCTGCATATATACGGAGACCGGGGAGTGAACCCTGGCATCACGGGTCCGCCGCCTCGCGTTACGGGTCCTCGGGCTCGCTTACGGGTCCGGGGCCTCGCTTACGGTTCGGGGGCTCGCTTACGGTCCGGGCCTCGCTTACGGTCCGGGGCCTCGCTTACGGCTCCACCGGGTCCCGCTCGACCGGGCAGCTCATGCACCGCGGCCCGCCCCGGCCCCGGCCCAGCTCGCTGCCCGGGATGTCGATGACCTCGATCCCGCACTTGCGCAGATAGGTGTTGGTCGTCGCGTTCCGCTCGTAGGCGACCACCACGCCCGGCTCGACCGCGAGCACATTGCAGCCGTCGTCCCACTGCTCGCGCTCCGCCGCGTGGACGTCCTGGGTCGCCGTGAGCACGCGGATGGAGTCCAGGCCGAGGGCCGCGGCTATCGCGCGGTGCATATGCTCCGGCGGATGGTCGGTGACCTTGAGGTCCTTGCTGCCCGCGCCCGGCTCGATGGTGTACGAGCGAAGCATCCCCAGCCCCGCGTACTGCGTGAAGGTGTCCCCGTCCACCATGGTCATCACGGTGTCCAGGTGCATGAACGCCCGCCCCTTGGGCATGTCGAGCGCCACGATCGTCCGCGCCGAACCGGCCTCGAAGAGCCGGTGCGCGATCATCTCCACCGCCTGCGGAGTGGTCCGCTCGCTCATTCCGATCAGCACCGCGCCCTTGCCGAGCACCAGCACATCACCGCCCTCGATGGTCGAGGGATACGCGGCCTGCCCCTCCGACCAGACGTGGAAGTCCTCCTTGGCGAAGAGGGGGTGATGGCGGTAGACGGCCTCGTAGTGCACCGTCTCGTGCCAGCGGGCGGGCCAGCGCATCGCGTTGATCGACACCCCGTCGTACACCCAGGCGGAGGCGTCCCGGGTGAAGAGGTGGTTCGGCAGCGGGTTGACCAGGAAGTCGTCGGGCTCCATGGCGTGGAAGCGGACGGAGACCGGCTCCGGGTACCGGCCCAGATACTCCCGCTTGGTCATGCCGCCGATCAGCGCCTCGGTCAGCTCGGGGGCGCTCAGCTCGTCGAAGGCGGCGCGCAGATGGTCGGTGGCCAGGGGCCCGTACTCCTTCTCGTCGAAGACCCGGTCCAGCACCAGCGCCCGCGCCTCCGGCAGGCCCAGGCTCTCGGTGAGCAGGTCCCCGAAGAGATGGACCTCGACCCCGCGGTCGCGCAGGACGTCGGCGAAGCCGTCGTGCTCCTGGCGGGCGCGGCGCACCCACAGGACGTCGTCGAAGAGGAGGGCGTCCTTGTTGGTGGGTGTGAGCCGCTTGAGCTCCAGGTCGGGGCGGTGCAGTATGACGCGGCGCAGCCGCCCGGCCTCGGAGTCGACATGGAATCCCATGTCCCCATCTTCGCCGCTCGCGGCCCGTTGTGAACGCCCGGCGACACGGAACACTCGCGCTGATCGCGATGGCCACGGCGGTTCGGCCTCGGTTCCGCCGTGGTTCCGCCGCGATTCCGCCGCGCGGGGCGGGCCCGCCGTCGGCTGCGGGCGGCAATCCGGCCGCCGGGAGTGGCTGCTATCCGGCCGCGATCACCACGATCAGCACCAGGGCCACCGCGATGAACCCCAGCAGGGCGGAGACCCACAACTGGCCGGGCTTCAGGTCGAGCCCGCCGCCGTCGTCGGCGCCCCGGCGCCGCCACCGTCGCCGTGTCTCGCGCCGGGTGGCGCGGGCCGCCGCCTCCTCGTGCTCCCGGCACTCCTCGGCCACGCCGCCGAACAGCGCCTTCCAGCCCTTCTCGCCGAACCCCGTCATCTGCCGGGTGCCGACGATCCGGCGCACCACCTCACGGCCCGCGCCGTCGGCGGCCGTCCACAGGCCGGGCAGCACGCACGCCATCAGCTCCGGCATCGCGCCGCGCCGCGCGTACGGGCGGACCAGCCCCTCGTACAGCATCAGCGCGTTGCGCACCCGCAGCCGGCGGCCGGGGTCCGCGGCCGGTCCGTCCGCACCGCCCTGGGCGCGGGGCGGCGGGTCGAGATAGAGCTGGGCCAGCAGCACCTTCTCGCAGACCGCGTCCGCCAGCTCCGGTCCGCGCTCGGGCGCGCGGCGCACCAGCTCGACCACGACCCGGGCGGCCCGCTCGGCGGGCAGCCCCTCGTCGAGCGCGCTCAGCAGCAGGCCGTCATCGGCCCCCCGCAGCGCCGCGGGCAGGTCGTCCCCGCCGTGGCGCAGTGCCTCGCGCAGCAGCCGCGCCCCGGTGACCGAGACTCGGCGAACCCCCGCGCCCGCCGTCCTCGCCCGCTCCGCCGTGGTGTCGTCCCTGGTCTGCGTGGTCTGCGTGGTCTGCGTGGACTCCGTGGACTCCGTGGTTGTCGGGTCCTCTGTCTCTTTCACCATCGATGTCTCTCTCCTCACAGCGCCTCCAGCACCTCCCGTATCCGCGTGGCCGCCGCGGCGTCGAGCGGCTCGTCGCCGTCCTGCGCCAGCCGCGGCAGAAAGCCGCACAACACCGTCAGTTGCCGCTCGTCGCCGGCCGCCCGCCGGATCCAGCCGACCAGCGCGTCCTCGGCAGCCCCGGCCGATCTGGCCCAGGTCAGCGCGGCCCGCAGCAGCTCGGCCAGCCGGGGCGCGCACCCCGGATGGGCCGCCAGCACCGCCGTCGCCAGCGGCCAGGCGGCGTACGGCTCCAGCTCGGGCACCTCGCACAGCCCCCACAGATGCGAGGTGCGGGTGGTGACCGCGCGCAACACCGTGAGCAGCGCCAGATCCCGGCGGGGCCGCCGGGTGTCGCGCAGCCAGCGGGTGAGCGCGGTCAGTACGGTCTCCGGTTCGGTCCCGGCCAGCAGCCGCAGCACGCTGTGGGAGGTGGTGCGGCCGTCGTCGGCGCAGGCGATCCGGCCGAGTTCCGCCAGGGACGCCGCGACGGAGCCGGCCGCCAGGCCGTAGCCGTGGGCGAGCGCGGCGGTCTCGCGCTCCCGCTCGTCGTCGCCGCGCGCCCAGTCCCGCAGCAGCCCGTGCACGGCG
>NZ_JAHLEM010000914.1 GCF_018883605.1 Streptomyces niphimycinicus | reverse complement strand
GAGGGCCCGGCCCGCGCGCAGGGCGAGCTCAGGCTCGCCGGTGGCCAGGGCGTCGGAGAGCGCGTCGGCGAAGGTGTCGGCGACCTCGGCGGCGCCGCCGGACCCAGCGGCCTCGGCAGTCCCGGCGGCTTCAGCCGTCCCTGCGGCCTCGTCTACGTCTACGTCTACGAGCACGAAGCGGCCGGGGTTCTCGGTCTCGGCGGAGCGCACCAGACCCCACAGGGGCGCGTGCACCAGATCGGTGACGCCCTCCTCGGCGCCTGTGGCCATCGCGCCCCGGGTGACGACCACCAGGCGCGCGTCGGCGAACCGCTCATCGGCCAGCCAGCCCTGCACCAGGGCCAGCGCACGCCGCGCCGCGCGGTGCGCGGCCCCGGCCACGTCTTGGTCCTCGTCCGGGCCGCCGGGTGCGGGCGCGAAGGACGCGAGGACGAGTTCCGGGGCGGCGGTGTCGCCCGCCTCGACGGACGCGCCCAGCGCGGCCAGATCGGGGGCGGAGGCGGCGGCTACTCCGGCCGGGACGAGACCGAACGGGTCCTCGCCCAGGACGATACGGCGAGTGGCGGCATCCGGACCGGCGGAGGTGGTCTGCGGGGCCACCCAGTCGAGCCGGAACAGACTCTGCCGCGCCACGTCCGCGTCGCCGGTGAGGTCGTCGGGGAGCGGACGGCAGCGCAGACCGTCGACGGCGGCGACCGGCTCGCCCGTGGCATCGGCGAGCGCCAGGGTCACCGTGTCGGCTCCGGCGGGCGCGATCCGTACGCGCACCGCGGAAGCGCCCTCCGCGTACAGCCGGACGCCCTGCCAGACATCGGTCAGTTGGGCACCCTCACGGCCGTGGAGGGCGTGCAGGGCGGCGTCCAGCAGCGCCGGGTGTACGGCGAACTCTCCGGCGCCGGGCTTGATGTCGTCGTCCAGCCGGACCTCG
>NZ_JAHLEM010000913.1 GCF_018883605.1 Streptomyces niphimycinicus | reverse complement strand
ACAGCCGGACGCCCTGCCAGACATCGGTCAGTTGGGCACCCTCACGGCCGTGGAGGGCGTGCAGGGCGGCGTCCAGCAGCGCCGGGTGTACGGCGAACTCTCCGGCGCCGGGCTTGATGTCGTCGTCCAGCCGGACCTCGGCGAAGAGTTCGTCCCCGCGCCGCCAGGCGGCCGTGAGCCCCTGGAATCCCGGGCCGTGCCGCAGCCCGGCCTCGGCCAGCCGGGCGTAGAGCGCCTCGGGCTCGATGGCCTCGGCGGCGGTCGGCGGCCACTGGGCCAGGTCGAACGACGAGGCGGGGGCGCCGGAGGCGAGCACACCGCCCGCGTTCCGCACCCACGCCGTGTCGGCGGCGGCGTCCTCCGGGCGGGAGGAGACGGTGAACGAGCGACGCCCGGCGTCGTCCGAGGCACCGACCGTGACCTGTAGCCGGACGCCGCCGCGTGCGGGCAGCACCAGCGGGGTGTGCAGGGTCAGCTCGTCGAGCAGGTCGCAACCGACCTGGTCACCGGCCCGGACGGCAAGCTCCACGAACGCCGAGCCCGGCACCACCACCGCGTCCCGGACCGTGTGATCGGCCAGCCAGGGGTGGGTGTCGAGGCCGAGCCGTCCCGTGAAGACGAGTCCATCGGACTCCGCCAGCGGCACCGCCGCACCCAGCAGCGGGTGTCCGGCCAACTCCAGCCCCACGGCGGCCACATCGCCCACGGACGCCGCACCCGGCTCCAGCCAGAACCGCTCATGCTGGAAGGCGTACGTCGGCAGATCGACCCGAACCGCGCCGGTCCCGGCGAAGTAGGCGGCCCAGTCCGGCGCCACGCCACGGACATGGGCCCGGGCGATGGCCGTGGTCAGCGCCTCGGCCTCGGGGCGGTCCTTGCGCAGCGCGGAGATGAACGCGGCGTCCTCGCCGGTCGCGCAGTCCTGGGCCATGGCGGTGAGGACACCGTCGGGGCCCAGCTCGATGAAGGTGGAGACGTTCTGCGCCTCAAGCGTCCGTATGCCATCGAGGAAGCGGACGGCCTCACGGACGTGGCGCACCCAGAAGTCGGCGGTCGTGATCTCCTCGGCGGCCACCACGCCACCGGTGAGGCTGGAGACGATCGGGATACGCGGCGCCTCGTACGACAGCCCCTCCGCGACCTCGCGGAACGCGTCCAGCATGCCGTCCATGCGCGGCGAGTGGAACGCGTGGCTGACCGTGAGCCGCTTGGTCTTCCGACCCCGCGCCTCGAAGCCCGCCGCAATCGCGACAGCCTCGTCCTCATCACCCGCGATGACCACCGACATCGGCCCGTTGAGCGCGGCAATCGACACCCGCTCGGTCAGCAGCGGCAGCACCTCGTCCTCCGACGCCTGCACCGCGATCATCGCGCCACCGGCCGGAAGCTCCTGCATCAGACGGCCACGAGCCGCGACCAACTGCGCCGCATCCGCCAGCGACAACACACCCGCCACATGCGCGGCGGCCAGCTCACCAATCGAGTGGCCCGACAGGAAGTCCGCCTTCAGACCCCACGCCTCGACGAGACGGAACAGCGCCACCTCGACCGCGAACAAAGCGGGCTGAGTGAACCCCGTCCGATCCAGCGCCTCCGCGTCATCCCCGAACAGCACATCCCGCAGCGGCCGCTCCAGATGCGCGTCCAGCTCCGCACACACCGCGTCCAGCGCCTCGGCGAACACCGGATACGCCTGGTAGAGCTCACGCCCCATCCCCAGCCGCTGGCTCCCCTGCCCCGTGAACAGGAACGCCACCTTGCCACCGGCCACCGAGCCTTCGACCACACCCGGCGCGCCACGGCCCTCGACCAGCGCGCCCAGACCGGCCAGCAGCCCGTCCCGGTCCTCGGCCACCACCACCGCACGGTGTTCGAAGGCGGACCGCCCGGTCGCCAGCGAGAACCCCACGTCCACCGGACGCGGCTCGCCATCCGCCTCCACCTGCGCGACCAGCCGCTCGGCCTGGTCCCGCAGCGCGCCCGCGCCCCGCCCCGACAGCACCCACGGCACCACGGCCGGAGCCGTCACAGGAGCCGAAGCGGTCTCCGCCGCTTCGGCCTCCGGCGCCTGTTCGATGATGGTGTGGACGTTGGTCCCGCTCACACCGAAGGACGAGACGCCCGCCCGGCGCGGCCGGCCGGTCTCGGGCCACGGCCGCGCCTCGGTCAGCAGGGACACCTCTCCCGCCGACCAGTCGACATGCGGGGTGGGCTCATCAACGTGCAGCGTCTGCGGCAGCACCCCGTGCCGCATCGCCATCACCATCTTGATGACGCCGCCGATACCGGCGACGTTCTGGGTGTGGCCGATGTTCGACTTCAGCGAGCCGAGCCACAGCGGGCGCCCGTCGGGCCGCTCCTTGCCGTAGGTGGAGAGGAGGGCCTGTGCCTCGATGGGGTCGCCCAGCGTGGTGCCCGTGCCATGGGCCTCCACCGCGTCCACGTCGGCAGCGGTCAGCCGGGCGTTCTCCAGGGCCTGCCGGATGACGCGCCGCTGCGAGGGGCCGTTGGGCGCGGTCAGACCGTTGGAGGCGCCGTCCTGGTTCACGGCGCTGCCGCGCACCACCGCGAGCACCGGGTGGCCGTTGCGCCGCGCGTCCGACAGCCGCTCGACCAGCAGCACCGCGACGCCCTCGGACCAGCCGGTGCCGTCCGCCGAGGCCGCGAAGGACTTGCAGCGGCCGTCGGCGGCCAGGCCGCGCTGGCGGCTGAACTCCACGAACACATCCGGGGAGGACAGCACGGTCGCGCCCGCCGCCAGCGCCAGCGAGCACTCGCTCTGCCGCAGCGCCTGGACCGCCAGGTGCAGCGCGACCGAGGAGGAGGAGCAGGCGGTGTCGATGGTGGCCGCCGGGCCTTCTAGGCCAAAGGCGTAGGAGAGCCGGCCGGACGCGACGCTGGAGGCGGTGCCGGTGAGCAGATGGCCCTCGACACCCTCCGGGAGGTCGTACTCCCCCGCCCCGTACGCCTGCGTGGACGCGCCGACGAACACGCCGGTGCGCGAGCCCCGCATCGTGTCCGGGTCGATCCCGGCCCGCTCGAACGCCTCCCAGGAGGTCTCCAGCAGCAGCCGCTGCTGCGGGTCCATGGCGAGCGCCTCACGCGGCGAGATGCCGAAGAAGCCCGGGTCGAACCGGCTCGCGTCGTACAGGAAGCCGCCCCCGCGGGCGTAGAACGTGCCCTCGCGCTCCGGGTCCGGGTCGTACAGCGCCTCGATGTCCCAGCCGCGGTCGGTGGGGAAGCCGGAGATGGCGTCCTGGCCGTCCACGACGAGCCGCCACAGCTCCTCGGGGCTGCCGACGCCGCCGGGGAACCGGCAGCTCATGCCGACGATCGCGATCGGTTCCCGGGACGCGTCGGTGAGCTGCTGGTTCTGCTTCCGCAGCCGCTCGGTTTCCTTCAGCGAGGCCCGCAGCGCGTCAACGAGCTTTTCGTTGGGGGTTGTCATCGTGTACTCCGTGCTTGGGCCCGCGTCAGGAATCGTTGCCGTCGAGGCTGTCGAGGTCGAGCGCCATGTCGATGAGGTGCTGGACGTCCATCTCGTCGATGGACTCCGCCTCGTCCTCGACGCGGCTTGGTTCGGAACTGGCTGCTTGTGGATCGGCCAGCCGGAGCAGCGTGTCCAGCAGCCCCGCCTCCCGGATCCGGCCCATCGGGATGGTGGCCAGAGTGCGGCGCAGCTCGGCGTCCTGCGGATCGGTGTCCACATGGGCAGCGGCATGGCCGGGGCCGTGGCCCGGTCCGTCCGGGATCAGCTCGGTCAGCAGATGCTCGGCGAGCGCGGCCGGGGTCGGGTAGTCGTAGACCAGGCTCGCGGGCAGCTTGAGGCCGGTGGCGGCGCCGAGCCGGGTGCGCAGTTCGACCGCGGTGAGCGAGTCGAAGCCCAGCTCGCTGAAGGCGCGTCCGGCCCCGACCTCGTCGGCCGAGGCATGGCCGAGGGCGGTGGCCACATGGGTGCGGACCACCTCCAGCACCGCGTCCTTACGGTCGGCCACGGCCAGCCCGGCGAGCCGCTCGCGCAGCGCGGAGGCGCCGTCGGCGGTCGCCGTGCCCGCCGATTCGCCCTCGCCGCCGCCCCGCAGGGCCTTGGCGACCTGCGGCAGATCGTCGATCAGCGGGCGGGGGCGGGCGGCGGTGAAGGCCGGGGCGAACCGCTCCCAGTCGACATCGGCCACCGTCACGGCGGTCTCCTGGCGGGAGAGCACCCGCTGGAAGGCCACCATGTTCAGCTCCGGTGCCATCGGCGGCAGTCCACGGCGGCGCAACTGCTCCTCCGCGTCGCCCTCGGCGGCCATACCGCCCTCCGCCCACGGACCCCAGGCCACGGAGGTGGCGGTGAGCCCGCGCGCCCGGCGCTGTTCGGCCAGCGCGTCGAGGAAGGCGTTTCCGGCCGCGTACGCACCCTGGCCGCCACTGCCCCACACCCCGGCGATCGAGGAGAAGAGCACGAAGGCGTCCAGCTCGGCGTCCGCGCCGAAGAGGGCGTCGAGGTGGACCGCACCGGTCGTCTTGGCCGCCACGATCCCGGCGAACTCGGGGAGTTCGGTGCCGGTGCCGGGCTCCTGGGAGATCCCGGCCGAGTGCACCACGGCACGTACCGGGGTGCCGTCCACGGCCAGCTTCTCCACGAGCGCGGCGAGCGCGTCGCGGTCGGCCACATCGCATGCCTCGACGGTCACGGCGGTGTCGGTGCCGGACAGTTCGGCCACGATCTCGGCCGCGCCCGGCGCGTCGGGGCCCCGGCGGCTGAGCAGCACCAGCCGCTCCGCGCCGTTGTGGGCCAGCCAGCGGGCGACATGCCGCCCCAGGGCTCCGGTGCCACCGGTCACCAGCACGGTGCCGCGCGGCGTCCAGGGCTCGGCGGCTGCGGTGGCCGCGTCGCGCGGGGCCGGGACGAGGCGGCGTACGAAGACCCCGGTGGCGCGGATCGCCACCTGGTCCTCGTCGTCGGCCCCGGCGAGCACGGCCGCGAGCCGGTCCAGCGCCCGCTCGTCCACGGTTTCCGGCAGATCGACCAGACCGCCCCAGCGCTCGGGCTGCTCCAGGGCCACGACCCGTCCGTAGCCCCAGACCTGGGCCTGGATGGCGCTCTCCAGCCGGTCGGCGCCGCCGGTCGCGACCGCGCCCCGGGTGGCGCACCACAGCCGCGCCGGGGCGTCGTCACCCCGCGGGGCGAGCGCCCCG
>NZ_JAHLEM010000912.1 GCF_018883605.1 Streptomyces niphimycinicus | reverse complement strand
ACGCACCGTCCTGGTTGACCGCCGTGCCCCGCACGACCGCCAGCACCCGGTGACCGTTCTTCCGCGCGTCCGACAGCCGCTCCACCAGCAGCATGCCCACGCCCTCACCCCAGGCCGTGCCGTCGGCGGCGGCGGCGAACGGCTTGCAGCGGCCGTTCCTGGCCAGTCCGCGCTGGCGGCTGAACTCGGTGAACACATCGGGGGTGGTGATGATGGTGACACCGCCCGCGAGCGCCATCGTGCACTCGCCGTTGCGCAGCGCCTGCGCCGCCAGATGCAGCGCCACCAGCGACGACGAACACGCCGTGTCGACGGTGACCGCCGGGCCCTCGAAGCCGAAGGTGTACGACACCCGGCCGGAGGCGATGCTGCTGGAGCCGCCGGTGCCGAGGTAGCCCTCGACGCCCTCCGGGACGGTGTGCAGCCGCGACACATAGTCGTTGTGCATCTGGCCGACGAACACGCCGACCTGCTTGCCGCGCAGTGCGCCCGGGTCCAGGCCCGCCCGCTCGAAGGACTCCCAGGAGGTCTCCAGCAGCAGCCGCTGCTGGGGGTCCATGGCGAGCGCCTCGCGCGGGTTGATGCCGAAGAAGGCCGGGTCGAAGTGGTGGGCATCGTAGTAGAAGCCGCCCTCGCGGGCGTACGAGGTGCCGGGCCGGTCCGGGTCCGGGTCGTAGAACGCGTCGAGGTCCCAGCCGCGGTCCTCCGGCAGCCGGGCGATACCGTCCCGGCCCTCGGCCAGCAGCTCCCACAGGTCCTCGGGGGTGCGCACATCCCCGGGGAAGCGGCAGCTCATGGCGATGATCGCGATCGGGTCGTCCTCGTCGGCCACGCCGCCCGCCGGGCCTTCCGCCCGGGCGGGGACGGCCGCGGCCGCCTCGGAGCCGAGCAGCTCCTCCAGCAGATATCCGGCGAGCGCGGTCGGCGTCGGGTAGTCGAAGACCAGCGTGGCGGGCAGCCGCAGCCCGGCGGCGCCGCCGAGGCGGTTGCGGAACTCCACCGCGGTCAGCGAGTCGAAGCCGAGGTCCTTGAAGGCCCGGCTCGCCTCGACCGCGTCGGGCGAGTCATGGCCGAGCACCACGGCCACCTGGGCGCGCACCAGGTCGAGCAGGGTCTGCTCGCGCTCGGCCGCGTCCAGCCGGACCAGCCGCTCCACCAGCGAGGAGCCGTCCTGGGCCGCGCCGGATTCGGCGGTGCGGCGGGTCGTACCGCCGCGCACCAGACCGCGCAGCAGCGGCGGCACCATCTCGATGGGCGCGCCGGTGAGCGGCGCCAGGTCGAGCTGCATGGGCACCAGGAAGGCGTCGCCCACCTGCTGGGCGGCGTCGAACAGCGCCAGGCCCTCGGCGGAGGACAGGCCGAGCACTCCGGAGCGGGTCATCCGGGACTTGTCGGTGGCCTCCAGCTCACCGGTCATCCCGCTGGCCTCGGCCCACAGGCCCCAGGCCAGCGAGGTGGCGGCGAGGCCCTGGGCCTGGCGGTGGCGGGCCAGGGCGTCCAGGAAGGAGTTGGCCGCCGCGTAGTTGGCCTGCCCGGGGCCGCCGAACGTACCGGCGGCGGAGGAGAACAGGACGAACGCGGCCAGGTCCTGGTCGCGGGTCAGCTCGTGCAGGTTCACGGCCGCGTCCACCTTGGGGCGCAGCACCTTCTCCAGCCGTTCCGGGGTCAGCGAGTCGATCACGCCGTCGTCCAGCACACCGGCGGTGTGCACGACGGCGGTCAGCGGATGCCCGGCGGGGATGTCGGCCAGGACGGCGGCGAGCGCGTCCCGGTCGGCGGCGTCGCAGGCGGCGATGGTGACCTCGGCGCCCAGCTCGCGCAGCTCGGCGGCGAGTTCGGCCGCGCCCGCGGCCTGCTCACCGCGCCGGCTGGTGAGCACCAGACGGCGGGCGCCGCGCTCGGTCACCGCGTGCCGGGCGACCAGGCCGCCCAGGGTGCCGGTGCCACCGGTGATCAGCACGGTGCCGTCCGGGTTCCACGGGGCGGGCACGGTGAGTACGACCTTGCCGATGTGGCGGGCCTGGCTGAGGTAGCGGAACGCGTCCGGGGCCTGCCGCAGATCCCATGCGGTGATCGGCAGCGCCCGCAGCGCGCCCCGCCGGAACAGCTCCAGCAGCTCGCACAGCATCTCCTGGATGCGGTCCAGGCCGGCCTCGGTCAGGTCGAACGCCTGGTAGGAGACGCCGGGATAGGCCGCGGCGACCTCCTCCGGCGCCCGGACGTCGGTCTTGCCCATCTCCACGAACCGGCCGCCGCGCGGCAGCAGCCGCAGCGAGGCGTCCACGAACTCCCGGGCCAGCGAGTCCAGCACCACATCGACACCGCGACCGCCGCTGGCCTCGCGGAACTTCTCCTCGAAGGCCAGGTCGCGGGAGGAGGCGATCCGGTCGTCGGCCAGCCCCAGCGAGCGCAGCGTGTCCCATTTGCCCTGGCTGGCGGTGGCGTAGACGTCCACGCCCCAGTGGCGGGCCAACTGCACGGCGGCCATGCCCACACCACCGGCGGCGGCGTGCACCAGCAGCGACTCGCCGCCCTGGAGGTCGGCCAGGTCGCGCAGCGCGTAGTACGCCGTCATGAAGACGATCGGCACGGACGCGGCCTGGGCGAACGACCAGCCCTCCGGCATCGGCGCGATCATGCGGCGGTCCACGACCACCAGCGGACCGAAGCCACCGGGCAGCATGCCCATCACCCGGTCGCCGGGCGCCAGATCGGTGACCCCGGGGCCGGTTTCGAGGACGACACCGGCGCCCTCGCTGCCCATCAGGCCCGCGTCGCCGGGGTACATGCCGAGCGCGTTGAGCACATCGCGGAAGTTCACACCGGCGGCCCGGACCGCGACCCGCACCTGGCCCGTCTCCAGCGGCGCGGCGGCCTCCGGGCTGGGCAGCAGGGTGAGGTTCTCCAGGGTGCCCTTGTCCTGGATGTCCAGGCGCCAGGCAGGCTCGCCGGGCGGCGGCACCATGGGCCCACTGGCGGCGGTGCGCGCCAGCCGGGGGGCGTGTACGGCGCCCCGGCGCAGCACGAACTGCGGCTCGCCGGAGGCGATCGCGGTGCCCAGCGCCTCGTAGGAGGCGTCGGTGCCATCCAGGTCCACCAGCACCAGCCGGTCGGGGTTCTCCGACTGCGCCGAGCGCACCAGGCCCCACGCGGGGGCGTGGGCCAGGTCGTGGGTACCGGCGTCGCCCGCGGTGGCCACCGCGCCCCGGGTGACCAGCACGAGCTGGGACGCCGCGAACCGGTCGTCGGCCAGCCAGGCCCGTACGAGCGCCAGGGTCCGCTGGGTGGCGGTGTGGACGGCGGCGGTCACCTCGTCGTCGGTGGCGCCGCGCGGGTCGAGACAGGCCAGGACGTACGAGGGCGCGTCCCCGGCCGCGGCCAGCGCGTCCAGATCGGCGTGGACGGCCGCGCCCGACGTCAGCGCGGCGGGCGCGCCCTCGCCGAGCACCGTCCAGGCCGCGGTGGCCGCGCCTTCGGTGGCCAGTGGCACGGTGGCCCAGTCCAGCCGGTACAGCGACTCGTGGTACGCGGCGGACCGGCCGTCCGCGAGCTGTCCGGCGGACACCGGGCGCAGCGCCAACTGCTCGACCGAGGCCACCGGGGCACCGGTGCCGTCGGCCAGCTCCAGCGCCACCCCGTCGGCCCCGGCCGGGGTCAGCCGGACCCGGAGCGCGTCGGCGCCGACCGCGTGCAGCGACACCCCGCTCCAGGAGAACGGCAGCCGCCCCTGCTCATCGCCGCCCGCACGGGCGAACGTGCTGTGCAGCGCGGCGTCCAGCAGCGCCGGGTGCAGCCCGAACGCGGTGGCCTCGGACGTGCGGTCCTCCGGCAGCCGCACCTCGGCGAACACCTCGTCGCCGCGCAGCCAGGCCGCGCTCAGCCCCTGGAACATCGGCCCGTACGCGAAGCCGCCCTGCGCCAGGTGCTCGTAGAGCCCCTCGACCTCGGCGGGCTCGGCACCCGGCGGCGGCCATGCGGTCAGGTCGAACGAGGGCCGCGGGGCACCGGCCACCAGCACACCGCTGGCATGGCGGAGCCACGGCAGCTCGGCGGGCGCGTCCTGCGCCCGCGAGTACAGCTCCAGCGTGCGGTGCCCGGCCTGCTGCGGGGCGCCGACCAGGATCTGCAACTGGACCGCGCCGCGCTCGGGCAGGACCAGCGGCGCCTCGATGGTCAGCTCGTCCAGCTTGTCGCAGCCCACCTGGTCACCGGCGCGGATGGCCAGCTCCACGAAGGCGGTGCCGGGCAGCAGCACGGTGCCCATGACGGCGTGGTCGGCCAGCCACGGGTGGCTTTCGAGGGAGAGCCGGCCGGTGAACAGGAAGCCGTCGGAGTCCGCCAGCGGCACGGCCGCGCCCAGCAGCGGATGGTCGGCCCGGTCCAGGCCCGCCGACTCCACGTCGCCCACGAAGCCCGCGGGGGACGTCAGCCAGAAGCGGCGGTGCTGGAAGGCGTAGGTCGGCAGGTCGACGCGGTGGGCGCCGGTCCCGGCGAAGTACGCGGACCAGTCCGGCGTGACCCCGCGGACATGCAGGGCGGCCAGGGCGGTGGCGACGGTCTCGGCCTCGGGACGGCCGCCGCGCAGGGTGGCGGCGAAACCGGCCACGTCGGCGTCGGCGAGGCAGTCCTGGCCCATGGCGGACAGCACACCGTCGGGGCCGAGTTCGAGATAGGTGGTGACGCCCTGGGCTTCCAACGTCCGTACGCCGTCGAGGAAGCGGACGGCCTCCCGGACGTGGCGCACCCAGAAGTCCGGGCTGGTGATCTCCTCGGCCAGGACCACGGTCCCGGTGAGGTTGGAGACGATGGGGATGCGCGGGGCCGCGTAGGTGAGGCCCTCGGCCACCTCGCGGAACGCCTCCAGCATCTCGTCCATGCGCGGCGAGTGGAACGCGTGGCTGACGGTGAGCCGCTTGGTCTTGCGGCCCCGCTCCTCGAAGGCCGCCGCGATCTCCAGCGCCGCGTCCTCGTCGCCCGCGACCACGACCGAGGTCGGGCCGTTGAGCGCGGCGATGCTGACCCGCTCGGTGAGCAGCGGCAGCACCTCGTCCTCGGCCGCCTGGACGGCGATCATCGCGCCACCGGCGGGCAGCGCCTGCATCAGACGGCCACGGGCGGCCACCAGCTTCGCCGCGTCGGCGAGCGAGAGCACACCGGCCACATGGGCGGCGGCCAGCTCGCCGATGGAGTGGCCGGAGAGGAAGTCGGGCCGCAGGCCCCATGCCTCGGCCAGATGGAACAGCGCGACCTCGATGGCGAACAGCGCGGGCTGGGTGAACCCGGTCTGGTCCAGCTCCGCCGCGTCGTTCCCGAACATCACGGTCTTCAGCGGCCGTTCGAGATACGCGTCCAGCTCGTCGCAGACCGCGTCCAGCGCCTCGGCGAACGCCGGATAGGCGTCGTACAGCTCACGGCCCATGCCGAGCCGCTGGCTGCCCTGCCCGGTGAACAGGAACGCCGTCTTGCCGTCCGCCACCGAGCCCTGGACCAGCCCCGACGCCGACTCGCCACGCGCCAGCGCCGCCAGGCCCGAGACCAGCGCGGCGCGGTCACCGCCGACCACGACGGCGCGGTGGTCCAGCGCGGCACGGGTGGTCGCGAGCGAGTACGCCAGGTCGGTCGGCGACAGCTCCGGCCGCAGCTCCAGGTCGGCGAGCAGCCGCTCGGCCTGCGCCCGCAGCGCGTCGGCGCTCTTCCCGGACACGGTCCAGGGCAGCACGGACGGCCGGGCGGCCGGAAGCGCGGACCCCTCGGCCGGTTCGGGCTCCGGCGCCTGCTCGATGATGGCGTGCGCGTTGGTGCCGCTGACGCCGAAGGAGGAGATACCGGCCCGGCGCGGACGCCCGGTCTCCGGCCACTCCCGCGCCTCGGTCAGCAGGGAGACCGCGCCCGCGGCCCAGTCCACGTGCGGCGAGGGCTCGTCGATGTGCAGCGACTGGGGCAGTACGCCGTGGTCCATCGCCTGCACCATCTTGATGATGCCCGCGACACCGGCCGCCGCCTGTGTGTGGCCGAAGTTGGACTTGATCGAGCCCAGCCACAACGGCTGTTCGGAAGACTTCTCCTTGCCGTAGGTGGCCAGCAGCGCCTGCGCCTCGATCGGGTCGCCCAGCGTCGTACCCGT
>NZ_JAHLEM010000911.1 GCF_018883605.1 Streptomyces niphimycinicus | reverse complement strand
CGGGGCGCGGGGCGGCGTCGGCCCGGTTCGCCCCGCCGGGGCGCAGCCACCGCTTCGGGGGACGCGGGCCGCGACGGCGCTCGGACATAGAGGGTCCTCACCTTCCTGTCGCGAGCACTGACCTCAGTGCAGGATATCGCCCTATATGACCGAGGTGCGTCCCGGGGGAGCGGTGGGCGAGGCAATAGTTGCCTCCGGTCAAGCGTTTTTCGCGGGAGCCCCGGCCCCGGGCCACGGAAGCCGTCTCCGGCGCCCGCACCCGCCGCCTGCTACGGCAGCAGCCCCGCGCGGCGTGCCTCGACCACCGCGTGGAGACGGGTATGGGCCCCCAACTTCCGCATCGAGGACCGCAGATAGCTCTTGACGGTCTCCGGCCGCAGCCCCAGCCGCTCCGCCGCCGTCGAATTCGTCGCCCCCGAGGCCACACACGCCAGTACGTCCACCTCGCGCGGCGACAGCTCCACCCCGTTCCGCCCGCTCCGGTGCTCCCGCTGCCTGCCGCGCCCCGAGGAGGCCCTGGCCAGCCGGGAGCAGACGGTGAGTATCTCCTCGCGCAGCTTGCGGTCGGGCACCCGGTGCGCCAGGGCCCGCAGATCGCCGTGGGCCTCGCGCACCTCCTCCCACACCGCCGGATCGGTCTCCTCCGCCGACGGCTCCCATCGCGGTCCCGGCGGCTGCCCCCGCCGCTGGCGCGCCTCCGTCAGCAGCCGCTGTGCCTCCTCCCGCACCGCCAGCTCCTGCGCCAGTTCGCTCTCCAGCACGCGCTCCAGTTCGCGCGCCGACTCCATGGCCGAGGTCAGCGCCCGGTCGCCGAGCACCAGCGGCTGGCGCAGCGCGCCGTACAGCACCCCGCGCACCCGCCCGCGCACCACCACCGGCACCGCGAGCATCGAGCGCAGCCTCTCCGCACCCACCGCCGCGTCGTATTCATGACTGATCGCCCGTGAGGTGGGGTAGTCCGCCACCGAGATCGGCCGGGACATGGTGAGGACCTTGCCGCCGAGGCCGTTGCCGGGTGTGATGGCCAGACCCCGCAGGGAGTTGGTCGTGGTGCCGGTGAGTTCCGAGATCCGGAACTGCCGTGAGCCCGAGAACAGCCCGCCGAACGCGACGGGCAGGCCACCACGCCGGCGCATCCGCTGAAGCGTGCTCCGTACGTCGACGGCCCCGTCCGATCCCGTCACGGCCACCTCCCGCATCCAGCGCCACCCCCGTCCGGGGGTAGTGAGACTCAGATCACCCGTCGCACGATGCTAGCGAGCGGTACGCCATTCAGGAGGACAAGTGACAGCAACGAATCCGGCTCACGACTTCCGCGAGGCACGGGACTTCCTGCTCGACCACCGGGAGGACTACGCGGCGGCGTACGAGGGGTTCGGCTGGCCACGCCCGGAGCGGTTCAACTGGGCCCTGGACTGGTTCGACGGGATCGCCGGGCGCGGCGGCGACCGTACCGCCCTGCATATCGTCGAGGAGGACGGCAGCGAGATCCGGCTGACCTTCGAGGAGCTGCGCCGCCGTTCCAACCGGGCCGCGAACTGGCTGCGCGAGCGCGGCGTCCGGGCCGGTGACCGCATCGTGGTCATGCTCGGCAACCAGGTCGAGCTGTGGGAGACCGCGCTGGCCGCGATGAAGCTGCGCGCCGTGGTCATCCCCGCCACCCCGCTGCTCGGCCCGCTCGACCTCGCCGACCGCATCGAGCGTGGCCGGGCGGCGCATGTGGTGGTGCGGGGCGCGGACACGGAGAAGTTCGCGGAGGTGCCGGGCGACTACACCCGGATCGCGGTCGGCGGCGCGCCCGAGGGCTGGCTCGCCTACGAGGACGCGGGGACCGCCAGGATCACGGCGGAGGACGCGGGGGACGACGAGCCCTTCGTGCCCGACGGGCCGACCCTCGCCACCGACCCCCTGATGCTGTACTTCACCTCCGGCACCACCGCCCGCCCCAAGCTGGTCGAGCACACCCATATCTCGTATCCCATCGGGCATCTGGCGACGATGTACTGGATCGGGGTCGGGCCGGGCGATGTCCACCTCAACATCTCCTCGCCCGGATGGGCCAAGCACGCCTGGTCCAATCTCTTC
Source organism: Streptomyces niphimycinicus (assembly GCF_018883605.1). Classification (GTDB taxonomy): domain Bacteria; phylum Actinomycetota; class Actinomycetes; order Streptomycetales; family Streptomycetaceae; genus Streptomyces; species Streptomyces niphimycinicus. The sequence continues at coordinate 4,070 of NZ_JAHLEM010000911.1, read as the reverse complement.
GCCCCCTGGAACGCCGAGGCCACCGTCTTCGTCCACAACTACACGCGGTTCGACGCCACCCGTCTGATGGCCGAGATGGACCGCTGTTCCATCACCACCTTCTGCGCCCCGCCCACCGTCTGGCGGATGCTCATCCAGGCCGATCTCACCCAGTTGCGCACCCCGCCCCGGGAGGCCCTCGCCGCGGGCGAGCCGCTCAACCCCGAGGTCATCGAGCATGTGCGGCGCGCCTGGGGGGTGACCATCCGGGACGGCTTCGGCCAGACCGAGACCGCCGTTCAGGTGGCCAACACCCCCGGACAGCCGCTCAAGCCCGGCTCGATGGGACGGCCGACCCCCGGCTACCGGGTCGTCCTGCTGGATCCGGTCACCGGCCGGCCCGGTGAGGAGGGCGAGATCTGCCTCGACCTCACCGGCCCCGAGGGCCGTCCCGTCGGCCTGATGACCGGCTACGAGGGCGACGGGGAGCGCACCGCCGAGGCCACCGCGGGCGGTTACTACCGCACCGGGGACATCGGATCGCGCGACGCGGACGGCTACATCACCTACATCGGCCGCGCCGACGACGTCTTCAAGGCGTCCGACTACAAGATCTCGCCGTTCGAGCTGGAGAGCGCGCTGCTGGAGCACGAGGCGGTCGCCGAGGCCGCCGTCGTCCCGGCCCCCGACCCGCTGCGGCTGGCCGTGCCGAAGGCGTACATCGTGCTTGCGGAGGGCTGGGAGCCCGGCCCGGACACCGCGAAGGCGCTGTTCGCGCACTCGCGGGCGGTGCTCGCGCCGTACAAGCGGATCCGCCGGTTGGAGTTCGCCGACCTCCCCAAGACGGTTTCCGGAAAGATTCGCCGGATCGAGTTGCGTGAACGCACGGCACAGGGTGGCGGTATCGAGTTTTATGAGGAGATCTGATGACCGACGCTCATATGATGACCCACCCGCACGAACGTGAAGGCGTACGTGAACGTGACCCCAAGGAGCTCCCATGACCGACCTCACGTCTGACCCACCAAGCCCAGCGGGGCTCTCCTACACCAGCGGGGCCGGGAACCTCCCGCTGCTCGGCGAGACCATCGGCGCCAATCTGGCCCGGGCTATCGAGCTGTACGGCGACCGCGAGGCGCTCATCGACGTCCCCTCCGGCCGCCGCTGGACCTACGCCGAGTTCGGCAGGTCGGTCGAGGAGGTCGCGCTCGGGCTGATGGCCAAGGGGGTCGCCAAGGGCGACCGGGTCGGCATCTGGGCCATCAACTGCCCCGAATGGGTGCTGTTGCAGTACGCCACCGCCCGCATCGGCGCCATCATGGTCAATATCAACCCCGCTTACCGCGTCCACGAGTTGCGGTACGTACTCCAGCAGGCCGGAATCTCGGTCCTGGTCTCCTCCATCGAGCACAAGACCAGCGACTACCGGCGGATGGTCGAGCAGGTGCGATCGGCCTGCTCCTCGCTGCGCGATGTGATCTACATCGGCGACCGGACCTGGGACGGACTGGTGCGCGCCGGGGCCGGGGTGGCCCCCGAGCGGCTGGCCGAGCGCGAGGCCCGGATCAGTTGCGACGACGCGGTCAACATCCAGTACACCTCCGGCACCACCGGCTTCCCCAAGGGCGCCACCCTCTCCCACCACAACATCCTCAACAACGGCTTCTTCGTGGGGGAGACGGTCCGCTACACCGCCGAGGACCGGATCTGCGTGCCGGTGCCCTTCTACCACTGCTTCGGCATGGTGATGGGCAACCTCGCGGCCACCAGCCACGGCGCCTGCGTGGTCATCCCCGCCGCCACCTTCGACCCCGTCGCCACCCTGGCCGCCGTCGAACGGGAGCGCTGCACCTCGCTGTACGGCGTCCCCACCATGTTCATCGCCGAGCTGGCCCTGCCGGACTTCGCCACCTTCGACCTCAGCTCGCTGCGCACCGGGATCATGGCCGGATCGCCCTGCCCGGTGGAGGTGATGCGCCGGGTGGTCGCCGAGATGCATATGACCGAGGTGTCCATCTGCTACGGCATGACCGAGACCTCACCGGTCTCCGCCCAGACCCGGCCCGACGACGACCTGGTCCGCCGCACCTCGACGGTCGGCCGGGTGCTGCCGCATATCGAGGTCAAGATCGTCGACCCGGCGACCGGGGCGACCGTGCCCCGCGGCACCCGCGGCGAGCTGTGCACCCGCGGCTACTCGGTGATGCTCGGCTACTGGCAGGAGCCCGAGCGGACCGCCGAGGCGATCGACTCGGCGCGCTGGATGCACACCGGCGACCTCGCGGTGATGGACGGCGAGGGATACGTCCAGATCGTCGGCCGGATCAAGGACATGATCGTCCGCGGTGGGGAGAACGTCTATCCGCGGGAGATCGAGGAGTTTCTGCACACCCACCCCAAGGTGGCGGATGTGCAGGTCGTCGGCGTACCGGACGAGAAGTACGGCGAGGAGGTGCTGGCCTGCGTCATCCTGCGCGAGGGCGCCAGGACCCTCACCCGCGATGAGCTGGCCCGCTTCTGCCGGGGCCGCCTCGCCCACTACAAGGTCCCCCGCTATCTGCGTCTCATGGACGCCTTCCCGATGACGGTCAGCGGCAAGGTCCGCAAGGTCGAGCTGCGCGAGGCGGCCGCCCGGGAGCTGCTGCCCGAGACCCGGTCCGAGGCCGGTCCGGCCGAATCGGAAGCGCTGGTCGGGCGGGCCGAGCCGCAGACCGCGCCGAGCTGATGAGTCGCGGGCCCCTCTACTACAGCAGGGGCCCACACCCCCACTACACGCCCGCCACAGCGGGGGCCCACCCCCCCGCCCGTCACCGGACGGCGTTCGGCAGGCACGACTTCACCCCGGATCGCGCGCCGCGGCTGAAGTAGGAGACCCGCTGGGAGGCGTCGCCGTGGTCGGAGACGTCGGTCCACGGGGTCCTGTCGGCGAGTGCGGTCAGGGCGTCCGCCAGCTCCTCGGTATCACCCTCCTCGAAGGTCAGCGTCCCGTCCTGGGCGGCGCCGAAGAGGACCGCCCCGGCCAGGCAGTCGGCCTGAAGCTCACGGGCGAGGTCGACCAGGCCCGCGTCCAGACGGTTCTGGACGGCGTGGCCCCATTCATGGGCGATCACCAGATAGACCCAGGCGTCGCCCCGCGCATGGCCGAAGCGCATCAGGTCCATATCCCACGCTATGTAGTCGCCGTCGGGGCAGTAGACGGCGTTGTCATCGGGGAGCGGCTCACTGCCGCAGACCGGCGTACCGGGGGTGTCGCCGTCGTAGACCCCCAGGATCCGGGGCGGGTTGTAGCCGCCGGTGAACAGCTCGGGCCAGTGGGTCTGCCAGTAGGTGGTGGTGACGGAGACCGCCGCGTTGATGTCCTCCTCCACACCTGTTCCGCCGTCGGTGGCATCAGGGCTGGTGAGCGGGGTGGGCGTGCCCGGTGTGGCGCCGGACGGGGGCCCGGGTGCGGCCGAGGAGCTCTCCACCGTGGGCGGCGGCACAACGCCGCCCCCGCAGCCGGTCACCAGAAGCAGGGTCAGGGCGGCGGCGAGCGGAGCCCATGACCTCGGGTACCACGGAACAACCATCGTTTCGGCCTCCGGCCGGTCGAGCGGATGGGACGGTGAAACCGTGGAGGGCGGTGCCTCAACGGAAGCGTTCCCCCGCCATGAGCACAAGGGCCGACCGGGGTCAGCCGTCCGGCGGCCCCATCCGGATCAGAGCGTCCGCCGGGTCGTTGACGGGCTGCGGGGTGCCGGTGAGGTCCATGATGAACAGCGGCAGATGGAGTGCGTCGGCGCGCGCCCGCGCCTCCCGCGCATAGCCCGCGAGCGAGAAGAAGACGCTCATGGCCGACTTCTGGAGCCCGTTCAGCCACAGGCATTCGATGTCCCGCAGCCCGGTGGGGCGGGTGGTCGGATCGACCTGGGCGACCACGCCCGTCCCGTAGAGGTCCACTCCGGACGCGGCCCGGTCCTCCGAGGGCCGCAGACTGTGGAAGCCGAGCCACTTCAGATACAGCGCGGCGGCGGTGACCGCGTCCCGCGCCGTACGGATCGTCACCGGCCGGAAGGCGGGGCGCCGCACGACCGGGCCGCCGCCCCCGGCCG
>NZ_JAHLEM010000910.1 GCF_018883605.1 Streptomyces niphimycinicus | reverse complement strand
GCCGCCGCGAGGCCCGCCGCCGATCTCGCCGCCGATCTCGACGCCGTGGTGGAGCTGGCGGAACTCCCCGACCTGGTGCGCGGCTACGAGCAGATCAAGCTGGACAACGTCGACACCTACCACCGGCGGCGGTCCGAACTCCTGGAGAAGCTGCGGCCGACCCCCGTACACCCCTTCCCCTGAGAGCCGGTCGTCGTCGTAGCGTCGTAGGACGAGGATGTCCTCGTAGGGACGACAACGGAACCGAGGCTGAGAACCTCTATTCCTTGAATACAGGTTCTCAGCCTCGACGTATGCGAGCTCTCGTTCACTCCGTTACGCATGTCGCTCCGGGGGACGCGCTGGACACGCGGTGCGCCGTACCGTCACGCGCTCCGGCGCCCGAAACGACAGCAGGCCCAGCATGGGGGGCGGCTCCGCCTCCGCCGGCTCCACGTCCGGGAGCAGGGACACGGCCATGCGCAGCGCCACGGCTGCTTCGGTACGGGCCATGAGAGCCCCCGGGCAGCGGTGCTGGCCGACGCCGAACGACAAATGCCGTCGGCTGTTCGGCCGGTGCGGGCAGAGCCTCGCGGCATCGGGGAAGACCTCGGAATCGGAACCCGTACCCATCAGCATCAAGAGAAGCTCGCCCCCAGAGGGAATCCGGACCCCCGACAGCCGCACATCCCGCGTGGCCACTCTCCGCCAGGTCGTGACCGGTGGCTCACGGCGTATGACTTCCTCCACCCAGGCTTCACCGAAACCGTCGTCCGTGACCAGCCGTGACCAGACGTCCGGGTCGGCTGCCGCTCTGCGCAGCACGGTGGAGATCAGTTGGGCGGTCGTGGACTGGCCGGCGATCAGAACGAAGCAGCACACGGCCACCGCGGTCTTCCGGTCGAGCGCAGCGCCATTCGGCTGGCGATGCTCGCGCAGCGCGCCGAACAGACGGAACCCGCGGCGATATCGGCTTGTGCCTCGGCGAGCAGCTCCCGTGCACACTGCTCGATCAGGGGTGCTGTGGCGGCCACTTTGTGCGCGGTGAAGAACCGCGTCACCAGCCGTCGTAGCCCCGCGTGACTGGGGCCGCCATTGTTGGCGAGGGCCGGCGGCAATGCGAACCCGGCCTTGGCGAGAGCGCGCAGGGCGGGCACCGATAGACGTGTGATCGCCTTCTGAGTGCTGTCCGGCAGGCAGGACTCCGGGTCCAGAAGCACCCGTCGCACATCGTCGTACCGACTGACCAGCCACAGGCCCGTGCCGGGGTCGTGGTGAACCGGTGCGGAGTCCCGCAGAACCTCGAGCGTGGGAAACGGGTCGGAGACGAAGGGCTACCCGAAGAGATCCAAAGACGCGAGCCCGTTTCCATTATCGACGTTCGGGGTGCCGCCTCGTCCTGCGTCTGGCCAGGGAAAATGCCTCGTGGGTACGGATCGAGTGGATGGTGAGGGGGCGTCCACGTCGCTTGGACACGCAGGTCGCGGCATGGCGCCGCCTGAGGAGTTCCCGATGCCGGCGCACGAACGTCTCGGGGCGGACCAGCAGCAGAAGGGCCGCAGTCTGTCTTTGGGCAGGTGGTGCAGAAGGCCGGCGAGGACAGCGCGATCACTGTCATTGAAGGCAGGCTTGCCGACCTGACGCTACAGGACCAGCAGTTGGTGCCGGAGCACCAGGATCTCGATGTCTTTGTCTCTGTCGCTCATCGGCAGGAGGCGTAGGAACGCCAGGGTGTTGGTCGCGGTGAGGTAGGCCAGGCGCAGCAGCGCGACAGATCATGATGCCGTCAGGTCCTTGTGCAGGTGAAGACGCCGGGGTGAGCGTCGGACAAAGTCGAAGATCTCTGAACAAGCTCTCACCTGCGTGGATGATGTACCGGCGCCCGCAGTCCCCACGCCCGCGCGTCTCCCGAAGATCGTTGTGCGGATACCGGTATCGCGGTGCGGACGGGGGGTTGACGCGGCCGTCCCGCGTGGCCCAATACTGAACGCTCGATCAGTAAGAGATTGCTGTGCCGTCTGGAGGGAACCGTGTCCGCTCTTCCCGAAGTCAAGCCGCGAAAGACGCGCTACGACGCCGTCATCGTCGGCGGAGGTCACAACGGGCTGGTCGCCGCCGCCTACCTGGCGCGCGCCGGGCGCAGCGTTCTGGTGCTGGAACGCCTGGACCACACCGGGGGAGCGGCGGTGTCCACCCGGCCGTTCGCCGGTGTGGACGCGCGGCTGTCGCGCTACTCCTACCTGGTGAGCCTGCTGCCCCAGCACATCGTGCGTGACCTGGGCCTCAGCTTCCAGGTGCGCTCTCGGTCGGTGTCGTCCTACACCCCCACGGTCCGGGACGGACGGGCCACCGGGCTGCTGGTGCACCGGGACACCGCCCGCACCCGTGACGCGTTCACCCGGCTCACCGGCTCCGACCGCGAGTTCACCGCGTGGCAGGAGTTCTACGCGCTGACCGAGCGCGTCGGTCAGCGGATCTTCCCCACGCTCACCTCGCCCCTGCCCAGCCGGGAGGAGCTCAAGGCCCGGGTCGGGGACGACGCGGCCTGGGAGGCGCTGTTCGAGCGCCCGCTCGGTGAGGCCGTGGAGTCACGGTTCCAGGACGACCTGGTCCGCGGTGTCGTGCTCACCGACGCCCTGATCGGGACCTTCTGCGGCGCCCATGACCCCTCGCTGCGGCAGAACCGCTGTTTCCTCTACCACGTGATCGGTGGTGGCACGGGTGACTGGGACGTGCCCGTGGGCGGCATGGGCGCGCTCACCGACGCGCTGGCGGACGCCGCCCGCGCGGCCGGAGCCGAGCTGGTCACCGGCTGTGAGGCCACGCGGGTGGCCACCGACGGCAGCCGCGCGGAGGTGACCTTCCGCCCGGTGGACGGCGACGGGCTGCCCGGTGACCGCGAGCTCGTGGTCGACGCGGACCACGTACTGGTGGGCGCCTCGCCCAAGGCCCTGGCCGAGCTGCTGGGCGAGCAGCCACCCACGCCGGCCGAAGGCGCCCAGCTCAAGATCAACATGGTGCTGCGGCGGCTGCCCCGGCTGCGGGACACCTCCGTGGACCCGCGTACCGCGTTCGCCGGGACCTTCCATATCGCCGAGGGCTACACCCAGCTCGAGGAGGCGTACCAGCAGGCCGTATCCGGGAGCCTGCCCACCACGCCCCCCTCGGAGATCTACTGCCACTCGCTCACCGATCCCTCGATCCTGGGCCCCGGGCTCGTGGAACAAGGCTGGCACAGCCTGACCCTGTTCGGTCTGCACGCCCCCGCCCGGCTGTTCGCCGAGGACAACGAGGGCGCCCGCCAGTCGCTGCTGAAGGCCACCCTGGCCCAGTTGGACGCCCACCTGGCCGAACCGCTCGCCGACTGCCTGGCCACCGACGCCGAGGGCAGGCCCTGCGTCGAGGCCAGGACACCACTGGACCTGGAGGAGGATCTGCGGCTGCCCGGCGGCAACATCTTCCACGGTGATCTGGACTTCCCCTACGCCGAGCCCGGTGCGGGCCGCTGGGGAGTGGAGACCGGTCACGCGAACGTCCTGTTGTGCGGGGCGGGAGCGGCCCGTGGCGGCGGGGTCAGCGGGGTGCCGGGACACAACGCGGCCATGGCCGTCCTCGGCCGCTGATGGCGCGCCATGACAACCGGCCGTCCGTAGGCCCCGCCCCCGGTACGGCCACGGCAGGGCCACCGGCGCGCTGCGCGTCGGCCGGTGGCCCCGCCGCGAACGACCGGCTCCGCCCGTGGCGGAGCCCGCCAGGAGGAGCGGTATTGATCCGGCAGTCAGTAATTTCGGTGACGCCTGTTGACTCTCCAGTCAGTAGCGTCCTACGGTTCGAAGCCAGTCAAGCGCGTGGCATTCCTTCTGAGCCCGCGCCGTCCCTCTCACCGAAACCCCAGTCCGCGCCCGAGGAGCACGACCATGGGTAATCCGGTCTCATATCCCCTGACAGGCCAACTGGACCCGGACCGCTGGGAGTTCTGGATCGGCGGTACGTGGCAGGCTCCGCTGGAGGGCTCCGGGGACGCACACGCGGTGGTCACCGATCCGGCCACCGGACGCGCCATCGGCCGGGTGCCACAGGCCACGGAGGCCGATGTGGACGCCGCGGTGGCGGCGGCCCGTGCCGCCTTCCCGGCCTGGGCCGCCTCCGGCGTCTCGACCCGTCAGGCGCTGCTCGCCGCGGTGGCCACCGGTATCAGGGAGCGCGAGGCGGAGTTCGCCGCGGTCATCACCGCGGAGATGGGCGCCCCGCGGGACAACGCCCTGGAGGCGCAGACCCGCCTCGCGGCCGAGGTCTTCGACTCCTACCTCACCGTCCTCGCCGACTTCCAGTGGCAGGAGCGCATCGCCTCCTCCCAGGTCGTCCGGGAACCGGTGGGGGTCGTCGCCGCCATCACCCCGTGGAACTACCCGCTCTACCTCATCGCGGCCAAAGTGGCCGCCGCGCTCGCCGCCGGCTGCACCGTCGTCCTCAAGCCGAGCTGCGAAGCCCCCTTGAGCGCCTTCCTGCTCGCCACCGTCTTCGAGCGGGCGTGCGCGGAGACCGGAGCACCCGCGGGGGTGTTCAACCTGATCACCGGCGCCGGATCGGTGGCCGGTGCGGCACTCGCCGGCCACCCCGGTGTCGACGCCGTCTCCTTCACCGGCTCCACCGGCGCGGGACGCGCCGTGGCGCGCACCGCCGCCGAGACCGTCAAACGCGTGGGGCTGGAGCTCGGCGGAAAGTCCGCCCGGGTGATCCTCACCGATGAGCCCGACGGCTCCACCGTCAAGGACCTGGACCGCGCCATCGCCACGGCCCTCGCCGACGCCTTCTACAACTCGGGCCAGACGTGTACGGCCTGCACCCGGGTCCTGCTGCCGGAGGCGGTGTACGAACGGGCGGTGGCGCTCGCCGCCGAGGAGGCCGGACGCTGGCCGCTGGGGGATCCGGCCGGACCCGGGGACCACCTCGGCCCGATCGCCACCGCCGCGCAGTACGACAGCGTGCTCGCGCATATCGCCCAGGGGACGGCCGAGGGCGCCCGGCTGGTGACCGGTGGCGAGGCGCCCGCGGACCGGCGGCCCGAGGGCCTGGCCTCCGGCCACTGGGTGCTGCCCACCGTGTTCGCCGACGTCACACCCGATATGACCATCGCCCAGGAGGAGATCTTCGGGCCGGTCGTGTGCCTGCTGCCCTACCGGGACGAGGAGGAGGCCGCCCGGATCGCCAACGACTCGATCTACGGCCTGGCCGGAGCGGTGTGGTGCGCCGATCCGCTCCGCGCCGAACACTTCGCCCGCCGCATCCGCGCCGGGCTGATCACCGTGAACGACGGCACGTTCAACGTCCTCGCCCCGACCGGCGGCTACAAGCAGTCCGGGATCGGCCGGGAACTGGGCGCGCACGGCCTCGCCGAATACCTGGAAACGAAGACCATCCAATGGTGACACCGACCCCCTGCGCAGGCGAGGATGAACCGGGCGGAGCCTGACCGGCCGCGGCTCCCGGACACCTCCCGCCGTCCCCGGTCGCCGGCGGCACGGTTCGCCGCGGCCGCGGCCGGGGACACCGGGTGGCCACCGGACCCGCCACGGACTCAGCACCTTCCCGGCCCCGTGCCCCACCCCGTACGGCACCGGCCCGCCCCGCCGCCCGGACCCCTTCCGGACCGCGCCCCCGACGCCGCGGCACACCCCCGTACCCCGGGGAACACTGCGCCACCGCTCCACCCCACCCCGGGCCACCCCCATCCCGGGCCAACACCCCCCGCACACCGCAGCCCCCGCCCCCCGCTTCGGCGCACCCACACGTGAATCACCCTTCGCCGTTCCTTCGCTCCCGACGTCAGGTCCCCATCTCCCTGCCGCCCGGTCATCTTGCGAAGCGGCAGCTTCACGAGAGACATCTCGCGTGCGTAACAAGTCAAGCCGCCGTGGCCAGAGCCGCTGAAGGACCGGAGGTGAACGCGTGTTGCTCGTCGAAGAGCTGTCGGCTCTGCAGGCAGTGGTAGAGCTGTCCGATCATCCGGTTGAACAGGTGCCGCTGGGCCCCGGCGTGCCAGTCCCCACGCTCGCGTCGGTGCTTGTAGTGGGCGTTGGCTCCGGGCGAAACCCGCATGGCGGAGAGTACCCAGAGGAAGCCGGCGGCGATGAGGCGGTTGTTCTTGATGTAGCGGCGTCCGACGTAGCGCTTCTTGCCGGAGGCGCGGGTGACCGGCGCGGACCCGGAGTATGCCTTCAGTGCACGGGCGTCGGCGAAGCGGGTGCGGTCGTCACCGATCTCGGCGAG
>NZ_JAHLEM010000091.1 GCF_018883605.1 Streptomyces niphimycinicus | reverse complement strand
CGGGGCGGCCGTGGCCGGCACGGCCGGCTCGGCCTGGGGCGTCGCCGCCGCGACCGTCAGCGGCTCGGCCGTGTGGTGGCTGCAACTGCGGTCCGCCCTGCGCGAGCGCCACCACTCCCCCATCCCCGAAGTGAGGACCGCATGACCGACCGACCCAGGCTGAGCATCGGCCTGCCCGTGTACAACGGCGAGGAGTACCTCGCCGAGTCGCTCGACGCCCTGCTCGGCCAGACCTACGAGGACTTCGAGCTGGTCATCTCCGACAACGCCTCGAGCGACGGGACCCAGGACATCTGCCGCGCGTACGCCGCGCGGGACTCACGCATCCGCTACCTCCGGCTGCCCCGGAACATCGGCGCCACCCCGAACCACAACCATGTGTTCGCCCAGTGCCGCGGCGAGCTGTTCAAATGGGCCTCGCACGACGACCTGTACGGCCGCGACCTGCTACGGCGCTGTGTGGAGGCGCTGGACGAACGGCCGGAGGTCATCCTCGCCCACGCCGACCAGGCGGTCATCGACGGCGACGGCCAGGTCAAGGTCCCCTACGAGTACACGCTCGCCACCGGCTCGCCGCAGCCGCCGGAGCGCTTCCGCAGTCTGCTGTTCGAGCCGGGTGGCGACGACTTCTACGGGGTGCTGCGGGCCGACGTGCTGCGCCGGGTGAAGCCGATGGACAGCTACCACCACGCGGACCGCACATTCGTCGCCGAGATCACCCTGCACGGGCCCTTCCACCAGGTGCCGGAGCTGCTGTACTTCCGCCGCGACCACCCCACCCGCGCCGAGCGGGCGAACCCGTCCAAGCGCTCCCGGTGCGTCAACCTGGACCCGCGCCGGGCGGGCCCGCTGCACCCGACGCCCCGGCTGCTCGCCGAGTACCTCTGGGGTTTCGCCGCGGCGATCCGGCGGGCGCCGTTGTCCCCGGCCGACCGCCGCGCGTGCTACCGCCACCTGGCCGCATGGATGACCAGCCGGGTCCGGCCGGGCGCCGGCGAGCGGGTCGAGGACCGCGCCCCGGTCGACCCGGCCCTGCTCACGGTCTCCGTCGACGCCCTCGTCGCCGGCCGCGAGGGGAGGCAGGCATGACATCCGCGGACGAGACTCCGTTGCGCGTGGGGGTGTTCGGCCTGCTCGGCTCCGGCAACCTCGGCAACGACGGTTCGCTGGAGGCCGTCCTCGGGTACCTCCGCGCCGAGCACCCGAGGGCGGTCGTGGACGCGCTGTGCGGCGGACCCGAGGCCGTGACGGCCCGGTTCAAGATCCCCGCGACCCGGCTGCACTGGTACCGCGGGGAGTACCGGACCGCGTCCCGTGCGGGCGCCATCGCGGGGAAGGGCCTGGGCAAACTCGTCGACGTCTTCCGCACCGCCGCCTGGGTGCGCCGGCACGATGTGGTGATCGTGCCGGGCATGGGCGTCCTGGAGGCCACGCTGCCGCTGCGGCCGTGGGGCTTCCCGTACTCGCTGTTCCTGCTCTGCGCCAGTGGGCGGCTGCTGCGCACCCCGGTCGCGCTGGTCGGCGTCGGCGCCGCCGAGATCGGCAACCGGCCAACCCGGGCCCTGGTGCGCTGGTCGGCGCGGCTGGCCGCGTACCGCTCCTACCGGGACACCCAGTCCCGCGACGCGATGCGGGCGATGGGCGTGGACACCGCGCGCGACGAGGTCCACCCGGACCTGGCGTTCGCCCTGCCGACGCCGACGCCGCGGGCGAGTGGCCCCGCGGGCTCGCCGGGCCCGGTCTGCGTCGGTGTCATGGACTTCCATGGCGGCAACGACGACCGTGCCCGGGCCGATGAGATATACCGGCGCTACCTCGACGGGACGATCCGGTTCGTCCGTGCGCTGGTCGAGGAGGGCAGGCCGGTCCGGCTGCTCACCGGCGACGAGTGCGATGCGTCGGTGGTCGCCGCGATCCTCGACGCGGTCGGCTCACCGCTGGTCACCGCTGCCGAACCGGCGTCACTGGCCGACCTGATGAGCGAGATGGCGGCGGCCGACGCCGTAGTGGCGGTCCGGTACCACAACCTGATCTGCGCGCTGAAGACCGGCACACCGGTGCTCGCCCTCAGCTACGCGGCGAAGAGCGACGCGCTCATGGAGCGGATGGGCCTCGGCGCGTACTGCCACCCGGCGCGCGAGGTCGACGCCGACCGGCTGCTCGAGCAGTTCCGGGACCTGGAGAAGCACGCGGCGCAGCTACGGCGGACCCTTACCGAGCGGAACCGGACCGCCGCACAGCAACTCGCCCGGCAATTCACCGCCTTGACCATGACCCTGTTCCCGGCGCCCGGCCACGCCCATGCCCACGCCGGTGCCCACACCCACGCCCGCCAGGAGGCCCCATGAAAGCGATCGAAGTCCCGGCGATCACGGGTGCGTACCTGTTCGAGCCGACGCCGTACGCCGACGAACGTGGCTTCTTCTGCCGCACCTTCGACGCCGACGTGGTCCGCTCGGTGGGCCTCGACCCGGACGCCTTCGTCCAGGACAGCCTGTCCCGCTCGGTCCGGGGCGTACTGCGCGGCCTGCACCTGCGCTCGGGCGCCGGCGAGGCCAAGCTGGTGCGGTGCTCGTACGGGAGGATCTTCGACGTCGTCGTGGACCTGCGGACGGACTCGCCGACCTACCTGGGCCGGGCCTTCTTCGAGCTGTCCGGCGAGACGCAGGCGACCCTGTACATCCCGGCGGGGTGCGCGCACGGTTTCCAGGCGCTGACCGAAACCGCCGACACCTCCTACCGGATCGACCGCCCGCACGATCCGGCCGAGGACGTGACGATCGCCTTCGACGACCCGGAGCTCGCCATTCCCTGGCCGCTGCCGGTCACATCGATGTCCCAGCGGGACCGGGAGGCGCCGAGCCTCGCCGAGGTCCGCAAGCACAGCGAAAGTTGAGGTCCCCGTGGACACCGAAGACAACGCGGCCACCGAAGAGCCGCACCTGCCCCTGTCCCGGACGGCGAACGAGCGGCTGCACGCCCTGATCCCCGGGGGCGCGCACACCTACGCCAAGGGCGACGACCAGTACCCCGAGAACCTGGCCCCGGTCATCAGCCACGGCCGCGGTGCCCATGTGTGGGACATCGACGGCAACCGCTATCTCGAGTACGGCTCCGGCCTGCGGTCGGTCAGCCTCGGCCACGCCCACCCGCGCGTGACCGAGGCGGTGCGGCGGGAACTCGACCGCGGCAGCAACTTCGTCCGGCCGTCCATCGTGGAGGTCGAGGCCGCGGAACGCTTCCTGGCCACGGTGCCGACCGCCGAGATGGTGAAGTTCGCGAAGAACGGCTCCGACGCCACCACCGCCGCGGTGCGCCTCGCCCGCGCCGCCACCGGGCGCCCGCGGGTGGCCATCTGCGCCGGCCATCCGTTCTTCTCCGTCGACGACTGGTTCATCGGCACCACACCGATGTCCGCCGGTGTTCCGGCGGCGACCACCGACCTCACCGTGGCGTTCCCGTACGGGGACTTGACCGCCACGGAGGAGCTGCTGAACCGGTACGCCGACGAGGTCGCCTGCCTGATCCTCGAACCCGCCACCCACACCGAGCCTCCGCCGGGGTACCTCGCCGGACTGCGCGCACTGGCCGACCGGCACGGCTGCGTACTGATCTTCGACGAGATGATCACCGGCTTCCGCTGGTCCGAGGCGGGCGCCCAGGGCCTGTACGGCGTCGTCCCCGACCTCTCCACGTTCGGCAAGGCGCTGGGCAACGGATTCGCCGTCTCCGCACTGGCCGGGCGCCGCGACCTGATGGAGCGCGGCGGACTGCGCCACTCCGGCGAGCGGGTGTTCCTGCTGTCCACCACGCACGGTGCGGAGACGCACTCCCTGGCAGCCGCGATGGCCGTGCAGACCACCTATGCCGAGGAAGCCATCACCGCCCAACTGCACGCCCTCGGCGAGCGGTTGGCGGCGGGCGTCCGGGAGGCCGCGGCCGCCATGGGCGTCGGCGACCACCTCGTCGTCCGGGGGCGAGCCAGCAACCTGGTCTTCGCCACCCTCGACGAGAACCGGCAGCCGTCGCAGCGGTACCGCACCCTGTTCCTGCGCCGGCTCCTCGCGGGCGGGGTGCTGGCCCCGTCATTCGTGGTGAGCAGCGCGCTCGGCGACGCCGACATCGATCACACCATCGACGTGGTGGCCCAGGCGTGTGCGGTGTACCGGAAGGCACTGGACGCCGCCGACCCCACCCCCTGGCTGGCCGGACGACCGGTGAAGCCCGTATTCCGCCGCATGGCGTGATGTGACGTCAGCGACGCTCCCGCCGACCGGCGTCGGCCATCCCATCGACCAGCCGGTCGGCCATCCGGTCGGCTATCCGGTCGATCAGCCACGCGGTGGCCGGTACCACCGCCAGCGCGGTGCACCAGCCGCCGAGGACGTCGGTCGGGTAGTGCGCGCCCAGGGCGACCTGCGCCCAGCCCATGGCAACTCCCGCGACCAGCCCCGCGGCGAGCACGAGTGACGTGCCGACCGTCCTGCCGAGGCCGAGCCGGCCGGTCGCGAGCAGCGCCGCCGCGAGGGCGAGCGCGGTGAGGAAGGCGGTGTGCCCGCTCGGATAGGACAGGTTGTCGGCGCCGTGGATGGTGCGTCCCGCCACGTGCTTGAGCAGCGTCGCCGTCCCCACGGTCAGGCCGACACCGACGACGACGAGCACCGCGGCGCGAGGACGCCGAAGCAGCAGGCAGCCCGTCACGGCGGCCACGACCAGCGCCGCCGCCCCCACCGGCTCCCCCAAGAAGTCCATGGCCAGAGCGACATGCCGCCACGGCGACCCCGTACTGTCCACCGCCGACCAGATCCGCGCGTCCACCATGCCGGGCCCGCTGTCCCCGGCATACCGGACCCCCAGCACGACGACCACCAGCGCGGCGAGGGCCGCAATCGGCCCGAGCCACGCGCGCAGCGACGGGGGCAGCACCGCAGCCGCCGACCGGCCGGTCACCCGCCCACCGCGCCCGGTCGACCCGCGGTGGCAACGCCCATGTGTCCCGTCAATACCCCGGCTCCCCCGGGCAGACCGCAAACGTCATCATCGCGGCCACCACCGCCCGGGCCCGCGAACCGGTCCAAGCCGAATTCCAGGTCCGCTCCGGCCAGGTGATCCAACGCGAGCCCCCGTCGTGTCCGACCCACCCTCAAGCGCCGCCCCTCGGACATCCGCCCCTGACCTGCACGACTCCACGGGAGCCAGCGGCCCGCGGCCCCGAACTCACCAGCCTGGCCATCCCCCCGGCCAGAGCATCGGGATCCGCCCCTACCTGTCATCCTAACCAACAACCCGCACGCGCCCGTGCCGGCTACGCTCAGGACGCGTGGCTCCTGCTCGCCGGCCTCGTGCTGTCCGTGGCAGCACTGGTCATCTCACGCGCACGCCGCGGACGAGTTCTTCCCGTGCTCATGCTGTCTTCGGTTCTGGTCTTGGTGGTTCTGGCGGACGACCATGCGGCGCGCGCGGATGCCGTCGCCCACCGGATCTCGACATCCCAGACTTGTGACGAACCCACGAACCTCTACGACACTTCCCGAGGCTGGTTCGACTGGAATCCACTCGGCTAGATGCTGCGGCGGACCGCCGTCAGGGGTGGCGGACCGCCGTCAGGGGTGAAGGACGACCTTGATGGCTCCGGAGGCCCGGTCACCGGCCACCCGGAACGCCTCCGCGGCTTCGTCGAGGGGGAAGCGGTGGGTGATCACGGCCTGCGCGATCGTGGGGTTGCCGGCGAGCAGCGCCGCCGCCTGTTCGGTGTCGCGGATGCCGTCGTGCCGGCTGTAGGCGATGGAGTGGACGTAGGTGAGTTCCTTGACCAGGCTGACGATGCCCGGGATGGGAATGGTGTGCTGGTAGACGCCCAGCAGCACGACGCGACCGCCGGGGCGGGCCAGCTCGGCGCACCGGGCGAGACCGCTCTCGCTGCCCGCGGCGTCGATCACGACGTCGTAGACGCCTTCGGCCGAGCCCACTTCGAGGCGTTCCGCCGCGATCCTCTGGTGCTTGTGGCGCACCTCGATATCGACGTCCAATCCGCGCTGCCGGGCCGCGGCCGCGGCCAGCAGCCCGATGCTGCCGCCGCCGACGACCGCCACCCGCTCCCCCGGCGTGAGCGCCGCGCTGCGGACACCGTGCCAGGCCACTGACGCCGGCTCCACGAGGCAGGCGTCGCGTACGTCCAGGCCGTCCGGAAGCGGGACGAGCATGTTCTCGGAGACCGTCACCGCGTCGCACATGCCGCCGTCGCGGAATATCCCGAGCGTTCCGTGCTCCGGGGCGGCACACCGCTGGACATGGCCGGCGTGGCATTGGTCGCACTCCGCGCAGTAGACCGTGGGCTCGACGGCGTAGCACCGGCCGTCGGCGGCGGTGCCGGCGAACTCGTGGCCATAGGTGTAGCCCTGAACGCCACCGGCCGCGAAGTTCACGTCGGTCCCGCAGATGCCCGCCGAGGCGACGGTGAGGCGCACCCCGGGCGCCGCCGGTTCGTCGGCCTCGGCCACGAGGATGCCCTGATCGGTGTTGCGTACTGCGCGCATGGTGACCCCTTCGTCGACCTTCCGCTGTTATGCGAACGCCGTTAGCTTATGTTAAGTGATCGGGGTTCGCCTAACGCCTATCCTTGTCCGGTGCATGAACCGATGACGAAAGCCACGGCAGGCGAACCGCCGCCGGAGGACCCGCGGAAGAACCAGCGGGCGGAACCGAGGCCGGGCACGGCGGCCTGGTGGCTTGCCCGGGAGAGCGAACCCGCGCGGCAGCGGCGGCGCAGATCACTGACGCTCGATGCCGTCCTCGACGCGGCCATGACCCTGCTCGACACGCGTGGCGCGGCCGCGCTGACGATGCGCAACATCGCCGATGCGCTCGGCTGCACGCAGGCGTCCCTCTACCGCCATGTGCGCAACCGTGAGGAACTGGTGACCCTGCTGATCGACCGGGCCATCGCGGTGGCGAGCGCGGTTCCGCCCGACGGCGCGGACTGGGCCGAGAAGGCGGCGTGGTCCGCACGCCTGTTCCGCGAGCACCTGCTCCGGCACCCCGGCGTGGCCTCGCTCCTCCGCGGGACCGAGCGGCTCGGCCCCAACTCACTGGCCGGAATGCAATACTCCCTCGACCTGTTCATCGGCGCCGGCCTCAACCCCCGGCTCGCGTCCGCCGCCGCATCGTCGCTGGCCACCTTCGTCCTCGGCTCGGTGCACCTCAACCTCGGCCTGGACATGTCGGATCCCGAAGAGAGCCGTCACCGACGCCTGCTGTTCCGCTCCCGGGACGCCGCGGCCTTCCCCCTGCTCGTCCAGCACGCCGACACCCTCGCGGAGGTCAGCAGCGACGACGAATTCGAAGTCGGCCTCAACGCATTGCTGACCGGATTCCGCGCCCTGATCCAGAACTCGGACATCACGCGCGACTAGCGCGTGTTTACGGGGCCTGTGAACGGCGCGCTGCCGCACCCCCGCGGTGAGCCGGAAACATCGACACCGGGATCGAAGCCGTCACATACTGACCCTCGTCGAAATCCGACAACGGGGCCTTCCGCGTCCGGGCCTTCCAGGACGGCGGCTTCTGCCGCGATCACGATGAGGAATCGCAGTGAACGCACCTACGTCGCCGGCCGTTTGGGCCACCGGCGAGACCGTCGACGGCCGGTATCGGGTGGTCGGCGAGCTCGGCCGGGGCGGGATGGGCGTCGTGCACCGGGTACGGCATCTCGCCTGGGGCATCGACATGGCGGTGAAGAGTTCGCGGCCCGAGCTGTTCCGGAGCCCCGGCGATCAGGAGCTGTTCGTCAGGGAGGCCGAGGCGTGGGTGTCCCTCGGGCTCCATCCGAATGTCTGCGCCTGCCATTACGTGCGGGTGATCGACGGTGTCCCCCGCGTGTTCGCCGAGTACGTCGACGGCGGCAGCCTGGCCGAGTGGATCGGCGACGGGCGCCTCCACGCCGGGGATGCGCGGCAGGCCCTCGCCCGTGTTCTCGACACGGCGGTCCAAGCGGCCCGTGGGCTCGAACACGCCCATCGCGCAGACCTGGTGCACCAGGACGTGAAGCCGGCCAACATTCTGCTCGACGGCACGGGAGCCGCGAAGATCACCGACTTCGGTCTCGCCCGGTCCAAGGCCGCCACGGCCCCGACCGAACTCCACGTGGCTCCGGGTGAGAGCGTGTTGGTGCCATTCGGCGGCATGACGGTCGGTTACGCGTCCCCGGAGCAGCTCGCGGGCGAGCCCGTCGGACGGCGCAGCGATGTCTACAGCTTCGGGGTCTCGGTCCTGGAGATGTTCACCGGCGGTGTGCATTGGGCGGCTGGTTCGGTCGCGGGTCTCGCGCTGGAGGAATATCTGGCCGACCCCTCGAATCCGGTCGCGGCGCCGCCGGAAGTCGCCCACCTGCTCCGGCGCTGCCTGCGGCAGCACCCGGCCCACCGGCCGGCCTCGATGGCGGATATCGCGGACGTACTGACCGGGATCTATGAGCAGGTGACCGGCTCGGCGTATCCGCGTCCCACCTCGCAGGCCGCCGATCTGCGCGCCGACGAGCTCAACAACCGTGGCCTGTCGTTCCTCGACCTGAACCGGCCCGCCGACGCCGAGCATGCCTTCGACCAGGCGCTCGCGGTCGACCCGCACCACGTCGGGGCCGTGTACAACGGTGGTCTGTTCCGGTGGCGTACGGGGGCGATCACCGATGGGGAACTCGTGGCCCGGTTGGAGGCGATCCCGCCCGGGTCCGGCGCGTCCTCCTGGCAGGTGCGGCTGTTTCTGGCCCGGGTCCACCTCGAACGCGGCGACCTCGCGGCGGCACACGACCTGCTCGACGCCCTCGCGCGCGAACGGCCCGACGACACCGACGTACGAGCGGCGCTGCGGGTGGCGGCCTCCGGAACCGTGGCCGATGCCCGCGACACCGGCACCCGTGTGTTCCGTGAGCCGTTCGCGCTGCCGTTCGCGCCGGTGGAACTGCTCGCCCGGCACGAGGTGATGGGCTACCTGCCGATCCGGTTCGCTCCCGACGGGCGCCTCGCGCTGAGCGGCCACTGGGACGGCGTGCTCCGGCTGTGGGATACGGCGACCGGCGCACAGCGGTTGGCGGTCGAGGGCCACCGTACGCAGGTGCTCGGCGTCGACCTCACCCCTGACGGCTCGTACGCACTGTCCACGAGCCGCGACGGCACGGTGCAGTTCTGGGATCTCGGGGCGGGCAGGTGTACCCGCGTCATCCGCTCCGCCGCGCACGCCACGGGGTGCCCGGTCAGGTTGAGTGCGAACGGGCGCATCGGTGTGTGGAAGGGCGTGGACGGGCGCGTCCAGGTCTGGGAACCGCGGACCGGGACCCCCCGGTGGTCGCTCGGGGCAGCACTCGAGGGCGGCGCCCTGGACGGCTCGCAGTACGAGGTGAGCGCCGACGGGCGCCATGTGCTCACCGCCGAGGAGGACGGGGCGCGGCTGTGGAGCGTGGCCGATGGCCGGTGCCGGGTGCTGGCCGCCGGCTCGGCGACGCATGCGCTGTGCTTCAGCCCCGACGGGCGGATGGTCGCGGTGGCCGGTGAGGACCGGGTGATCCGGTTGTGGGATGTGGGGGACGGCCGGCAGGTTGGTCCGTTGCGTACGCTGACGGGGCTGACCGCCGCGGCCGGTCACCTGGCCTTCGCCGACAGTGGGCGGCTGCTGCTGTCCGGAGCCTCCGGCGACCACACCGTTCAGATCTGGGAGCTGAGCAGCGGCCGGTGTCTGCGGACCTACACCGCCCACGCGCACGGGATGCACCATGTCGGATTCCCCGACAGCGACAACCGGTTCGGCTGCTCCGTCGGCGGGCATCCCGAACTGCCCATGCACCGCTGGCGGTTGCCCGATACCGAATACGCCGCCGAGCCGCACGTGATCAAGCCGCGCGAGTACGCGGAGGTCAGCCGGCTCGGCGGACTGGCCGAGGAACTGCTCGCCGAAGCACACCAGGCGATGTCGAACGGCCGACACCGGTCGGCCTTCGGCCTGTTGACCCGCGCACGGGAGATACCGGGATACGAGCGCGCGCCCCAGGTCCTGGCCGCCTGGCACGAACTGGGCCGCTCGGCGCGCCACGTACGGCTGCGCTCCGCCTGGTCGCGGCCACTGGACGCCGGCCACCTCTCCTACGGCGCCATCACGGCGATCGGCCTCGCCGCGGGTGTCCGGCTCGCCGTCAGCGGGCAGAGCGACGGCACCGTACGGATCTGGGATCTGGACAGCGGCGACTGCACACGCGTCCTCGACGATCACCCGGGCAGGGTGGGCGGCGTGGCGTTGAGCGACGACGGCCAGTACGTCCTGTGCGAGGGCATCAAGCCACTCGCGATCATTCGGCGGCGACTGGCGGACGACGAGTGCCGTCGGCTGACTCCGGACTGGGACATGAGGAGGACCATCAGGTTCACCGGCGACGGGAGGTACGCCTGGTTCGGCAGCGGCGACGGTGTCCTGCGCCGATGGGACCTGGACGACGACCGCTGCGTCACGACGATCACCCGGAACGGCCCGGTCAACGTGATCTCCATGTCCGCGGACGGGCGGCTCGCGGCGGTCGGCGACTCAGGCGGCGTGGTCCGGCTGCGAGACCTTGCCACCGGAGCCTGTCCGCGGACCTGGACCGGCCCCCGGGAACCGATCCTGTCGGCGTGCCTGAGCGCCGACGGCCGCCTGGCCATGTCCACACACCAGGTCATGTCCTCGGGCGCCAAGGACGAACCGATCCGGCTGTGGGACGCCGGTGCCAGGCGGTCCGTACGCGAGTTCGCGGGGCATGAGGGCTGGGTCTCCGCCGTGCGGTTCACACCCGACGCCCGGTTCGCCTTCTCGGCCGGCCACGACAGAACCGTACGGATGTGGGAGGTCGCCACCGGCCGATGCCTGCATGTGCTCGAAGGGCACCAGCAACGCATCCGGCACCTCGAACTCACCCCCGACCTGCGCAACTTGGTCACGGCGGGAGACGACGGCATCCGGCTCTGGGACCTCGACTGGGAGCTGGCGGCCGACTGAGCGGAGCGGGACGCGTACGGTCCGACGCCGCACACCGCACGCTCACGTTCACCCTCCCGGCCGCCGAAGCCCTCCGGAGCCCTCCCCCTCACCCACAAGGAGACGATCCTCTGTGACGTCCTCGGCCACCATCACGCTCACCCTCGTCGAGGGCCGGGCCAAGCCCGGCGCGTACGTCTTCGAGGAGCGCACCACCTGCGTCCTCGGCCGCTCCAGCGACTGTTCGCCGCAACTGCCCGACGACCCCGACCACAAGGCCGTCTCCCGCCACCACTGCCTGCTCGACATCAACCCGCCGGACATCCGCATCCGCGACTTCGGCAGCCTCAACGGCACATACGTCAACGGCGAGAAGATCGGCCAGCGGCGCCGCGGCCTCACCCCCGAGGAGGCCGTCGCGGACTCCTACCCCGAGCACGACCTCAAGGACGGCGACCGGATCCGCCTCGGTGACACGGTGTTCCGCGTCGACATCACGCGGCCGCAGGTCGCCACGCTGAGGCTCGCGCGCTGCGCCAAGTGCGAGCGCGAGCTGGGCGACGAGGCGGGCGGCCGCCCCGGCGAGTTGTTGTGCGCCGCCTGTCAGGCCCGGCCGGACGCCGTGCTCAAGCTGCTGCTCGAGCTGGCGCACGGCGGCCGCGCCGACCTCAGGGCCATCCGCGGCTACTCGGTGATCCGGGAGCTCGGCCGTGGCGGCATGGGCGCGGTGTATCTGGCCCGGCACGAGGCCACCGGCGTCGAGGTGGCGCTGAAGGTGATGCTGCCGAAGGTGGCGGCGAGCGAGACGGCGCGCGCCCGGTTCCTGCGCGAGGTGGCGCTCACCCGGGCCATGAAGCATCCGCACGTCGTCGCGCTGCACGACGCGGGCTTCGGATCCGGCACCTTCTATCTGACCACCGAGTTCTGCACCGGCGGCAGCCTGGACCGGCTCGTCGCCGAACGCGGCGGGCGACTCCCGGTCGAGGAGGCGGTGCCCATCGCGGTGCAGGCGCTCAAGGGCCTGGAACACGCGCACGGACAGGGCGTCGTCCACCGCGACCTGAGCCCCTCCAACATCCTGCTGCACAGGGAGACCGACGGCTCGACGACGGCGAAGATCGCGGACTTCGGCATCGGAAAGGCATTTGACCAGGCGGGCCTGAGCGGGCTGACACGCACCGGCACCGCCGCGGGCAAACCGATGTTCATGCCGCGCCAACAGGTCATCGACTTCCGCAGGGCCACCCCCGCCATGGACGTCTGGGCACTGGCCGCCTGCCTCTACCACACGCTGACCGGAAGGACCCCGCGCGAGTTCCCGCGCGCCAAGGACCCCTGGCAGGTCGTCCTCCAGGAGCCGGCGATCCCGATCCGCCGCCGCGACCCGGCCATCCCACGACGCCTCGCGGAGGTCATCGACACGGCGCTGCGGGAGCGCCCCGAGATCGGCTGCGGGAGCGCGGCGGAGCTGCGCGGGGCGCTGGAGCGGGCGGGGCGGTGAGCTACGACTTCCCTCTTCGAGCGGCACGGTTCGCGGGAGCGTGACCCAGGCCATATGGGTCTAGGGTCGTCCGCATGGCCGAACCCTCGTTTCTGACCGCTGTGCGGGAGTCGTACGACACGGTCGCCGCTGATTACCTCGAACGCGTCCCGCCGCCGGCCGCGATGGACCCGCTGTCACGTGCGATGCTGGCGGGGTTTGCCGAGCTCGTGCGGACGGCTGGTCCGGGGCCGGTCGCGGACCTGGGATGCGGCCCCGGCCGTGTGACGGCGCACCTGGCCGGGCTGGGAGTGTCCGCCTTCGGTGTCGATCTGTCACCGAAGATGATCGGGCTGGCCCGGCACGCCTATCCGGACCTGCGGTTCACCGAGGGCTCGATGACGGCCCTGGAGATGCGGGACGACGAGCTCGGCGGCATCCTGGCCTGGTACTCCACCCACCACACGCCCCCGCAGTGGCTGCCGGCGGTGTTCGCCGAGTTTCACCGCACGCTCGCGCCCGGCGGCTACCTGCTCTGGGGAGACTATGTCGGCGATGAACGGCTACAGCCGACCCAGGGCTACGGCCGCCCGGTGTCCTACGAGTCGTACCTCCTGCCACTGGAGTGCATGGTCGGCCTGCTGGAGCGGGCCGGACTCGTCGTCACCGCGAGGCTGGAGCAGGAGCCCGGCGGAATGGCGAACAGACCGCGCGCCTGCCTGCTGGCCCGCAAGCCCGAAGGGACCTGACGGGGTGATCGGCGCGGCTCAGCCCTTCCCTGAAGAGCCCGCGGACAACGCCGACAGGAGAAGCCCGGTGAGGTCCTGGCACCGTTGCTTCCCGAGCGCGCGTTCCAGGACGGCGTCCACTTCGGCGTAGGCATCGCGCCCCGCCCGCAGGAGTTCCTGGCCGGTCGCCGTGACGTGGAGCTCCGCGGTGCGGCCTCGTCCGGGGTCGGTGCGGCGCTCGACGGCACCGCGCTCTTCCAGTTGCCGGACGGTGGCCTGGGCGCTCTGTGCGGTGATCCCTGCCCTGCGGCCCAGTTCGCTGTAGGACATGCCCGGCTCCCTCAACAGGTGACCGAGGGCCGCGAGATGGCGCAGCGTGTAGCCGGTCGGCTTGAGTGCCCGTTCGACGTCCTCGCGTGCTCGCCGCCCCAGGGCGGCGAGCAGGAAGGCGGTGCTGGTGGTCGGGGGCTGGGCGGTCACGACTCCTCGTTCCTTCTCGGCAAGTTTCAGTTTGACTTTAACTGGAGTTCCGGGCAGTCTCCAGTTCGAGCCGACCCGGCGCGGTATTGCGCCCCGAGTTTTAGGCAAGCTGAAACGCGGGACGGGTTCCGATGAAGTGAGATGACAGAGATGAAGCTCCTCGTGGTCGGCGCCAACGGCGGCCTGGGCAGGCAAGTGGTCACCCACGCCCTGGAGCGCGGACACCAGGTGACCGCGCTCGTACGACGGGGTGCGGGGCAGGCCGAGACGCCGGGGCCGCGCATCGCGGAGGGTGCCGTGGGCGATGATCCGGCCGCCGCACGCCGCGCCGTCGACGGGCAGGACGCGATCGTCAGCGACCAGCCCGACTCACCCGCCTGATCCGCCCGCCCCGACATCAAAAACCCCCTCGCCCCTGGCGATCAGCCGCGCCGACCTGGCCCAGTGCCTTCTGGACGCGGTCGAATCCCCCAGCCCCGCCGCCGACCGCCTCTCGGTCAGCGGCGCGCCGAAAGGATGACGCTCCCATGAACCTCACGGGCAAGACCATCGTGCTGACGGGGGCGAACTCGGGTCTGGGCGCCGAGGCGGCCCGCCTGCTCAGCGCCCGAGGTGCCGCACTGCACTTCGTGGGCCGCGACGAGAAATGCACCAGGGCCATCGGTGAGGAACTGCACGCGCCCACCTACACGGCCGCCTTCACCAGCCCGCTCGCCGCCGGCCGGCGCTCACAGGGCCCCCAGCGCCCGTACGCGATTGCCGACCGCGCGGCGGCTGACGGCTGCCGCGGGATCGAAGGTGTCGAGGGCATGGGGTACGGCGGGGTACTGGATGAGCTCGGCCGGCACCCCGGCGCGGCCGAGCCGTTGCGCGTAGAGTGGAGACGCTGAACCCGCTCCGGTCCTTCAAGGGCCGCGGAGTGGACCTCTTTCCGCGGCAAGCGGCGGTCGCGCGGCATGTGGTCTGCGCCTCGGCCGGCAACTTCGGCCAGGCCATGGCGTACGTCGGACGGGCCCGCGGTATCCCGGTGACGGTGTTCGCCGCCCATGACGCCAACCCCGACAAGGTGGCGCGGATGCGGGAACTGGGCGCCGAAGTCCTGCTGTCGGGAGCCGGCACCATCGCCGTGGAACTGGCCCCGCTCGGTCTCGACGCGATCGTGGTCCCGGCCGGCAACGGCGCACTCATCAGCGGCCCGCGGCGGTGGCCTGGATGCGCGAGGTCGTCGACGAGGTGCTTCTCGTCGAGGAGGACATCCGGCGGGCCACACGGCTTCGCCGACGGTCCGTCCGTCGGCGGCGCGAGGCGTCGACGGAGTGTGCGGACGGCCTCGACCAGGCGAATCCACGCAGGTCCGGATCCTGATCACGGATCCTCGGTTCTCCTCGGCATTCGCCCCAAGTGCCTTCGAAGAGAACGCCTCATGGGGATATCGACGGATCCACGGCGAACTCGCCGCGCTGGGTACCGGCTGGATCGAACGAGTGGCGGAAGGTGAAGGCGTACGGTGCGTAGCCGTGATCGTGGAGGTGTTCCAGCCTGGTAACCCCGTCCTGCCAGGTGGGTATCGTGTCGTCGGTAACCCACCAGAACACGTAACCCGGGTGTCCCGTCCTCTCGAACCAGTCGTAGCGCCTGTTGAGCGCCGCGCGGTGCAGACCGGTGTAGACGGAGTCGAAGGCGGATTGCAGGTCGGTCCAGAGTGAGAGGGTCGCTATCAGGGCGGTGGTTTCCACGGTGCGGCCTTTCTCGTACCAGGCCGGAACAGTGAACTCTCCCCATTCACCCCAGTCCCAGTCGAACAGTGTGCCCTGGCTGTTGTCCGCCGGTTCGGCCTGAGCGATATATCCGGGGTGCTGGCCGATCTCCCGGTAAACGGCCTCACCGCTTTCGTGGAACTCCCGCGTAAGAGGTGCGGGGTCGGTGAGGGGTGACTTCAGGACGCCGAACTTCGGGACGAGCGCCACCTCTTTCGCCCAGATCCGCTCGCGCTCCTCTCCTTGCGCGAGCCGGGCTACGGCCGACACGGTTTCCGTGCCCACCTCGATGGTGACCCGCGGGTTCGCCATGAGATTGCGGAACCACGCCGGATCATGCGGACTGCCGCCGTGGGTTCCAAAGATCGACGCCCAAGACCCCTGGGTGGCCTTGACCGACTTCTACCAGCAAGCCCTGACCGGCTACGCACGCCACAGCGCGATCATGGAGAACTTCGCACTGACCTGGTCGGTCCCCGACCTGGAGGGCATTCATCAGCTTCGCCTCGTCATCGAGGAACTGTGCGCCCGCGCCACCGGCGTGCTGCGCCCCGGCGTGACCACCGACGACCTGCTGCTCCTGCTGGTCTCCCTGGGACACGCCGTGCAGGTCACCGACGAGTGCCGCCCCCATATGTGGCACAGGCTGCTGCACATCTCCCTCGACGGTCTGCGCGCCGACCGCCGCGAACCACTTCCCGCCGAGGCGGCACCGGACACCCACCGCTCGAACCCGGACCGGACACACCGAAACAGCGGCCCCGGGCACCCTGCGACGAGCCCGTAGCGCCAGAACGCATCTTGACGATCCGCTTCTTCGGCGGCCGGCCCGACCGCGGCCTCCTCACCCTGCCGTGAGCCTGCACTGGCAGCGCCGGTAGCGGTGTTCGCACCCGCATGGCCGCCGATGCCCAGGACGTGCTCTTTACTGCATGTTATAGCGGTGCAACAATCAACTTTGAGCATTCCTCCTTTCAGGGTGGCTTGCATGGAGTCTCGCGCCACCTTCAGATGCGTCGCCCCAGGAGTCCCCTCATGCCCCACGGCACGTCCTTGACCATGAAGCACGTCATCGCCCTCGATATCGGAAGCACCAGCACGCGAGCCGCCCTGATCGCACGGGACGGCACCGTGCTCGATCACCTGCGGCGCGCCTCCGGACACGAGCGGGGAGCCCAGGCGGTGGCCGAGTGCGTCCTGGACTTCATCGCCGAACTGCGCGACCGTGGACTGCGGAAGTACGGGGAGGCGGCACGCGGCGTCGGCGTCGCGGTTCCCGGGGCCGTCGACGAGGGCCGCGGCCTGGCCCTGTTCTCTGCCAACCTGGGCTGGCGCGATGTTCCGATGCGCTCCTTGCTGAGCCGACCCCTGCGGAACCTGCCGGTTGCTCTCGGCCACGACGTTCGTTCCGCCGGACTGGCGGAGGCGCGGCTGGGTGCGGCCCAGGACAAGGATCGGTTCCTGTTCCTCTCCCTCGGTGACGGCATCGCCGGTGCGGTGGTCACCGGCGGCCGGATCGAATCCGGGGCGCACGGTTTCGGCGGCGAGTTCGGCCACCTCCGAGTCCGCCCGGGCGGGCGGCGTTGTGCCTGTGGGGCGGTCGGTTGCCTGGAGACGGTCGCCTCCGTCCCCGCCATCGCCGAGGCATGGGCGCGCGCGAGCGGCGACCCGACCGCCACCGCGGTCCACGCCGCGCGCGCCGCGGCCTACGGAGCTCCCCGAGCCACGCGGATCTGGAGACAAGCGGTCGCCGCGATCGCCGATGCCGTCGTGGCGGGGATCGGCCTGCTGGATCCTCGGACGGTCGTCGTCGGAGGCGAACTGGCCGCGGTGGGCGACATCCTCTTTGTCCCGCTGCGGGCCGCGATCGCCGAGCGGCTGACCTTCCAGGCACCACCCGAAGTGGTCCCGGCCGCGTTGCGGGACACCGCCAGTTGCCAGGGGGTGGCCCTGCTCGCCTGGGACCTGCTCGCGGAAGCACAGCGATGACGCCCTGCCGGCGTCGTCGATGATGTCTTCGAACCGCTGACCCGTAGACCAGCGGCCATGGGGAGAGCACGGATGGTGGACACCCGCCCGCAGACGGCTCGCGAACTGAAGTTCCGGAGCTTGGCCGCCGAACTGCGCCGGAGAGTCCTCGACGGCACCTGGCCGCAGGGCAGCAAGATGCCCACTGAGCAGGCTCTGGCGGCGGAGACCGGTCTCTCCGTGACCACGGTGCGGCGCGCGTACGAGGTACTGGTCCAACAGCGGTTGGTCGAGCGGCGACAGGGCGCTGGAACCTTCGCGACCGTCCGTCCCGCCGACGCCGCTTCCTCCAGAGCGGTGGTCGGCGTGCTGGTGCCCACGACGTCGCTGTACTACCCGCGCGTCCTGCAAGGCGTCGAGGAGGCGGTGGCGAGGGCGGGCGCGCGGCTGGTGCGCGCTTCCTCGCACTACGACCGGGCAATCGAACGCGACGCGATCGACCATCTGCTCGCCGCCGGTGCCGGCGGCCTGCTGCTCGTGCCCATGCTCCACGAGCTCGCCGACCCGCTGGGTCGGGCGGCCGAGCTGCTCGACCTTCCCGTGCCGGTGGTGCTGATGGAACGCCGGCTCACCGCCGCGGGTCCACGCGACGCCACCGAGCACGTGTGCACGGACCACGAGAGCGGCGCGTACCTCGCCGTACAGCACCTGCACGACCTCGGCCACCGACGGATCGCGCTGGTGCTGCGCGGCGACGGCCCACACGCCCGGCCGATCACCGCGGGATACGACCGAGCAGCCGCAGATCTCGGTCTGCCCACGGCCGTGTGCGTGAGCGAGTTGAGGGCCGACTGGGACCCCTGGCGCGCGGACGCGGCCATCACCGCTCTCCATGCGGACGGGGTGACTGCCGCCCTGTGCTTCGGCGACCGGGAGGCGTCCCTCGTCCTCGGAGCGGCCCGCCGAGCGGGGTTGCGCGTACCGGGAGATCTCGCCCTGGTCAGTTATGACAACGAGTTCGCCGATATCGCCGAGGTGCCGCTGACCGCCGTGTCCCCTCCGAAGTTCCGGCTGGGGCGACTCGCGGCGGAGATCCTGCTCCAGCGGATGGCCCATGACGGCACCGGCCCGGTGCACCAGGTACAGCTCCGGCCCGAGTTGGTCGTACGGGCCTCCTGCGGAGGCGAGACGAGCTGGTCTCCCCGCGGTTCTTGTTGATTCCTTCTTTCGGTGCTCGTCAGCATGGGCGCCCCCCGGAAGGCAGGAGGCTTCCCATGCCACGAACCCGAAGACTGGCGGCAGCAGCGCTGTGCGTCGCGCTCGCCGCACCGTTGCAGGCGGCAGGCACCGCACACGCCGACGACGGCCCGGTCACTCTCTCCTCCCCCGAGATGACCGTTCAGGTCGACCCCGACTTCCCCGTGGTCGAGCGCTACACCTGGACGGCCGACGGCTCATTCCTGCACGGCCACACCGGTGCGGCCGGCAAGATCGTCGTCAACGGACAGACGTACACGCCGGCGTCCCACGGCACGCCGGACGGCAACGCTGTCGACTACACACTGCGGGTCGACGAACTGGACCTGACCATCCGGGCCCGGCTCGCCGTCAGCGGCCACGTGCTGACCTTCAAGGTCACCGACATCGACGAGAGCGACGGCCACAAGCTCCGCACGCTGGCCCTTCCCGACCAGGGGTTGGTCTCCGCACACTCCGATCAGGCGGGCGCCGAACTCGCGGGCGCCCGCCTGTCGTTCACCACGGACTACAACACCGAGCCCGACATCGACAAGCACACGAAGATCACCGATGCCCCGGCCGACGGCATCCCGCACGGCACCACCTACGGCATCCTCAACACCGACCGGCTCGCCGCCTCCGTCGAGACCAACTCGCTGGAGGACCAGTCACGGCTGCTGGTCCGCACGACCAGTACCGATGGAGTGAAGAGCACCTCCCTGTCCAGCGGCACCTGGACCTGGCGGCCCGAGCCCGTCGCCGGACACGACCCGGCCCCCACCGAGCTGCCGTACGCCAAGGTCGTCCTCACCGGTGACCGTAATGACGACGGCGCGGTGGACTGGCAGGACGGCGCCATGGCCTACCGGGAGATCATGTACCGGCCGCTGGGAGCGGACCGGACCAAGAACTTCGTGGTCTCCAACATCGAATACAACACCAACAGCTTCGCCAGCCATCCCTTCACCCGCGTTCTCGACGACATCAAGAAGGGCAGCCTGCTGACCGACGGGCTCGGCCAGCTCGTGCAGCTCAAGGGCTACCAGGCCGAGGGCCACGACAACGCCCACCCCGACTACGGGGGACACATCAACGAGGGCACGGGAGGAAAGAAGGACCTGAACTTCCTGGTCGAACGCGCCAAGAAGTACGGCGCCGCGATCGGGGTGCACATCAATTCCACCGAGGCATACCCGGACGCGAAGAGCTTTCGCTGGGACATGACCAACGGCCCGGACGACACTGGCTGGATCTACCGGGATGTCTCATACCACATCAATCGCGACAAGGACGTGCAGTCGGGTGCCTTCGGCAAGCGGCTGGACGAGCTCGCGAAGGATGTTCCGGAACTGGCGTTCATCTACAACGATGTGTACTTCGCGCGCGGCTACGACGCCTACGAGCTGGCCCGGCTTCAGCACCGGCACAACTGGATGGTGCACACCGAGTTCGAGGACTTCCTCGACCGGGACACGCTCTGGTACCACCGCTCCGGCCAGTACGAGGAAAACGGCGTCCGCTCCCAGATCATCCGGTTCATCCAGAACACCGACCGCGACATCTGGTACCGCAAGGACGCGACGCTCCTCAAAGGCATGTCGAATCTCTCCTACGGCGGCTGGATGGGCCAGACCGATGTGCAGGCATGGCAGCGGAAGGTCTTCACCAACAACCTGCCGACCAAGTTCATGCAGCACTTCCCGATCACCAAGTGGACCGACCACCGTGTCGACTTCACCGACGGGGTGTACTCCACCGAAGCCTCCGGGACCTGGCAGATGTTCCAGGGCGACACCAAGCTCGCCGACGGCAACACCCTCTTCCTCCCCTGGGACCCGAAGCGGCAGACCAAGATCTACCACTGGAACGACGAAGGCGGAACCACTACCTGGAAGCTGCCGAAGAAGTGGCGCGGCCTGGACTCGGTGACGCTGTACCGGCTCACCGACACCGGCCGGCAGGACAAGAAGACGCTGAAGGTGACGGACGGCAAGGTCACCATCAGCGCGAAGGCCCGTACCGCCTACGTCCTCTACCGCGGCCGGGCGGCCGAGCAGAAGACCGTGTGGGGCGAAGGCGCGATCGTCAAGGACGGCTCCTTCAACAGCCACACCTTCGACGCCTGGTCGCGCGACGGCGACGCCCGCATCGACACCAGCGAGAAGGGATGGCAGTACGTCCGTTTCGGCGGCGCCGGGGCCGGCCGGCTGACGCAGCGGCTGCGCGGCCTGAAACCGGGTACGTACTCGGCCTCCGCGTATGTACGGGTCACCGGCGGGCGCACGGCCACCCTCGGGGTCGGCGGATATGGCGGTGCCGCGGTGACCAGGTCCACCGACACCTCGCCCGCCGAGCAGAAGGATCCGGTGAACGTCTGGAACGGAACGACATTCCAGAAGATGCACGTCCTCTTCACCGTCCCGAAGGGCCACAGCACGGCCACTATCAGCCTCTCCGGCGCGGCAGGCGGCGAGGGCGCCGCCGACTTCGCCGACGTGCGGGTCAACCCGACGAAGGCCCCCGCGAATGCCGGGCGGCACTACCTCTCCGAGGACTTCGAGGCGGCCGACCGCGCCTGGGGACCGTTCGTCAACAGCGAGGGCTCCGGCGTCGACAACCCGCACAGTCACCGCGCCGAACGCCACAAGGGGTACACCCGCGACACCATCAACGGCGACTTCTCCTTCAAGTCCTTCCGTGTCTCCAGCGGGGACGTCTGGCGAACCATCCCGCAGACTCTTGAGTTCAAGCCCGGCCGTACCTATCGGGTGGCTCTGAAGTACCAGTCCGACACGGCGGGCCAGTACCGGTTGCAGGTCCGCTCGGGCGGTACGGGCACCACGGACCGGACCCTCGTCGACGACGCCCTGCCGGCCACGACCGGCCGCCACCTCGACAGCTTTCCGGCGGCCGACGACCCCCGTCCCCCGGGCTGGAACGACAGCGGGCCGCCGCAGGACAGCGCGCCCAGCAAGGAATACGCCACGGTGTTCGGCACCGGCGGCGCCGAGTGCGGTGACCCGTATCTGGCGCTGACCTCGATGGGTGGCAAGGGCGCCGTCACCGTGGACGACCTGGTGGTCGACGATCTCGGCCCGGCCTCCACGTCCGGCTCCGGCTGCCCGGAGACCGGAGCGGTCGGCCTGTCCATCCAGAACGTCGACGCCGATGCGGGCAAGGCCGTCCCGGTCACGGCCAGATTCACCAACCATGCGGACGTCACACTGACCGACGTCGACCTGAAGCTGACCGCGCCCTCCGGTTTCACGCTGAAGCCGGCCTCGCCGACCACGGCGAAGGCCCTCGCGCCCGGCGCCACTCTGGAGGCCGACTACACGCTTCAGGCCCCGTCCGATATGCCACCCGGCTCGTACCATCTCAGCGGGGAGGCGACCGCAGGCCACGGCGGACATCAGGTCACGGCGCTGGCCGACCGGAAGATCACCTTCAACTGTCGGCCGGGCGTGCGCTGCGAGGCGGAGGACGCCGACCTCAAGGGCGCGACGGTGGAGACACTCGCACGCGGCCAGAGCGGCGAAGGCTACGTCAACTACTCATCCGGTCCGGGCAACTCCACCGAGTGGACCGTGGACGCGACCGATCCGGGCGACTACGCCCTGACCATCCGCTACGCCCTCCTCTCGGGCGACCGGCCGCTGACCCTCTCCGTCAACGGCCAGGAGATCGGGACGGACTCCTACCCGCCCACGGGCTCATGGTCGACGTGGTCCGACGCCAAGGCGGAGGTGCCGCTGACGGCCGGCCGGAACACGATCCGCCTCACCTCCGCCAAGGACGACGGGCCGAATATCGACTACCTCACCGTCTCCGCCGCGCACTGAGGCGCCGTATCGCGGGGCCCTCCACGACCACGGCAGGTCATGGAGGGCCCCATCGCCATGGCCGGAAATAGGGCTTCGCGATCGCTAAAGTGATCAATGTTGTTCGGTTGAGCCACCATTCTGGCCGACTTCCTCGGTGTACCCCTACAGTCCGAGAACTTCCCTGCGGTGCTTTTCGGCCGCAGACGCCGGTACCCCGAGGAGGACGCTGTGTTTCCGTGCAAGAAAGGTCGGCGCCGACTGGGCGCCGTCGGCATCGCGATATCTCTGACCCTGGGCGCGGGCGCCTGTAGCGGGGGCACCACCGGGAGTGCCGGCTCCACCGCGAGCGGAGGCCGGGCGCTGACCATGACCGCCGGGGCCGTCACGACCTGGGTGCGCAACTTCAACATCTACTCACCGGCCAGCGACAAGAGCCCGGCCCCACGGCTGATCTTCGAGCCACTGGTGAGAGTCGACTACACCAAGGGCGCGAAGATCGACCCTTGGCTGGCGAAGTCGTTCGACTGGAACTCGGACGGAACCGAGCTCACCTTTCACCTGCGCCCCGACGTGAGCTGGTCGGACGGGCGGAAGTTCGATGCCGACGACGTGATCTTCACACTCCGGATGGTGCTGGACAAGCCCGAGCTGAACGTCGCCGGCGTCTCGTACAAGAAGGTGACGAAGGTCGATGCCCATACCGTCAAGGTCACCTGGGACCATCCCGCCTACGCCGAGCTCAGCAGCTTCGGCGCCGGCAAACTCGACATCGTCCCCGAGCACCAGTGGGCCGGAAAGGACCTGAAGTCCTGGACCGACCCGAATCCGGTCGGAACCGGCCCCTACACCGTCGGGAGTTTCAGCAGCCAGCAGGTGACCTACCGGACCCGCGACCACTACTGGGGCAAGCCCGTCGCCGTCCCGACGATCAAGATTCCCGCTCTGCTCGACGACGCCGCCAAGCCCAAGCTGCTCAGCGGCGAACTCGACCTGGCCACGACCGCGTGGGCGGACGCCGACACGGAGTTCGTGGCCAAGAACCCGAAGACCAACCTCTACCGCGTCTACCCGCAAGGCGGCAGCACGGCGCTGTACTTCAACAACGCCGTAGCGCCGTACAACGACGTCCACGTGCGGCGCGCCATCCTGGCGGCCGTGGACGCCCGGAAGATGCTGGCCCTCAGCGACACCGGGCAGGCCCCGGCCAATATCACCGGCCTCGACGAGCAGACGTACAGCGACTTCATCGCCAAGCGGTACCGCGGGAAGACCAACAAGCAGGACGTCGGACTGGCGAGGAAGGAACTGGCGGCCGGCGGCTACCAGGTCAAGGGCGGCAAGCTGGTCAAGGGCGGCAAGTCCTACCCCCTGGAGCTGAAGTTCATCCAGGAGTACGCCAACTGGCAGGCCTTCGCCCGGGGCTTCGCCGACCAGGCCAAGAAGTCCCTGGGCCTCACGGTCAAGCTGTCGCCCGTCCAGTCCTCCAGCTTCGATCCGGAGGTGAACGAAGGCGACTTCGGCATGGCGTTCAACTACGCCGGCTCCGGCAAAGGCGTGTACAACTCCTACTCCTCCATGCTGGACAGCAAGTACGCGAAGCCGATCGGCCAGAACTCCAACTTCAACAACACGGTCCGCTGGCGCGACCCGAAGACCGACGAACTGCTCGACCAGATGCGCCGCACCGACGACCCGGAGCGCATCAAGAGCCTCTCGGCCCAGGTCGAGAAGATCGTCGCCGAACAGGTCCCGCTGCGCCCGCTCTTCCAGACCGTGTGGTTCATCGACATCAACGCCGGCCGATGGCAGGGCTGGCCCGAACCGGGCAAGTCCGACCACGTGCCGCACGTCATCAACGGTCCGGACTTCACCATGACCCTCCAGAACCTCAAGCCGGCCACGTGAGGACGAGGACCGCAACGTGACTGAGTCATCGCTTCTCATCGCGGACGAGC
The DNA here is from genome assembly GCF_018883605.1 of Streptomyces niphimycinicus. Lineage (GTDB taxonomy): Bacteria > Actinomycetota > Actinomycetes > Streptomycetales > Streptomycetaceae > Streptomyces > Streptomyces niphimycinicus. The sequence continues at coordinate 12,543 of NZ_JAHLEM010000091.1, read as the reverse complement.
CGGGGGCATTGCCGGCCCCCGGCTCCGCCGCCCGGCGCGGACGCCGGGCATCCCGGTGGCTGCCCCTCCTCAGGAGGACCGGCTTCTATCTGGCCGCGGCCTGGGCCGCGATCACCGCCAACTTCCTCATCCCGCGGTTGATGCCCGGTGATCCGGCCGAGGCGATCCTCCGCCAGTTCCAGAAGACCTCCGGCGGCGAACAGCTCCCACCCGGAGCCATCGACAACATCCGGGCGCTCTTCGGCGACCCCAAGACCAACCTGTTCCAGCAGTACCTCGACTACCTGGGCAATCTGGCGCATCTGGACTTCGGCGTGTCGGTGAGCCGCTTCCCGGTGCCCGTCTCCGACCTCATCGCGACCGGTCTGCCCTGGACGCTGATGCTGGCCGGCGTCGCCACCCTGCTGGCCTTCGTGATCGGGGTCGTACTGGGCATCGTCACCGGATGGCGCCCCGGCCGACTCACCGACTCGGTCCTGACGCCCCTGGCGATGTTCACGACCTCCGTGCCCTACTTCTGGGTGGCGCTCCTCGCCGTCTGGGTGCTCGCGTTCCACCTGCACTGGTTCCCGCTGTCCGGTGGATACTCGCCCGACGAGGCCCCCGGTTCCTTCGGCTACCTCCTGAGCGTCCTGCACTACGGGATCCTCCCGGTGGCGACGATCGTCTTCGCCTCGGCCGGGAGCTGGCTCATGGGCATGCGCAACATGACGGTCACCACCATCAGCGAGGACTACGTGCAGCTCGGTCGAGCCAAGGGACTGTCGACCTGGCGGGTGATGACCCGCTACGGTGCCCGCAACGCGATCCTGCCCAGCTTCACCAGCTTCGCGCTGGCCCTTGGCCACGTGGTCGGCGGATCCCTGCTCACCGAGATGGTCTTCTCCTATCCCGGCATCGGATTCCTGCTGTTCGACGCGATCGACAAGCGTGACTACCCGTTGATGCAGGCGGTGTTCCTGCTGATCACCCTCGCGACCTTGTTCGCGAACTTCGTGGCGGACTCGGTCTACAGCCTGCTGGACCCGCGTACCCGGGAGGTGAGTTGAGCGATGAAGAACTTCGCCCATAGCTGGAAGGTCCGCGTGGGCCTGGGCCTCCTCGCCGTTTACGGTCTGCTCGCCCTGTTCGGCCCCGCTCTCAACAGCCTGCTCGGCCTGGATCCGCGGGCCATCGACTACGGCGCCACCGGGCAACCGCCGTCGGCCGCGCACTGGCTGGGCACCACCACCGGTGGCGAGGACGTGCTGGCGCAGGTGCTCGCGGGGACCCGCGGATCGGTCGTGGTCGGCCTGATCGCCGGGATCCTGAGCACCGCCATCGCCGTGCTCGTCGGCGTCATCGGCACCTTCGCGGGGGGCAAGGCGGACGCCTGCACCACCTTCCTGACCAATCTGTTCCTGGTCCTTCCCGTGTTCCCGCTCATCCTGGTCGTGGCCGGCTATCTGCAAGGCGGCGGCGTACTGATGATCGGGCTGCTCATCGGCTTCTTCGGGTGGCCCGGAGGCGCCCGTACCCTGCGGGCCCAGACCCTGAGCCTGCGCAACCGCGACTTCATCGTCGCCATGCGCATGCTGGGCGAACGCCGCTGGCGGCTGGTGTTCGTCGAGACGATGCCGCATCTGGCCGGATGGACCTCCGCGATGTTCCTGCACGCGGTCGTCGGAGCGGTGCTCGCCGAAGCCGGACTCGCATTCCTCGGGATCACCAGTCCCGACGCCGTGAGCTGGGGAACGATGATCCAGCAGGCGAACCAGCAATCCGCACTGCTGCGCGGCCTGTGGTGGTGGTTCGTGCCGCCCGGTGCCTGCATCGCGCTGCTCGGACTGGCGGCGGGCCTGGTGAACTTCGGCATCGACGAGATCGCCAACCCCCGCCTCAAGGCGGCCCGGCGCAGCCTGGTGAAGCAGGTCGACAAGCGCGCCAGGACGATTGCCGCCCGACCGGAGCCGGTGGAACAGGAGATCCCACGATGAACGACTCTCCACGCAACGACGCGCCACGCGACGAGGTGCTGCTCGAGGTCAGGAACCTGACGGTCGAATACGTCCAGCCCGCCCCCGAGCCGGGCGTGGTCGCCTGCCGCGATCTGACCTTTGACCTGCACCGGGGCGAGATCCTCGGGGTGGCCGGCGAATCGGGGTGCGGCAAGTCCAGCCTGATCACCGCGCTGACCCGGCTACAGCGAATGCCCGCGGTGACCACGGACGGTGAAATCTGGCTGCACCGTGACGGCGGACCCCCCGTAGACCTGGTGCGGCTCTCCGAGCGAGCGCTGCGCCGACTGCGGTGGAGCGAGATCGCCATCGTGATGCAGTCGGCCATGGACGCCCTCAACCCGGTGATGCGGCTGGGCGCACAGTTCGCCGACGCTCTGCGCGAGCACCACCGCGGCATGAACAAGAAGGCCGCCTGGGCCCGAGCGGCCGAACTGGTCGCCATGGTCGGCATCTCCCCGGACCGCCTGCGGGCCTATCCGCACGAGCTGTCCGGCGGCATGCGGCAACGCGCCTCGATCGCCCTGGCCCTGGCCTGCGAACCCGCACTCGTCGTCATGGACGAGCCGACGACCGCCGTCGACGTGGTGATGCAGCGGCAGATCCTCTCCCAGGTGCTGCACATGCGCGCACGGCTGGGCTTCGCGGTCGTGTTCGTGACCCACGATCTGTCACTGCTGCTCGAACTGGCCGACCGGATCGCGATCATGTACGCGGGGCGGGTGGTGGAGATGGGAGCCGCGAGAGACCTTTACAGCGACCCCCAGCACCCATACACCCGCGGACTGCGAGACTCCTTCCCGCCGCTGTTCGCCCCCAGGCAGGAACTGCACGGCATTCCCGGCTCACCGCCGAGCCTGACGAACCCACCGCCCGGCTGCGCCTTCCATCCGCGCTGCGCACGGCGATTCGAACCGTGCGATGACCGGACACCCCTGCTCATGCCGCGGGGCGGGGGCCACGTCGCCTGCCATCTGCACAGCACGGCCGGGAACGACGCCGGCCCCGTCCCTAAGGAGATGAGTCTGTGACGGCCCGGAAGACTCCCGTCCCGACACCCGTGCTCGAGGCGGTCGGTGTGACCCGCCACTTCGACGTCAGCGGCGTCCTGGGCAGGACACAGGTGGTCCGTGCCGTGGAGAACGCCGACCTCACCCTCCACCGCGGCGAGATCGTCGCCCTCGTCGGTGAGAGCGGCAGCGGCAAGACCACGCTCGCCCGGCTGCTGGCACTGTTCCACCCCGTAACAGACGGGGAGATCCGGCTGGAGGGCACCGTCGTACGGCCGGGGACCAAGGCCGCCAAGGCGTACCACTCGTCCGTGCAGATGATCTTTCAGGATCCGTTCGGATCCCTCAACTCCATGCGCCGGGTACGGCACAACATCGAGCGGGCCCTGAGACTGCACGGTCATGCGGCGGCCTCGAAGGCCGAACGGCGGCAGCAGGTCCTGGAGCTGCTGGAAAGGGTGAACCTCACACCGGCGGAGCACTTCATCGACAAGCTGCCCCACGAGCTGTCCGGTGGCCAGCGGCAGCGCGTCGTGATCGCCCGCGCGCTCGCGGTCCGGCCGAGCGTGCTGCTCGGTGACGAGCCGATCTCCATGCTGGACGTGTCGATCAGGCTGGACATGCTCAACCTGCTGGCCAGGCTGCGGGACGAGGACGGCCTGTCACTGCTCTACATCACGCACGACATCGCCGGCGCACGCTATCTCGCCGACCGCGTGTGTGTGATGTACGCCGGGCAACTGGTGGAGTCGGGACCCACCGAGGAGGTCATCCAGCATCCCAAGCACCCTTACACTCGGCTGTTGCTCGAGTCCTCTCCCGACCCGGAGCGGCTGATGAACCCGGAGTTGGGCAGTGCGTTCGACCGGACCGTGTCGCCGGGAGAGCCCCCGAGTCTGGTGAGCCCGCCGCCAGGCTGCCGTTTCCACCCCCGCTGCCCTTCGGCCCGCGACGAGTGCCGCCGGGCCTTCCCCGGCCGGACGGAGTTCCCTTCCGGGCAGTGGACACACTGCTGGCTGCACGGCTCCGGAGGGAATCGGCTTACAGCGCCGAGCAACACAGGCGATCACCAAGCCGACCAGAGACGCTGACCCCAGGCGGCCGGTTCGGCCGTGCCGGCGTATTCATCCGTCTCCGCCCCGTGTGCGCACTCCCCGCGGACGGTCGAAGACGATCGCCGGCCGTTCCCCGGGGGAGATCCGCGCATAGCGCACGGGGCCGGCCAGCCGGTGGCCGCCGAGGGTCGGCGCGTGCGCGGCCTCCTCGCCGAGAGCGACCAGGACCCAGGTGCCGTCGGGGAACTGCGCCGTGACCGTCGTCCCGTCGACCTCACAGCGCATGCCGGAGGGGACGAGAGCCTGTTCGGGGCCGCCGCCGGTGAGGCCGACCACGGCCACATGCACGGTCCGGTCCGCTGCCCGCTCACCGATGGCGTACGAGACGGCGGCCCAGCGGGCGAACGCGCTGGTGTTCTCGGTCGCTGCCACGGTCACCGCGGTGTGTCCGCTGAGGGAGACGAAGATGCTGGTCAGCCCGGAACCGGTGACGGCCGCGGCCCAGCGGTCGCCGCTGTCCGGCCGCGGCGGCTTGTCATCCGCGACCTGCCATCCGCTGTCGTGCAGGGTCAAGCGGGCAGGCGCGTCGACCAGATGTGCGCGCAGCTCCCACGGCCCCCACACCACGCTCGCCGTCTCGATCCGGGCGTCGGCGCCACGGGCTCCGGGGGTTCGCAGGCCGGCGTTCCCCTGCTCCCTCTCGCCGGGCCAGACGGGCCGGTGCCAGGACGCGGCGTAATGGTCGGCGACGCCGAGCCGGTGGATGCGGGTACGGCTGGACAGGCCCAGAGCGGGGTCCACCAGCCCCACATGGTTGTCGGCCATGGAGAGGCCGGCGGCGCCAAGTACCGGACCGGTGGCCGTGGAGTAGGCGAACCGGGCATAGTGCGGGTCCGAAGAGGTGCGGCCGGGCGCGTGGTTGTCGCTGCCATGGTTGACGAGCCGGACGATGCCGTCGGCGTGGGTGGCCGACATGAGGAAGCCGGGTGCGGGCAGTGCCCCCACCCGGTCCTGGCCTTCGACAGGCAGGGGCTCTTCCACGGCCGTCCAGCACGGATGATCTTCCGGCAGCAGGAGCCCGGCGAATGCCTTGGAGAGCCAGTACGGTGAACCGGGTCCCGAATATCCCTGCACCATCGGCGGGAAGGGCCCGTACCAGCCGAGCGTCGGGATCCCGTGAGTGTCCCGGAAGCCGCGGTCGACGAAGTGCTTCAACGCGCCACTGGCCAGACGTCGGGTCAGCCCCGGGGCGAGCGGGGTGGCGTCGGCCAGGGCCCCGATCCAGGGAGCTGTTGCGGCGGCGAACCGATAGATCAGGGACCGACCCTGGTACACCGGCGCGCCGTCCGCGCCGAAGAAGACCGGGAAGTCCTCCAGGAACCGCACCAGCCGCTCCCGGAACACCGGAAGGCGCGCGGCTCCCCTCTCGCCGGCCATCAGCGCCCACAAGATGGGATAGTGGTGCATGGCCCAGCCGCAATAGTGGTCGAAGTTGTCGGCGGTACGGGCGTCGCCACCGTCGCGGTACCACCCGTCGGCCACGTAGAAGTCCTCGATCCGGGCCAGATCGGCGTCCATTTCGGCGCGGTCGTGCGCGGCCCCCACACTCGCGAGGAACTCTCCCACGACCACCCGGAACATGTGCCAGTTGTTGTCCGGGATCTCCAGCCCCCACACACCCTGGAACCAGTGCACCACCCGCTCCTGGACCACGGGTGGGAGGCGGTCCCACAGCCACGGCCGGGTCAGGTGCAGGCCGAGGGCGAGCGAGCACGCCTCGACCAGGGTCTGGCGGCACTTCTGGGCGATCGCCGGCCAGGTCTCGGCGTGCTGCGGATCGGTGCCGGCGGCGATGCCATCGGCGTACGACTGGAGCAGCCCGGCGGGCACCTCGCCGCCGGAGCCCGCGAGCCGGTAGGCGAGCAACAGGAACGTGCGTGCGAAGCCTTCCAGATGGTCGGAGTCGGGGCCCGACGACGATGCCTTGCCCGGCAGCACGATCCGCGCGCCGGACGGTGAGGCGAACCGGTGGGCGTCCACGAGCAGTTGGTCGGCTACGGATATCCAATGAGCCCTGGTGTACCCGGTGATGGGGGAGAGTGTGCGGTCCTCTGCCGGCAGTACCGGTCCGGACGAGCCCATGAGCAGTTCCTCGCTCTCGTAGCGGCGGTACGAATGGCGATCGTCAGCATCACCGCAAGCCGGTGCGAACGCAATGAGATCGAAAGCAATCGAAAGCAAGGGGTTTTGATCGAAGGCCGGACTCATTAGGCTGCTCGACTCACACACCTCACGGACCATCGGTCGGCCAGGGGGACTGGGTGATGTTGGCGATAGAGCGCTACGAAGCGATCATGCAAGCGGCCCAGAGCCAGGGCTGGGTCAGGGTGACGGACATGGCGCAACGGCTGGGGGTCTCCACCGTCACCATGCGGCGCGACATCGGCGCCCTGGTCGACCGGGGCCTCCTCGAACGGGTCTATGGCGGGGCGAGCATCCCGAGCAGAGCGCCCGCGCCCAAGCGGGGCGGTGACCAGGCGCGGCGGACCAGGCACGGGGCGACCATCGGCCTGGTGGTCCCGTCATCCACCTACTACTACCCCGGGGTCATCCGTGGAGCCGAGTCCGCGGCAGGGGTCCTCGGGGTGCGTGTCGTCCTGGCCGTCTCCCACTACAACCGCGAGCTCGAGTGCCAACAGGTCGCTCGGCTGCTGCGCGCGGGGGTGGACGGACTGCTGATCGCGACGGCCGACCCGCCCGACCCGGACCCGGCGGTGATCGACTGGCTGACCGGCATCGACGTCCCCGTCGTCCTTGTGGAGCGATCGCTGGCCGGCCCGGCCGCCGCGCGCATCGAGTACGTCCGCAGCGATCACGCCGCCGGTGCCGAAATGGCGGTGGAGCACCTGGTCTCCGCCGGCCACCCTCGGGTGGCCGCCGCTGCCGGGCTGCGCAGCCCGACCGCCCGCTGGCTGTTCGACGGCCATACCGCGGCTCTGGCCCGGCTGGGCATCACCGACGGCGGGGTCGGGCACACGGAGCTGCCGCGCACCGACCTCGATCCGCTCGGGAACGCCGAAGCGATCGGCTCCCTCGTGGACCGTTGCCTCGCCGCCGGGGTACGGGCACTGGTCGTCCACGCCGACTCGAACGCGGCGGCCATCGTGCACACAGCGGCCGAACGCGGACTCGACGTCCCCGGCGACCTCGCGATCGTCGCCTACGACGACGAGGCCGCCGCGCTGGCCGAAGTGCCCCTGACGGCGGTGGCCCCGCCCAAGTTCGATGTGGGGCGCACGGCCGTGGAAACCCTGATGCTGCGCATCAGCTCACCCGGTGACGACGTGGCGACCCGTCGCATGTCCCTGCTGCCCGGCCTGGTCGTCCGGTCCTCCTGCGGCACCGCCCGGGAACCGCTCCCGCTTTCGCTTCCTTTCGATCGGCCGGGTGGCCGTTGACGCCTCTCGTCCAGCGATCGTTGGATGGTCGCACATCCAACACGGCCGAGGAGAAAAGTGACCAGGAGCAGCCGAGCGCGCGTGGCCTTCGCCATGCACCACGGCCTTCGCGAGCGCCTGCTCGACGACGAACTGCTACACAGACTGCGGGCGGTCGCGGACGTCGAACCGGGACAAGCACTCCATGAGTTTTCGACTCCGGAGGCCGTGGCCTGCCTCGGTCGGGCCGAAATCCTCGTCACGAGCTGGGGTTGCCCACCGCTCACGGCCGACGTGCTTGCCCTGGCGCCGCGGCTGCGAGCCGTCGTGCATGCCGCGGGATCGGTCAAGCACCACATCACCCCGGCCTGCTGGGAGCGGGGCCTGTCGGTCTCCTCGGCCGCCTCGGCCAACGCCGTTCCGGTCGCGGAATACACCGTCGCCATGATCATCCTCGCGAACAAGCGCGTCTTCCCGCTCGCCGCCGAGTACCGCTCCGCCGGAACCTCCACGAACCTGAGCGCGCGGTACCCATACCTCGGCAACTACCGCAAACGCATCGGCATCGTCGGGGCATCCGCGATCGGGCGGCGTGTCCTGACACTGCTGCGCGCCTACGCCTTCGACCTGGTCGTGTCCGATCCGTATCTCACCGCCTCGGAAGCCGGCGAACTCGGCGCGGATCTCGTCGACCTCGACGAACTGGTGGCGACCAGCGACGTCGTCTCGCTGCACGCCCCGGCGCTGCCGGAGACCCGCCATCTGATCAACGCACGACGGCTGTCGCTGATGCGCCCGGGCACGACGCTGATCAACACCGCGCGCGGTGAGCTGGTGGACACCGCCGCCCTGACGGCGGCGGTGCAGGGCGGGCAACTGTACGCGGTCCTCGACGTCACGGCTCCCGAGCCCCTTCCGCTCGGCAGCCCCCTGCGAGACCACCCCCACGTCCTGCTGACGCCCCACGTCGCGGGTTCCCTCGGCACCGAGCTGCTCCGAATGGGAGAGCTGGCGGTGAGCGAGGTGGAGCGCCTCGTCGTGGGGGTGCCCGCGCAGCACGCCGTACTCCCGCACATGCTCGGCCGTACGGCATAGGGATCCGGGCCAGGCCCGCCCCTCCTTCGTTGACCTTTCGCCTTTCTTCCTTTTCTTCGGAGACCTCATGCCGTCGCGGAACACGCAGGGAAAACTTCGGCTCGGTGTCGTGGGACTGGGCCTGCGCAGCAGCCTCGGCAGACATGTCGCCGAGCGAGGACTGCCGGCCGCGGTGACCGCGATCTGCGATCCGATCGCCTCGCGCCGCGAGTCGGGAGGCACGCTGTACCCGGACGCCGACCAGTACGCCGATCACCGCGAGCTGCTCGCCCTGGACCTGGACGGGGTCGTCCTCACCACGCCGGACCACACGCACGAGGAACTCGCCATCGACTTCCTGGAGGCGGGCGTCGCGGTGTTCGTCGACAAACCCCTGGCGATCACCACCGCCGGTTGCGACCGGGTCCTCGCCGCGGCCGCGCGCACCGGCACCAAGCTCTACGTCGGCCACAACATGCGGCACATGCCCGTCGTGCAGGTCATGCGTGAGCTCATTCAGGACGGGCAGATCGGAGCGGTCAAGGCGATCTGGTGCCGTCACTTCGTGGGCCACGGCGGAGACTTCTACTTCAAGGACTGGCACGCCGACCGGCGCAGAACGACCGGACTGTTGCTACAGAAGGGCGCGCATGACCTCGACGTGATCCACTGGCTGGCCGACGGCTACACCACGCGGGTCAACGCGATGGGCGGACTCACGGTCTACGGCGACATCACCGCCCGGGGAGGCCAGGGCGACAAGACCCTCTCCGACTGGTACGACCCGGACCGCAACTGGCCGCCGACCTCGCTGACCGGACTCAACGACGTGGTCGACGTCGAAGACATCTCCATGATGAACATGTACCTCGACAACGGCGTCTTCGCGACCTACCAGCAGTGCCACTACACCCCCGACTACTGGCGCAACTACACCGTCATCGGCACCCGCGGCCGACTGGAGAACTTCGGCGACACCGACGGAGCCGTGGTGAAGGTGTGGAACGGCCGACGCTCCGGCTACCGCGTGGACGCGGACCTCGTTGTCGAGGTGCCGAGCGGGGCGGGCGGACACGGCGGTGCGGACCCGGAACTGCTGGCCGAATTCGTGTCCTTCGTCCGTGCCGGCGTACCCACCCTCACCTCGTCTGTCGCCGCTCGCCAGGCGGTAGCAGCCGGATATGCCGCCACCGAGTCGCTGCGCGGCGGGGGCGTCCCGGTCGATGTACCGGCTCTGCCCCGGCCACCGGCCCATCTCGTCGACCCCCGGGAGGCGAGGTAACGCTCGAGAACGGCATGACCGGGTCTGAGCCGGAATTACGCGGAGTGATCTTGGCCGCGACCGGATTCCGGCACCCGCCGGCCCAACCGGGTGGCACCTTGCCAACCCCCACGAACGCCTGCTCGCCGCCCACGGGCCTGTCACTTTGCCCACCAGCGACCTGGCGACATGAACCGCGACGGACACGCCGACCTCGCCGACGACGGTGACGACATCGGCTCGATGGTCGCCCTGGCCCGGGCCGCCGCCCACCCCGACGACGTCTCCCATCTGATCCCACTCCCCCAAGCCGTGCCGCCCGTGCGCGGCAAGCGCGGCCGGCCCCAGCGCCGACCGGACGTGGCGCCGATCGGACGTGGCGCCGACCGACCGCGACTACGACCACCGCCCATGAACGCCGGTCCGGCCGGCCCAAGGCGACCGGATACAGTGCGCGAGACGGCAGCCTGGTCAGGGAGGGGAAGCGTGACCGACACCAGCAGCACCCGGCCCGCCGAGGGTGAAGGGCAAGCGCCGCGGCAGAGCCGACTGCGCCGCCTGATGCGCTTCATCCCCCTGATCGCCCCCGTCCTGCTGTGGGCCGTGCCCTGCTGGGTGCTCCTGCACACCGGCCAGCACTGGCCGCTGCCGGTCACGCTGGCCGGCACCGCCCTGTTCGCCCTCGGTCTCATCGGTATGCCGCTCCTGCTGATACGCGGCCACGGCCGCCGCCAGCGGGATCGGGCGGCGATCATCGGCGCCACCCTGCTGGGCACCATCTGGACTCTGTTCACCTGGTCCGTTCTGACCGGCGTCCTGTTGCGGCTCGCCCTGACCGTGGCCGGCGTCGGCGAGAGCCAGGACCGGGCCCGCATCGTCACCTGGGCCGTCCTCGGCATCAGCGCAGTACTGCTCGCCTGGGGGTACGCCGAGGCCCGCCGCGTGCCACGGGTGCGCCGACTCGACGTGCAACTCCCACGGCTGGGTGCCGGGTTGGACGGCATCCGCGTCGTCCTCATCACCGACACCCACTACGGCCCACTCGATCGCGCTCGCTGGTCGGCACGGGTATGCGAGACGGTGAACACTCTGGAAGCCGACCTGGTCTGCCACACCGGCGACATCGCGGACGGCACGGCCGAACGCCGCCGCGCCCAGGCCGCCCCACTCGGTACCGTGCGAGCCACCCGGGCCCGGGTATACGTCACCGGCAACCACGAGTACTACAGCGAGGCCCAAGGCTGGGTCGACCTGATGGACGAGCTGGGCTGGAAGCCGCTGCGCAACCGCCATCTGCTGCTCGAACGCGGCGGCGACACCCTCGTGGTCGCCGGCGTGGATGACGTCACCGCCGAGTCCTCCGGCCTGGCAGGCCATCGCGCCCACCTCGCCGGAGCCTTGAACGGCGCCGACCCCGACCTACCCGTCCTGCTCCTGGCACACCAGCCCAAGTTCATCGACCGGGCAGCAGCCGCCGGTATCGACCTCCAACTCTCCGGCCACACCCACGGCGGCCAGATCTGGCCCTTCCACCACCTCGTCCGCATCGACCAGCCCGCCCTCGCCGGCCTCAGCCACCACGGCCCCCGCACCCTCCTCTACACCAGCCGCGGCACCGGCTTCTGGGGCCCGCCGTTCCGCGTCTTCGCCCCCAGCGAGATCACCCTCCTCGTACTCCGCTCCCCGCACCTGCCCACCTCGACATAGCATTCGACAGGCCGACCCATCCGCCTGGAGAGCTCCTCGTCTTCGATGTGCTGCCGCAGGATACGAGTCAGGGCGGGCCCGGGCACCGTGGGCGTGTCCCCTCCGGCACGGCCCTTGAGGTCACGCTCCTCGTTGGACCTCCCCCAGGTCGGTCCACTGCTCGCCGACTTCCGGAGGCCCCTGGCGTGGACGGCGCGTGCTTCGTGTTCTTCCAGCTCGCGGAGTCCGGTCGGCGCCCGCACTGCCGCACATCGTCCCCCGGCACCAACTGCCCACCGCGGTCGCCCAGAACCAGGCCCGTGAACTCGGCGCCGACCTGGCGGGACGCCCGCTGGGCGGCGCCCTGTTCGCCACCGGCCACATCCTGCCTGCGCGCCCAGGAGCTCGGTGCCTCGCCCTCGCTGATCGGGGTGATGGTGGCGCCGCCCGACGGGACCGCGATCGCCGGTGCCTTCGCCGCTCCGTGGCTGCACCGGCGTCCGCGGCCGCGGACCGTGGTGAACCGGTCACTGTGGCTATCGCTGATCACCTGAGGGCGATCCCTCTGGCCTCGCCGGCCGCCGGGGGCCTGCTCCAGTCGCTGGGAGCGCGGGACACGCTGGTGGCGTACGCCCTCTTCATTGACGTGCTGGCCGACCGAGTTCATCCCTGACCCGGTTGGTGATCCGCACGGCAAACGCCATGTCCTCACGGCCTACGAGCAGCACTACAACGACCGTGCGGGCGAGCCTGGAGGGCCCGACAAGCGACCTGGACCATGTGGCCGGGTGGTGGCCCCTCCGACCCGCCTCCTGACACGCTACGCCCGGACTCAGATTTCGCAGTCGGAACCGGTGGTGGTGTGCGACAGAACCCGTTGCGCGGCGGCGAACGACTTCTTGGCGCCCGGGGCGGGCTGAGAGTGACGTGCTGCAAGGTGCGCCAGCGTTGTTCGAGTTCGGCAGCGGCGCGTTCGCCGAGGGCGCGGATGCCTCTGATCAGGCTGTTCGTGGTGCGCGTATC
>NZ_JAHLEM010000909.1 GCF_018883605.1 Streptomyces niphimycinicus | reverse complement strand
CGGAGCCCGCACCCGCGGACGCGGCGGCCGCCGCCCGCCCGCGCGCCGTTCCCCTTACGGCCGCCATCGGCCTCACCGCGGCCGTCGGCATCGCCCTGTCCGGCGCCCCGCAGCTCGTCCTGCGGTTCGCCTCGGACACCCTGCTGTAACCGCTCCCGCGACCGCCGCACCGGCCGCGCGATCCGTCGCCACCGGCCGCGCGATCCGTGGTCACCGGCCGCGCGCCCGCACCCGTGTGCACAAGGGAACTGGTGCCCTTCGCCTGGCGTTGACTTTTTCAGGAGGGTCCACTGGAAGGTGGAGACACCAGGCAAAGCGTTCCCCTGCGGCACAACGGGAGGGCACACAGTGCACCGCCGGCACAACGGGCTGAAGACCGCCGTACTCCTCGGTGGTCTGTCCGCGATCATCATCCTCATCGGCAGCCTCTTCGGCCGCACCGGGCTGATCATCGCGGTCGTCGTCGCACTCGGGACCAACGCATACGCCTACTGGAACAGTGACAAGCTGGCCCTGCGCGCGATGCGCGCCCGCCCCGTCAGCGAGTTCGAGGCACCGGGGCTGTACCGCATGGTGCGCGAGCTCTCCACGGCCGCGCGCCAGCCGATGCCCCGGCTCTACATCTCACCCACGGAGGCCCCCAACGCCTTCGCCACCGGCCGCAACCCCCGTAACGCGGCGGTCTGCTGCACCGACGGCATTCTGCGGCTGCTGGACGAGCGCGAGCTGCGCGGGGTCCTCGGCCATGAGCTCAGCCATGTCTACAACCGCGACATCCTGATCTCCTCGATCGCGGGCGCGCTCGCCAGCGTCGTCATGTTCCTGGTGAACTTCGCCTGGCTGATCCCGATGGGCCGGTCCGACGACGACGAGGGCCCCGGCTTCGTCGGCATGCTGCTGATCATGCTTCTCGGCCCGCTCGCGGCCTCCATCATCCAGCTCGCCGTGAGCCGCTCCCGCGAATACGAGGCCGACGCCTCCGGCGCCCAGCTCACCGGCGACCCCCTGGCCCTCGCCAGCGCCCTGCGTAAGCTGGAAGCGGGCACGAAACAGCTTCCGCTGCCGCCCGAGCCCCGCCTGGAGACCGCCAGTCACCTGATGATCGCCAACCCGTTCCGCGCCGGTGAGGGCATGGCCAAGCTCTTCTCGACCCACCCGCCCATGCGGGAGCGCATCGCACGACTCGAGCAGATGGGAGGACACCAACCGTGAAAACCCTCCTGAACCTCATCTGGCTGATCTTCGCCGGCCTGTGGATGGCGATCCTCTACGTGCTCGCCGGCGTCCTCCTCTGCCTCACGATCATCGGCATCCCCCTCGCGCTCGCCTCCTGGCGCATCGCCGGCTTCGCCCTGTGGCCCTTCGGCCGCACCACCGTCCCGCGCCCCGACGCCGGAGCCGCCTCCTGCGTCGGCAACGTCCTGTGGCTCATCCTCGCGGGCTGGTGGCTGGCGCTCGGCCACCTGATCACCGGCGTCGCACTCTGCCTCACGATCATCGGCATCCCCCTGGGCCTGGCCAACTTCAAGCTCATCCCGATCTCCCTGGCCCCCCTCGGCGTCGAGATCGTCCCCACCGACCAGCCCTTCGGCCACCGCTGACCCGCCCGCCGACAACGCCAGGGGCGGCACGGCCACGCCGCACCGCCCCTGCCGCACCGGTCCGAGTGCCGGCTACCGGTAGTTCACGAACTGCACCGCGAAGTCCAGGTCCTTGCCCTTGAGCAGGGCGATCACGGCCTGTAGATCATCCCGGCTCTTGGACGTCACCCGCAGCTCCTCGCCCTGCACCTGCGCCTTGACGCCCTTGGGCCCCTCATCGCGGATGATCTTGGCGACCTTCTTCGCGTTCTCCTGCGAGATCCCCTCCTGAAGCGAGGCGAAGATCTTGTACTCCTTGCCCGACGCCTGGGGCTCACCCGCGTCCAGGGCCTTCAGCGAGATCCCGCGCTTGACCAGCTTGGACTGGAAGACGTCGAGGATCGCCTTGACCCGCTCCTCGGAGTTGGCTCGCATCTCGATCCGCTCGCCCGACCACTCGATCGAGGCGCCGACGTTTTTGAAGTCGTAGCGCTGGGAGATCTCGCGGCTCGCCTGGTTCAGAGCGTTGTCGACCTCCTGCCGCTCGACCTTCGAGACGATGTCGAAACTGGAGTCGGCCATCTTGAGTTGGCTCCTCGTACGTAGATCCGTCAGTGGCACGGCCCAGCGGACCGCTCCGGCCAGCCTAGCGATCTCAGCCATGATCCAGAGGCGATCAACCGGGTGGCGAAGCACCCCCGCACATCAGGTATTGTTTACGTCGTTGCCAGGGAGCAGCACCGCGAGAGCGGGGCACCTGGCCACATCCCAGGCGGTGTGCCCGAGTGGCCAATGGGAGCGGACTGTAAATCCGTCGGCTTAGCCTACCCAGGTTCGAATCCTGGCGCCGCCACACGAGGGATACGGCCCCTGAACTGCGGAAACGCGGTCGGGGGTCGTTCTCGTTCAGGGAGTGAGGATCACGCCCGGAATGGGCGGTCCATCCCACTGTGTCTCACCTGATCTCGCGTGCTGACCACTGCGTGTGGGGCATGCGTGGGGCACGCTCGGGGATCATCCCCAGTTCTTCAGTGCCTCATCGATCCGGGCGTTCGCCATGGCTGTGGCGCCGTCCAGACACTTCGCGTAGACCTTCAGCAGCACGGCCACCGTGTGACCCGCGGCGAGCGGCTTCCACAGGGGCCACTCCCGAGTTCAGCCACATCGAGACGCAAGCGTGGCGTAGGTCATACGGCCGAGCACCGGGACGGTGCGGCTGCGGCGCGGGCCCGAACGCCGCCATTCGGGCCCGCGCCCAGACCTCCCCGTAGCCGCTCTCCTGCACCAGCCCACCGCGGGCGGTCCGGAAGAGTCGGCCGTCGGGGGCCGTGCCGTAGGTCTCCAGGTGCTCCCGCAGCATGGTCACCAAGACGGGCGGAATCGGGACGTGCCGCACTTCCTTCTCCGGTCGCCATTTCAGGCCCCGCTGGTCGTGGGCGGCGCCGGAGTCGGTCCATGAACTTCCGACGCCCGGACGGGAGCCGTCGAGGTGCAGCGCGCCCCACCCTTCCAAGGGAAGCTCGCAGTTCTCGCGGCGGAGCCACACGGCCTCATCTGGCCGTAGTCCAGCGTGGTAGAGGAGGCACCCGAAGAACGCCCGGAGGTGCTTCCCTCGGTCGCCCTGCTCGCCTACGGCGTCCAGTAGCTGACGGGCTTGCCGTGGGTTGACCACGGACCCGGAGTCCACCTGCTCAACAGGCTTAGGGAGGGACCACTGCACTTGCGGAAGCGGGTTGACATCGAGTCGCCGGGCCTCCACCGCGAACTCAAGGGCGTTGTGGAAGATGGCCCGCTTGGGCCGGAACACCGAGGCAGCGACGGTCTTGCCGTCCAGACGCGCGGCGAAGGCGGTGAGCACCTTCCGGAGCAGCAGCGGATCATCCAAGGCGCTCATGGGCACCGTGTTCCGCTCGACCCATTCCAGAGTGCGCTGTACGTCTGCGTGCGGGTCCTCCGTCCATCGCTTCAGGTTGAAAGCCCAGCTATACAGCCCGCGGCGAAGTTGCCGAGCATCCGGCATGCCGCGGCGCGTACTGACCAAGGCTGGGGTGGCACTGGCCATGGCCTCGGCCAAGCCGGTCCGGGTCTTCGCGGGTGCGGCCGGCCACTTCATCTCGATGTAGTCGCGAGCGTGCTGGTACCAACTCACGTCATTGAGCTTGCGCAGCTCAGGCAGCGGCAGCCCGCTCGCCTCATCGAACCGCTCGCCGTTGTTCACGGCGGTGAGCAGCTCCGCGGCCGGGCTCGACCCCGAGGCGCGCATCGAGGTGTGGGATGCGGTCAAGGAGCTCGCCGGCCATGGAACGACGGTGCTGCTCACCACGCAGTATCTGGACGAGGCCGAGCAATTGGCCGACCGGATCGCGATCCTCCACCAGGGTCGGATCATCGTGAACGGCACCCTCGCCGAGCTCAAGCAGCTCTTCCCGCCCGCCAAGGTCGAGTACGTCGAGAAGCAGCCGACTCTCGAGGAGATCTTCCTCGCAGTCGTCGGGGGCATCGACAAGAGCGACGTCACTGGCACGACAACTGGGGGACGAGGATGACCGCGTACTTCTTCAACGACACTGTCGCGCTCACGGGGCGGACCCTGCGCCATGTCACACGCAGCATGGACACCATCATCACGACCGCCATCACGCCGGTCGCCATGATGTTGATGTTCGTCTACGTGTTCGGCGGCGCCATTGATACCGGGTCGGTTTCGTATGTGAACTACATGCTGCCCGGCATCCTGCTCATGACCATCGCATCGGGCATCTCCTACACCGCGTACCGGCTGTTCACCGATGTGAAGAGCGGGATCTTCGAGCGATTCCAGTCCATGCCGATCGCGCGGTCGGGTGTGCTGTGGGCTCACGTCGTCACCTCACTGGTCGCCAACGTGATCGCGCTCGTGCTCGTCGCGGGCGTCGCTGTGCTCATGGGCTTCCGCTCAGGGGCAGGAGTGTCGGCATGGCTCGCGGTCGCCGGCATCCTGCTCTTGTTCACCCTGGCGCTGACCTGGCTCGCCGTGATCCCCGGGCTCTGTGCGTCGTCGGTCGAGGGAGCGGGCGCGTTCGCCTACCCGCTCATCTTCCTGCCGTTCGTCAGTTCGGCGTTCGTGCGCACAAAGACGATGCCCGGCCCGGTGCGCTGGTTCGCCGAACATCAGCCGGTGACGTCGATCGTCAACACGATCCGCAACCTGTTCGCCCAGCAGCCGGTCGGCGACGACATCTGGACCGCCCTCGCGTGGTGCGTCAGCATCCTCGTCGTGGCGTACATCTTCGCGATGGCCGCCTATCGCCGGAAGATCGCCTGAGGCAGGCTGAGACCCATGCTCACCATCAGCCAGCTTGCGGCGTACGCCGGGGTGACGGTGCGGGCGGTACGTCACTACCACCGGATCGGGTTGCTGCCGGAGCCCGAGCGCGACCGGTCCGGATACCGGACCTACGACGCCGTCGCGGTCGTGCGACTGATCCGGATCCGCACCCTCGCAGACGCCGGCGTGCCGCTGGCTCGGGTGCAGGAACTCCTCGCCGCCGGCCCGGAGGAGTTCGCCGGCAGCGTCCAGGAGATCGACAAGGCCCTGCGTGCCGAGATCCGGCGGTTGCAGGACACTCGCAGCCGACTCGCCAGGCTCGCCGCCGGAGAGCACCTGGCGCTTCCGCAGAGCGTTGTGGACTACCTCGACCGGCTGCGCGGTCTCGGCGTTGAGGAGCGGTACATCGAGATGGAGCGGGACGCCTGGATCATGATCGCTGCCCAGGTGCCGCATTCGATCGACTCCGTGATCGCCAAGAAGCACGAGGAGCTGGACGACCCCGAGATGGTGAAGCTCTACAGCCTTCTCAGCGGGGCACTCGACTGGCCGGCCGACGATCCGCGGATCGTCGAGGTCGCCGACATCATGGAACGCTTGATGGTTCGTGCTGTGGAGGCCGGCGAGGTGGGTGCCGATGACGGCATCGACGATCAGTTTGTCGACCTGCTGGACTCAACCATGGTCGAGTCCTCACCGCACGCCGCGCGGCTGTTGGCGATTCTGGAGGAGCGGGGCTGGAGGGGCTGGACCCGCATCGAGCGAGTGCCTGCCGAGAGACTCGACACTGAGCTGCCGCCATCGTGAAGGCAGTCAGGGTCCTGGAGTGACGCTATTTGGGGGTGCACGTGCTTCCCGGAGGGCGGCCGTCTGCCTCAGTGAGGAACAGGGCCGGCGCGGTGGGGGTGGGCAGCGTGGATGTACTTCATCGGGGTTCTT
>NZ_JAHLEM010000908.1 GCF_018883605.1 Streptomyces niphimycinicus | reverse complement strand
CACTGAGCTGCCGCCATCGTGAAGGCAGTCAGGGTCCTGGAGTGACGCTATTTGGGGGTGCACGTGCTTCCCGGAGGGCGGCCGTCTGCCTCAGTGAGGAACAGGGCCGGCGCGGTGGGGGTGGGCAGCGTGGATGTACTTCATCGGGGTTCTTTTTCGTGGATACCCCCGGCTTCAGCCGGGGGAGGAAACGAAGCTCCTGCGGAGCAGGGCAGGGAAAGCCGGATCGCCGTCAGGGCGATTCGGCGTCTGCGGTCACCGGCCGACACTCGCCCCTTACACGGGGGCTGATAGAGTGTGAGGTGTGGCGCAGCAGGTCAAGCGGGCGTTCAAGTACCGCTTTTACCCCACGGACGAGCAGGCGGCTGAGCTGTCGCGCACGTTCGGCTGTGTCCGCCTGGTGTACAACAAGGCGTTGGATGAGCGCACGCGGGCCTGGTACGGCGAGCAGCGCCGCATCTCCTA
>NZ_JAHLEM010000907.1 GCF_018883605.1 Streptomyces niphimycinicus | reverse complement strand
CCCGTGCCGTCCGTGGACAGACCGCCACGGGTGCGGCGGCGTACCCGGCGGCTGCGCGGGGGACGCTCCTCCGTGGCCGGAGCGGCGGCCCGGCGGCCGCGGCCACCCCGGCCTCCGGTCTCGCCCAGGTCCTCGATCTCCTCGGCGGCGAGCCCGGCCCGGGTGCGCTCACCACGCGGGAGCACACCGGTGGTGCCCTCGGGGATGTTCAGCAGCTCGAAGAGGTGCTCGGAGGTGGAGTACGTCTCCTCCGGCTCATGGAACGCCAGGTCCAGGGCCTTGTTGATGAGCTGCCAGCGCGGGATGTCGTCCCAGTCGACGAGCGTGATCGCGATACCCGAGGCGCCCGCGCGACCCGTACGGCCGATGCGGTGCAGATAGGTCTTCTCGTCCTCGGGCGACTGGTAATTGATCACATGCGTGACGCCCTCGACATCGATACCGCGCGCGGCGACGTCGGTGCACACCAGCACGTCGACCTTGCCGTTGCGGAAGGCGCGCAGCGCCTGCTCGCGCGCCCCCTGGCCGAGGTCGCCGTGGACCGCGCCGGAGGCGAAGCCACGGCGTGCGAGCTGATCGGCGATGTCGGCGGCGGTCCGCTTCGTCCGGCAGAAGATCATCGCGAGACCGCGGCCCTCGGCCTGAAGCACCCGCGCCACGACCTCCGGCTTGTCCATGGAGTGGGCGCGGAAGACATGCTGGGTGATGTTGGCCACGGTCGCGCCCTCATCATCCGGCGCGGTGGCGCGGATGTGCGTGGGCTGCGACATATAGCGCCGGGCCAGCGAGATGACCTGGCCCGGCATGGTGGCCGAGAAGAGCATCGTCTGGCGCTTGGCGGGCAGCAACTGGATGATCTTCTCGACGTCGGGCAGGAAGCCCAGGTCGAGCATTTCATCGGCCTCGTCCAGGACGAGCGCCTTGACGGAGGAGAGCCGCAGCTTCTTCTGGCCCGCCAGGTCCAGCAGCCGGCCCGGGGTGCCGACGACCACGTCGACGCCCTTCTTCAGGGCCTCGACCTGCGGTTCGTAGGCGCGACCGCCGTAGATCGACAGGACGCGGACGGCGCGGACCTTGCCGGCCGTCAGAAGGTCGTTGGTCACCTGCTGGCACAGCTCGCGGGTGGGGACGACCACGAGCGCCTGCGGGGCGTCGGTGAGCTGCTCGGGCTTGGCCCGGCCCGCCTCGACGTCCGCGGAGACGACAACGCGCTCCAGCAGGGGCAGGCCGAAGCCCAGCGTCTTGCCGGTGCCGGTCTTCGCCTGGCCGATGACGTCGGTGCCGGAGAGGGCAACCGGAAGCGTCATCTCCTGGATGGGGAACGGGGACGTGATGCCGACGGCTTCCAGGGCCTCGGCCGTCTCGGGGAGGATCCCGAGTTCTCGGAAAGTGGTCAGGATGCTTGCCTCTTCTGTGAGACGCGGCGAGAAGCGGCGAAGGGGGTCGCACGGCGCCCGGGTGCACCGGCCTTGGGGATGGCCGGTTCGGTGCGGGACCACGGCCTTCGCTCGAGCGCTCACGCCGCGAGCGGGTCCCTCCTGCCGTGCGCATAGGTGGTGCGCGCCGCGCGGAGGGCGGTCGGGTTTGGAGCCGATCGGGCCACCGACCGGGCATCCGCATTCGTGGAACAACCCGCCGATACTCGACGGGCACATTTATCACTGTACCCCGGAAGCACGCATCTGTGACCGGGCTGTCCGATGCGGGGCCTCCGTGGGCATGGCTGACCAGGGCCTTCCCCGGGGCGCGGAGCGGGCTATTGTGCGCTCCATGGAGACGCCTGACACGCCTGAGACGCCCGCCGCGACCGCCGGTGACCACGCAGGGGACCGCGCCGGGGACCACGCAGCTTCGGGGGAGGGCGGCGGGGAGAAGGCCCCGGCGCCCACCGGGATCGCCGCCCAGAACTGGGACACGGCGGCCGCCGATCCGCAGTACCGGGCCGCCGTGGTGGATCTGCTCGGCGCCCTCGCCTACGGCGAGCTGGCCGCCTTCGAGCGGCTGGCGGAGGACGCCAAGCTGGCGCCCACGCTCGAGGACAAGGCGGAGCTGGCGAAGATGGCGTCCGCCGAGTTCCACCACTTCGAGCGGCTTCGGGGCCGGCTCTCGGCGGTCGGCGAGGAGCCGACGGCGGCGATGGAGCCGTTCGCCGCGGCCCTGGACGGGTTCCACCGCCAGACCGCGCCGTCCGACTGGCTGGAGGGCCTGGTCAAGGCGTACGTGGGCGACTCGATCGCCAGTGACTTCTACCGCGAGGTCGCGGCCCGGCTGGACTCCGAC
Source organism: Streptomyces niphimycinicus (assembly GCF_018883605.1). Lineage (GTDB taxonomy): Bacteria > Actinomycetota > Actinomycetes > Streptomycetales > Streptomycetaceae > Streptomyces > Streptomyces niphimycinicus. Next base: position 870 of record NZ_JAHLEM010000907.1, on the reverse strand, counting down.
ACCCGTGATCTGGTGCTCCAGGTGCTCGACGACACCGGCCACGCCTCGTTCGCGATCGAGAAGGTGCGTGCCGCGATCGAGGCCGATCCGCGGGTCGGCGGGCGGCTGGCGCTGTGGGCGCGGCGGCTGATGGGCGAGGCGCTGTCGCAGGCCCAGCGGGTGGTCGCGGACCGCGACGCGCTCTCCACGATGCTGGTCGGCGGGTTGGCGGGCGGTTTCGACCTGGCGGAGGTGGGCCGGATGTTCTCACGGATCACCGAGGCCCACACCAAGCGGATGGCCGCCCTGGGGCTCGCCGCCTGAGCCTTTCCGGCGGATCTTCGCGCCGGTCACCTCGGCGTCTGGAGCGGGGGCGCCTCCCAGGGGGCGCCCCTAGCGGTATCCGGGGGCGCGGTGCCAGGCGTCGCGGGACCGCGAAGACCTGCCGGACCTGCCGGACCTCCAGACCTGCGGGACCTGCCGGACAGGGCCTACGCCGGGACCGAACGCCGGCGGCGCGTCCTGGCGGGGCGGATGAGCAGCGACAGCAGGGCAGCGGCGAAGCCGAGCGCGACGATCAGCACGGGGGCGGTGTGTCCCGAGCCCAGCACCGTATGGGTCAGCAGGGCGCCCAGCAGCGCGGCGGCGGGGCCGGTGGACAGGACGAGGCGCCGCGCGGGCAGCCTTCGGGGGAGCCGTTGAAGCGCCCCGTACGCGATGACGAGACCGATCAGTACCGAGGCGAGCGCTTCCCAGAACAGCATTGGCGCGTCCTTCCCGTAAGCGGATCGGAACCGACACGTGATCACGCGTCGGTCGTGCCCGTCCTACCCCCGCCCGGGCGAGGGCAACCCTGCCCACGGGGGCGGTCTGTGGTGCCCGGCGTGCCGG
>NZ_JAHLEM010000906.1 GCF_018883605.1 Streptomyces niphimycinicus | reverse complement strand
AACAGCATTGGCGCGTCCTTCCCGTAAGCGGATCGGAACCGACACGTGATCACGCGTCGGTCGTGCCCGTCCTACCCCCGCCCGGGCGAGGGCAACCCTGCCCACGGGGGCGGTCTGTGGTGCCCGGCGTGCCGGGGGCGTGCGAGCGCGCGCACAAAAGGCGGCGGGGTCCGGTGGAAATTCACCGGACCCCGCCGCCGTCGGCTGAATACGTCAGGCCGCGCCGAAACCGACCTTGCGGGCGCTCGGCTCGCCCAGCTCGATGTAGGCGAGCCGGTCGGCCGGGATCAGGACCTTACGGCCGTGGCTGTCCTCCAGGATCAGCACCTGAGCCTTGCCGCCGAGCGCCTCGGCCACCAGGCGCTCGACCTCCTCGGCAGACTGCCCGCTCTCCAAAGTGATCTCGCGGGGCGCGTGCTGCACGCCGATCTTGACCTCCACGGCCTTGTCCCTCCGACGGTCATTTGGGGTAGCGCGGCCATCCGCGCTGTACCCAGCACACACTAGCCGTGCCGGGACACCCGCCGGGGGCCGCGGGCGCACGCCAGAAGCGAACACACCCGCCGCCCGCGAACACGCCCCTCGCGGTCCCGTGCGCTCAGCGGCCACGAGTGCTCAGCGCTCCCGAGCGCTCGCGGTCCCGCGCCCTCGTGGCCGGAAATGGCGCCCGGGCGGCTCAGTGGCCGCCTTCGGCCCCGTGCAGCGGGAAGCCCGCGATACCGCGCCAGGCCAGCGAGGTGAGCAACTGCACGGCGGTCTCCCGCGGCACCTCGCTCTCGCTGGAGAGCCAGTAGCGCGCGACCACCTGGGAGATCCCGCCGAGGCCCACGGCCAGCAGCATCGATTCGTCCCTGGACAGCCCGGTGTCCTCGGCGATGACCTCGCTGATCGCCTCGGCGCACTGGAGCGAGACGCGGTCCACGCGCTCGCGCACCGCGGGCTCGTTGGTCAGATCGGACTCGAAGACGAGCCGGAAGGCGCCGCCTTCTTCCTCGACGTAGGCGAAGTACGCCTCCATGGTCGCCGCGACGCGCTGCTTGTTCTCGGTGGTCGAGGCGAGCGCGGTGCGCACCGCGTGCAGCAGGGACTCGCAGTGCTGGTCGAGCAGGGCGAGATAGAGCTCCAGCTTGCCCGGGAAGTGCTGGTAGAGCACCGGCTTGCTGACCCCGGCGCGCTCGGCGATGTCATCCATCGCGGCCGCGTGGTAGCCCTGGGCCACGAAGACCTCCTGAGCGGCCCCCAGGAGCTGATTACGTCGGGCTCGGCGCGGAAGGCGCGTACCCCGTGGGCGCGCCTCGGTCTGCTCGATGGCTGTCACGCCGCCTCCCAATGAATGATCCCTTTGCACGATGTCCATCGCGTCCGCCATCGTACTTTTCGGTAACAGGGCGGCGCGCGGTTCGTGCGGAGAATTTCACGGACCGGACTCTATGAAAAGCCCACAAATGACGCAGGTCATCGGTACTCCTCCTCGTTCACCTCGACCACCCGGGCCTGTTCCGCGCGGTCGGCCTCGTTGGCTTCCACGAACTCGTCCGCCCTGGGCGGTTCGTCGCGGTGGGCGATCACCTCGCGATGTTGTTCGGCGGCGTCCGCCTCGGGAGCCTCGACGTCGTACACGGCGGTTTCGTCGGTGTTCTCGACGGAGTCCTCGAAGGTGTCGGGGTCGGTTGGGTCGATGGACATGTACTCCCCTTCCCTGTGCCCTGTGGCGGCTGCCACTGACGGCCGCCCGTGATGGCCTCCCACTGAGGGCTTACCCACTGGCGACTACTCGTGACTACCCAGGGGCAAGGCGATCGCCCCTGTGACTTACGAGCCTAGGAGAGGTCACTTTCGGACGCTACGCGGTCTGTGAGCGTGAACACACGGTCGCGCGCGTGATCGTCTCGTAACATTGGCGCATGTCTTCGACCGAGCCGCCGGAAGCCCGCATCGTCGCGGCGGTGCCGCCCGCGAGGTCCGTGCGGGTCGGGGCGGGTGAGAAGCTGCGGACCGCTTCCCTTCCGGGGCTCACGATGACCGTGCGCTGCCGTCCGCCGGCCACCTCCGGGCTGCCGCCCGCGCTCTTCGTGCACGGCCTCGGCGGCTCCTCGCAGAACTGGTCGGCGCTCATGGAGCTGCTCGCCGACCGGGTGGAGGGCGAGGCGCTCGACCTCCCCGGTTTCGGCGACTCCCCGCCGCCGGACGACGGCAACTACTCCATAACCGCCCACGCCCGCGCCGTGATCCGCTATCTCGACGCCCAGGACCGCGGCCCCGTCCATCTGGTCGGCAACTCGATGGGCGGCTCGATCGCCACGCGCGTCGCGGCGGTGCGGCCGGATCTGGTGCGCACTCTCACCCTCGTCTCGCCCGCGCTGCCCGAGCTGCGCCCGCAGCGCACCGCGGTGCCGACCGGTCTGCTCGCGGTCCCCGGGGTGACCCGGCTGTTCACCCGCATGACGAGGGACTGGGACGCGGAGCGGCGCACCCGCGAAGTGATGTTGCTCACTTTCGGCGACCCGTCCCTTGTCAGTCGGGAGGACTTCGCCTATGCCGTCGAGGAGTTCGAGCGCCGGCTCGCCCTCCCGTACTTCTGGGACGCGCTGAGCCGCTCGGCACGCGGTGTCGTCGACTCGTACACCCTGGGCGGCCAGCACTCCCTCTGGCGCCAGGCCGAGCGGGTGCTCGCCCCGACGCTGCTCGTCTACGGCGGCCGCGACCAACTGGTGTCCATAAGGATGGCGCAGCGGGCGAACGCCACCTTCCGCGACTCGCGTCTGTTGACGCTGTTGGACGCCGGGCATGTGGCGATGATGGAGTATCCCGAAGCGGTGGCGCGCGGGATGCGCGAGCTGCTCGATGGCGTTGAAGAACGAGATGACCGGGACAGCCGGAAGGCGCGGGGGGCCGTACCGGCGTCCGGTGCGGACGGGAGCGGTGCGGCGCGTGGGTAAACACAGCGCACGTGGCAGCCAGGAGGGCCGGGAGCGCCGGTCCGCGGCGGCGGGCTCCGGGCAGGGGCACGGCTCGGGCCCCGAGTTCGTCGAGCACACCGCATCCGGTACGGCCTCGGAGGACGACAGACCGGGCACCGGACGGCGCCGCGCCGCGGCGGGGCCCGCTGCCGTGGATCCCGGGGTGACTCCGCCGCAGGGCGTGCCCAGGTCGCCGTATGGAGCGGGCGGCCCCGGG